>NZ_JAABNK010000025.1:0-462725 GCF_009915965.1 Proteus sp. G2300
ATGCTGGAGGTATCAGAAGTGCGAATGCTGACATAAGTAACGATAATGCGGGTGAAAAACCCGCACGCCGGAAGACCAAGGGTTCCTGTCCAACGTTAATCGGGGCAGGGTGAGTCGACCCCTAAGGCGAGGCTGAAAAGCGTAGTCGATGGGAAACGGGTTAATATTCCCGTACTGGTGGTAACTGCGATGGGGGAACGGAGAAGGCTAGGTTGTCCGGGCGACGGTCGTCCCGGTTCAAGCATGTAGGCAGAGTGATTAGGCAAATCCGGTCACTTAATGCTGAGGTGTGATGACGAGCCACTAAGGTGGTGAAGCAATTGATGCCCTGCTTCCAGGAAAAGCCTCTAAGCTTCAGGTTACCAACAATCGTACCCCAAACCGACACAGGTGGTCAGGTAGAGAATACTCAGGCGCTTGAGAGAACTCGGGTGAAGGAACTAGGCAAAATGGTGCCGTAACTTCGGGAGAAGGCACGCTGGCGGTAAGTGAAGTCCCTTGCGGACGGAGCCGAAGCCAGTCGAAGATACCAGCTGGCTGCAACTGTTTATTAAAAACACAGCACTGTGCAAACACGAAAGTGGACGTATACGGTGTGACGCCTGCCCGGTGCTGGAAGGTTAATTGATGGGGTTATCCTTAGGGAGAAGCTCTTGATCGAAGCCCCAGTAAACGGCGGCCGTAACTATAACGGTCCTAAGGTAGCGAAATTCCTTGTCGGGTAAGTTCCGACCTGCACGAATGGCGTAATGATGGCCAGGCTGTCTCCACCCGAGACTCAGTGAAATTGAACTCGCTGTGAAGATGCAGTGTACCCGCGGCAAGACGGAAAGACCCCGTGAACCTTTACTATAGCTTGACACTGAACATTGAGCCTTGATGTGTAGGATAGGTGGGAGACTATGAAGTGTGGACGCCAGTCTGCATGGAGTCAACCTTGAAATACCACCCTTTAACGTTTGATGTTCTAACCTAGGCCCGTAATCCGGGTCGGGGACCGTGTCTGGTGGGTAGTTTGACTGGGGCGGTCTCCTCCTAAAGAGTAACGGAGGAGCACGAAGGTTGGCTAAGCATGGTCGGACATCATGCGGTTAGTGCAAAGGCATAAGCCAGCTTGACTGTGAGAGTGACGGCTCGAGCAGGTACGAAAGTAGGTCTTAGTGATCCGGTGGTTCTGAATGGAAGGGCCATCGCTCAACGGATAAAAGGTACTCCGGGGATAACAGGCTGATACCGCCCAAGAGTTCATATCGACGGCGGTGTTTGGCACCTCGATGTCGGCTCATCACATCCTGGGGCTGAAGTAGGTCCCAAGGGTATGGCTGTTCGCCATTTAAAGTGGTACGCGAGCTGGGTTTAGAACGTCGTGAGACAGTTCGGTCCCTATCTGCCGTGGGCGTTGGAAGATTGAGAGGGGTTGCTCCTAGTACGAGAGGACCGGAGTGAACGCACCACTGGTGTTCGGGTTGTCATGCCAATGGCATTGCCCGGTAGCTAAGTGCGGAAGAGATAACCGCTGAAAGCATCTAAGCGGGAAACTTGCCTCGAGATGAGTCTTCCCTGTCACCTTGAGTGACCTAAAGGAACGTTTAAGACTAAGACGTTGATAGGCTGGGTGTGTAAGCGTAGCGATACGTTGAGCTAACCAGTACTAATGAACCGTGAGGCTTAACCTGACAACACCGAAGGTGTTTTGTCTGAGAGACGAAGAGTAGATAAAGTAGGCTTGTTTAAGATTGATATTACTGGCGACTGACCGAAAGGAAAGAAGCGGGTAATAAAACCGAATTTGCTTGGTGGCCATAGCGCAGCGGTCCCACCTGATCCCATGCCGAACTCAGAAGTGAAACGTTGTAGCGCCGATGGTAGTGTGGGGTCTCCCCATGTGAGAGTAGGGAACTGCCAGGCATTAAATAAGACGAGAAAGCCAACCCACTGGGTTGGCTTTTTTGCGTTTAAGGTTTTTAAATAAAAGTTACAAAGTTACTTTAATTGTTGATAAAGTAATGAGCCTGCCGTCGCGCCAGCAACATCATAAGCAAAATCATGCCAACTCCAACCTGTTCCTTCGGGTCTACTATCATAAAGCTCTTTTGCTACTCCCAAACTAATCGAAAACGATAGACCTATTAATACACCTTCTTTATGGCCATAATTTTGATGTTCTGCATAAGCATTCGCACCCGCTGATGTCACCATAGAAAATAAGAAATGCTGAGCTTTATCTTTGCCTTTCCAATTGTCATTAGCAAAATGAAATGATCGACAACCTGTTAAAGCTATTATTGATAATAAAATAATAGCAGAACTATATTTGAGCTTTAGTTTCATAAAATAAAAGCCTTATTACGGACAATTGATGTTCTTAAATAAGATACATAGAGTATAGAAGATGATTATTGATACAAAAAAGCCTTACTAATATTAAGCAAGGCTTCGGGGGGAGGAAGTGTTAGTGTTAAAGTATACGGCTAATTAATCTATCAACACGAATACGTCGTAACCGTTTGATCAATTTTTTCACTTTAAGTGGGTAAAGTTTAATACTTTCTAGCTCTTGGTAATGTTTTATAATACGTGTTTTTTGGCGAATATAGGCTAGCTCTTTATGCCGTTGCTCATGTAATTCATGTTTAGGATCATGAATTAATATCGCATTTTCTAAATCTAATCCCCATGCCCGTGGGTTAAGATTATTACCTGTAATCAATTGCCAATTATCATCAACCCACACACCTTTTAAGTGATAGGTATTATCACTGTCTTTCCAGAGTCTTACTGTTAATTGGTCATTATCAATAAACCGTTGGAAACGCTGGGTAAATTTACGTAGATTGATCTCATAGAGATAAGGCAGGGCACCAATAATTTTAAACGGCTCTTCAGGTGGGATATAAAAGTCATTTGCCGTTTTATCACCAATAATAATTTCGACTTGTTTGCCATTTCTTAATAAATGGCTGATTTGACGAACAAGGATCGCAGGTAAATTAAAATAAGGTGTGCAAATAACTAATTTTTCTTCTGTAGAAGCCATTAGGTGAGAAATGGTCTTATTTAAGATATTTTTCTTACCTAAACCTACTAAAGGCGTTACTGCTAATTCATGATTAGAAGCATTGGCTTTAATATCATAGCCATCACGTGTGCGTAAATTAAAACGAAATTGGCGTATGCAATTTTTTATTTCAGCACAACGAACTCTATCTTTAATATCAAGACGTTGAATAGCTTCAGATTGCAGAAGATCACTCACAATAAATTGTTTCATTGTGGTCGCTAATTCACTATTTTGAATAATGTGATATCGGTCATAGCGATATTTATCTAGCTTATGCAAATACACATTATTAATACTTGCACCACTATAAATAACCGTATCATCAAAGATAAAGCCTTTAAGGTGTAACACACCTAGCGCTTCACGGGTATTAACAGGGATCCCATAAATAGGGAGCTCTATACCAGGGTGTTGCTGTGCAACATGGTAATACCAATCTGCATTTGTCGCATCAGCAGAGGCACCAATACGCCCACGTTGAGCACGGTGCCAGTCAACAATAACGGTAATGGATAATTCAGGACGTTGTTGTTTTGCGGTGTAAAGCGCATCAAGGATCTCTTCACCAGCCTCATCGTGCTCTAAATAAAGAGCAGTAATAAAGATCTCTTTTTTTGCTTGAGCAATATATTTCAATAAGGTGCTGCGAAACGCGGACGTCTGATAAAGCGTTTCAACATCAGCAACTGACTGAGCTAATTTAGGCAGTTGTGCAAGGTGTTGTTGATGCTTAGCAAGTTTTAGTTTAGACAACATCACAGTGCTTAGTTCTCTTGTTTATGATGGCAGATGGAGCCATCGTCCATGTGGATTTTCTTTAACCGATCTTCTGATCATAACATTAGTTATATGGGATGTACGCATAAAATCATCTTATATAGCTAATTTATCAAAGGATGTGTGAATAATCACACAACAAAACTTTCCCTTATGATGATAGTGCTTACACATTTTTTGGGGCATCAAGAAGTAAGTCAAGATTCACTATTCCTTCATCAAACTGCACTTCTACTGAAAACCCTAACTTCTTCGCTAAACTTATCATGTTACGATTTTCAGGCATGGTTATGGCGGTTAAACGTTTAATACCATGCTCTCTAGTATAGTTGATAAGTTTAGTCATAAGTTGATGACCTAGAGTATTCCCTTTTAAATCAGATCGCACAAGGATAGCAAATTCAGCATGTTGATTATCTGGATCTGCCATTGCGCGGGCTACCCCAATGATTTCCGGATTTTTTTCTGGATTTCGGATAGCGACAAATGCCATTTCTCGATCGTAATCAATTTGAGTCATATTTGCGAGATCGTCATGAGTAAACTCGCTGATCTCACTAAAATAACGATAATAAAGATCTTCTTTTGTCACTTGGTTAATAAAGGTTTTTAGTAGCGGTTCGTCTTCAGGCAAAATAGGGCGAATAAAACAAGGATTGCTGTCTCTTAGGAAAAATGTTTCTTCTAATTCATTGGGATAAGGACGGATTGAGAGCCTTTGATGTGGATCACCTTGTAGTGGTGCTAGCTCCATTGCGACATCTAATAATGTAAAATCATTACCAGAAGCTAGTAGTGGGTGAATATCTAACCTAACAATTTGTGGGCAATCTAAAAGTAGATGAGAAACCTGCACTAAAAAATGACTTAAACTTAAAATATTTAGAGGCTGTAAAGCGCTTCTTGGCTGTATTTTTCCACTTTTAATCGCATTAATCACTAAATAACGGGCAAGAGCCATATTCAGCGGTGGTAAAGCAACAGCAGCCTTAGTTTCAATTTGCCACTCAACGCCTCCCTCACCTAATAAAATTAACGGACCAAAAATCGGATCTTGCTCTATAGCCACTCGCAGTTCTTGAGAGCCGGCTCGATTTGCCATACTTTGCACTAATAAACCCTGAATTTGAGCCTGAGGGTAGAGTTCTGAGACTCGTTCGATAATGGCATGGGCCGCAGATGATACTTCAGAGCTATCACGCAGATAAAGCATGACACCTTGAACTTCAGATTTATGAGGAATATCAGGGGAACGCAATTTTAGTGCAACAGGATAGCCAATTTTTTCAGCTATATTCACCGCTTCTTGTGCATTATGAGCAATCCAAGTAGGGAGTGTATTGAAACCATAAGCTTCCATAATAGGCTGAACTTGGTGTGTATCTAATCGATATTGCTTATTCTGTAATGCCTTTTCAATGCAACGATGTGCTTGTTGTGTATTCATTTTGACATCTAAAGGCAATGCGGGTGTTTCTTTTAACTGTTTTTGATTTCGACGATATTCCACCATATGCATAAATGCAGTAACGGCACCTTCGGGAGTACGATAAGTGGGAATACCCGCTTCACTAAATAGTTTTCGTGATTGTTGAGATGAATATTCTCCGCCCCAGTTAGTGAAGACTGTAAGCCATTTACGTCTTGGGTGTTTATTTATGGTCTCTATTACACGTTGCGCGGTTTCAATGCTCGGTGCAATGGCACTTGGGGTATGAATAAGTAATAAAGCATCATGATCATGGCTATCTAATAAGCAATTGAGCGTCGCAATATAACGCTCAACCGTTGTATCATCACCCAAATTTAGTGGATTACGGATGGTATTTTCTGCTTGGATAACACTTTGTAGCTTTTGTGTCGTTTCATCGGTAAGTTGCGCCAGCTTTCCTGAATGCAAAAATAGTTCATCTATCGCCATTGCCGCAGGTGCAGAACCATTGCTCATAATCATTAATTTTTCGCCTTTTAAGGGCGTCATATAACTTAAGGTTTCAACGGCGGAAAACATTTCATGGGTATCTTGTACGCGCAATAAGCCTGCGCGTTGAAATGCTGCATCATAAGCAATGTCATAACTCGGTGTATCACCCAATAGCAGTTGAGCTTTTTGGGTTCGACCACTTTTTATGACCAAAATAGGTTTATTACGTGACGCACTTCGAGAGGCAGACATAAAACGGCGAGCATCTTTAATATGTTCTAAATGCAATAAAATAGCGCTAGTTTTGCTGTCTCTTGCTAGAAAATCTAGTAAGTCATCGACTTGTATATCTTGGTTATCTCCTAAGGCAATAAAGTAAGAAAACCCAATATTGCGATAATAAGCCCAATCTAAAATCGTATTGGCGACAGCCGCTGATTGTGAAATAAAAGCAAGTTTTCCTTTTTTAACAGGGAGAGGTGAAAAACTGGCATTTAGTCCCTGCCAAGGTGCTAAAAGGCCCAGGCTATTAGGGCCTAGTAAACGGATATGATATTGCTGGCAGAGTGATGTTATTGGCTGAAACTGTTTAGGCTGAGCTGAAAGAACAATAACAGCCTTACAACCTGATTCACCTAATTGCCTTAGCAATTCAAGATTACGGTGATGATGAGTACAGATAATGGCTAAATCAGGAACTTGAGGTAACTTATCAATAGACGGGTAAGTAAAAACACCAGAAACAGAACCACGAGAAGGATTAATTGGAAACACGGGACCGTTAAACCCACCACTGAGCAGGTTTTTCATCATAGTAGTTCCTGCTCGACCTAATTTTTCAGAGGCGCCAATGACTGCAATAGATTTAGGACGTAATAGTGCTTCAAGACCTCGTTGGCTCATATCCACTCCAGAGTTTCATTATCAACTGCTATTCAATGTAGCTGATTTACTCTTCTTTTGCCTGACGTCGATCTGGTTTTCCAAGTAAATATTGTTGACGAAAGTAACTAAAATGAGAAAAAAGTTGTTGTGAGGCTTGAATATCGCCGACATTCTCTAAAATAGAAGCGGCTACTTCTGCTGTACAATGTTGATCTTCTCTTGCTGCCTGGCGAAGTACATACTCACATTTACTTGTTTCATTTAAAGAAAAGAGAGGTAATGAATCGAGATAAGGGCTTTTACGAAACATTTTGCGAGCTTCACTCCAAGTGCCATCAAGGAGGATAAATAAAGGTGGTTTGCTATTTGCAGGGAGTTGGTTATACACAATACGTTCATTTGACGCATAACTTTCAGGAAATACAACATATGCTTGTCTATCAGGGGTATTTATTGCCTCTAATAAGGCTTGTTCAGGCGCTGTACGAGACCATAAAAATGCTAATGTATTGGGCAAAACATCAGCGATAAGCTTTCCTGTATTGCTGGGTTTCATCACTTCTGTATCATACATCAGTAAACAAAATTGGCTTTTTGCTGATTGATCGACGATTGTGTCACAAAGACACTGTTTTTCAGGCAGTAAGCAAAAAGTACAACGTTTTGTACGAAAACCTCGTGCTTTAAAAGGGCGAGTTGAAATTGAGAGTCGATATTGACGAAGTCGAGAAACTGCATTGTCACGCATAACAGATTGACCAATACTCATAAAAAAGAAGCGAATATTATCATGTTCAAAACAAACAAACTATTCGATGTATTTTTATGATAAAAATCATATTGATATATCAGCTTAGTATGATATGAATTAAATTATCAATTGTTCCTGATTAGTTTATCGATTCCTGTGCGTGATTCTCTCGGTGACAGTTGCTAAACTATCATGTAATCTGCGCCCCTATTGCAGTTGGAGAGACAAATGAACGATTCTTATGAAGGTAAAAACGGCAAAGTAAAAGTGATGTATGTCCGTAGTGAGGATAATGCCGATAATAAACCTAAAAAACCATCCCGTCGTCCTGAAAATGGTCGTGGTGATAGCCGTGACAACAGACGCGGTGATAACCGTGACGACAAAAATCGTGATAATAGACGTGGTGATAACAAATTTTCTCGTCGTGATGACCGCAGTGCAGGTAAGCCTTCAGGGCGTGGCGCATCACGTAACGAATCGAAACCTTCTCGCGATAGCGAAGGTGGACGTTTTTCTCCATGGAAAACGGTTTCTCGCCCTGTTGGTGAAGAAGCAATTAAAGAGCATGATGGTATTACAGGTAAGAGCCAAATCGATCCTGAACAGCTTCGTCGCCAACGCTTAGAAGAAACGCGTATTTATGGTGAAAATGCTTGCCAAGCAATGTTTAAAAATCGTCCTGATGCGATTGTACGTGCTTGGTTTTTACAAGATGTTACACCACGTTTTCGTGATGCCTTAAAATGGATGGCTGCAAACCGTAAAGCTTATCATGTTGTTGAAGAAGAAGAGATGGTCAAAGCCGCTCGTACCGATCACCATGGTGGTGTGTGCTTCTTAATTAAAAAACGTGTGGGTCATGATGCAGAAGCTTATCTAAAAGATGCGCCTGAGAGTGATTGTGTGTTAGCACTGGAAGATGTGGGCAATCCACATAACGTAGGTGCAATTATGCGTAGTTGTGCACACTTTGGTGTGAAAGGGGTCATCTCGCCTGATTCTGCGGTATTAGAATCTGGTGCGGCTGTTCGAACCGCAGAAGGTGGTGCTGAATATATCCAAGGTATTGATGCTGATAATTTTGCACAAACCTTAGATAAATTTAAAAAAGCAGGTTATACGCTGGTGGCAACATCAAGCCATAAAGGGAGTGTGCCATTATCAAAAGCACAATTGCCAGCGAAAATGGTGCTTATCTTAGGCCAAGAAAAAGATGGCTTAAGTGAAAGTACGCTAAATCAAGGTGATATGAGCATTTACATCGGTGGTACAGGACATGTTGAGAGCTTAAACGTTTCTGTTGCTTCAGGGGTATTATTAGCAGAATGGTGGCGCCAGCACCAAGGCTAATCGCTTTATTATTTTAATAAATGATAAAAAATCCCGCTTAGTCATGATGATTTAAGCGGGATTTTTATTTATAAGGCCGTACGGTAATAGCCTTATTTCCCAGGCGAGAATGGGGGTTTTGCAAACCAAACTACGATCATCATGACAAGGAAAATACCTGCGGCTAACCAGAAAATCTCATTGGCTGAAATAATTAATCCTTGTTCTGTAATGGTTTTCGCTAAATAGGCGGATGCTTGTTCATTTGAAAGACCAAGATCATTCATTTGTTGGAATGCCATTTGTGAATCTGGATCAAATGGATTAATTTTTTCTACCAAGGTTTCATGGTGAAGTGATTCTCTTTGTGTCCACATTGTAGTTGTTAATGATGCACCAATTGCCCCAGCCAATGTTCTTAAGAAGTTCGAAAGACTTGACGCTGATGCCATTTTTTCTGGCGGTAATCCAGATAATGTCATCGTAGTTAATGGCATAAAGAAACACGCAACCGCTAAACCTTGCCAGAATTGTGGCCATGCTACAGTAGCAAAATCCATTCCTGGCTCGAAGGTATAAGCTCGCCAATAAAAACACACAGAAAACATAATAAAACTGAAACTGATGATATAGCGTAAATCTACTTTACCACCAAATTTACCTATAATCGGTGTGATAATTAAAGGTAATAAACCAACAGATGCTGATGCTAAGCCTGCCCATGTTGCTGTATAACCAAAGACTTCTTGTAAAAGCAGTGGCAGTAAAACAATGGTGCCAAAATAAATCATATAGGCGAGGCTGAGTGTGACACACCCAATGGTAAAGTTCCGACTTTTAAAGAGTGAAAGATCTATCACCGGATGATCATCTGTAAGCTCCCACACAATTAAGAAGCTAAGCGCAACCACGGCCACAATGGTGAGCACAATAATTTCTGTTGAGTTAAACCAATCAAGCTCTTTACCTTGATCGAGCATGATTTGTAAAGCACCTATGCCAACAACGAGTAAAACAAGGCCTATGGTATCAATTGGCTTAATTTCAGTTTTTGTTTCTCGCCCAGCTAAGGTGTTTGTGATACACATAATAATCAACACACCAAACGGAACGTTAATAAAGAATATCCATCCCCAATGATAGTTATCGCTAATATAGCCACCTAAAATAGGTCCTAAAATCGGAGCCACAACAATGGTCACAGACCATAGCGCAAGTGCCATATTTCGCTTAGCGGGTGGATAGTTATTCAATAATAAACTTTGTGATAAAGGGATCAGTGGCCCGGCAACTAATCCTTGAAGTACACGGAAGAAAATAAGCATTTCAAGACTTTGTGAAATACCACAAAGCCAAGACGTTAACGCAAAAAGCGCTGTTGACCACATAAAGAGTCGAACTTCACCGAAGCGTTTTGCTAGCCAACCTGTAATTGGAATGGATATTGCATTTGCCACACCAAAAGAGGTGATAACCCAAGTACCCTGAGAGTTAGATGCACCGAGGTTTCCTGCAATAGTTGGAATAGCGACGTTAGCGATTGTAGAATCGAGAACTTGCATAAAAGTTGCCAACGCAAGTGCGATGGTCATTATGGCAAGTTTTCCACCTTGTAATGGCTCTTTGATCACCTTTACACCTCGCCTTTATTGTCCTGCATTTTGTTCAATAATTTCATTGATCAGTTTATTTATTTCTGACATATCAATCGTTAGAGCATCAGTATGATAAGCAGGTACTTGGCGTTCGCTGTGCGATAGTACTTTTCCATCGAGGTTAATCGTGTCAACGGTTACTTCAGAAGAAAGGCCAATACGTAGTGGTTTTTCTGCTAATTCTTTTTCATCTAATGAAATACGAACAGGTAAGCGTTGAACTACTTTTATCCAATTGCCACTTGCATTTTGAGCAGGTAATAATGAGAAAGCACTTCCAGTTCCCATATCTAAACCTAATACAGTGCCATGATAAATCACTTTTTTACCATAAAAGTCGGTAGTGATTTTTGCTGGTTGGCCGATACGCATATTGGCGAGTTGGGTTTCTTTAAAATTGGCATCAATCCACATACCTGTAGTGGGAACAATCGCCATTAATGGTTTACCTGGTGATACTTGTGCGCCAACTTGCACGCTACGACGTGAAACATATCCGTCAGTCGGGCTTAGAATTTTAGTGCGTTCTAAAGCGAGCCATGCATTACGAACATCGGTTGATGCTTGTAAAACAGAGGGTTGTTGTGCAATGGGCGTATTCAAGATAATCGCTTGGTTAGCATTGTATTGTTCTTTAGCAACTTCTAATGCAGCTCTTGCCGTGGAAACCGCTTCTCTTGCGTGTTGAAGCTCTTCTTTACCAATCACATTACGTTCACCCAACACTTCACGGCGACGAAGGTCATTTTGTAATTTAGTGAGCTCGGTTTCGCGTAAAACGATGTTTGCTTTTAATTGACGACCATTAATGATTTGCTGATGCATTTGGCGAACACTGTTAGCTAATGCTGTTTTTGCTTTTTCCAATGCCAGTTTTTCATCACTTGAATCTAATAAAACTAATGGTTCGCCTGCTTTGACAAAATCGGTGTTATCAACATAAACGGTAGTTACTGAACCAGAAATTTGTGGCATTACCATTATTTGATTGCCAGTAACATAAGCATTATCAGTTGTTTCATGATGCCTTAATACCATAAACCAATAAGCGGTGTAAGCCACTCCAGCAAGAATAAATAGAATAGTTAGTAACAGTAGAACATTTCGGCGAGTTCGTTTTTTATTGCGAATGGGAGCCTGAGGGGGGGTATTTTCCTCATTAACACTCATTTAGAAGATCTCCATAAAACCAGAAAAACATCATTAGATATGTTTCCAGTATTGAAACTGGAAACATAATTATAAGGTCAATCTTAGAATAATGATTAGCGTGAAGGTAAATTATAAATGCTAATGGGTAAGTATGTTTGCCGTTTTATGGCGTAAATAGGATTAGATCAATAAAACTATTTATTGTACTACTTATTCACACCCGTTCTCAGCCAAAGTATCTAATTGTAATAACAACTTACGCATGAGCGCTTCAAGTTGTTTTTGTTCTGCTTGATCTAAAACAGACCAGATTTGTTTTAAACATTGATGCTGTGGCGGTAATAAGCTATTTAAAAACTCTTCACCTGCATCAGTTAAGTGGAGATGTAAACAACGACGGTCATTATGACTTTCACGACGCTCAATCCAACCTTGTTTTTCAAGTTCATCGGCAATACGTGTTGCATTTGTTCTTGAAGAACCTAGCGCAGCACTTAGCTCTGAAGGTTGAATACTTCGATTTTCTGTCGTATCTAAAATCATTAGTGCCATAAATAATGTCTCGTTAATACCTTGAGACTTCAGCATATTATTACGACTTTCAAGAAGTTTGCTTTGAACATGCATAGAAAGGCGAGTTAACAAAATTTCTTGATAAGGAATATCTTTGTTAAGTGATTTCTGTTGTGTAGCGCGAGTGTTTAGTAATTCTTCTGTTGGCGTAAATGAGCTTTCCATTTTTAGACACCTTGTTAGTTTCGAAAATTAGGATAATGCTGTTATCAACATGTTAAATGGTATATTAAACACACAATTTAGCAATTTTTATTATTTATAGTCACTATGTTTTTTTGATTATGTTACCTGATTCATAAATTTTTTGAATGATAACATAAAAAAAAGGATAGGTACTTATCTCTTTGCAATAAGTTAGTAAAATCAATTTATCACTTATCTGACAATGAATAGTAGTCTATTTGCGAAAAAACGGATCGTTTTTTACGATAAAACACGTAATAAATTTATTTTTACTGCTAATGGTTACCATGATGATAATAACGATTTTAAATTATCGCCAATGTGCTTTATTGGTAAGATTGATATAATTTTCTTAATAAAGAATGGGATGATGATATACATCAATAGTAATCACGCTGTTAAAACATTCACATTTTATTCTGATTAGAGTGGGATTGTAGGAATAATATAACCCTTCCGTGGGCCTAAAGATTATTCAGCATGGATGATTGGATCATTTCTATAACCTAATAACCAAACAATAAGGCCTATAACGGCAATAACTAATCCAGCAATAGAAACTCCCATCCATCCGTATTGATGATAGGCATAACCGGATAATAAAGAGCCTAATGCCCCGCCAATAAAATAGCTTGTCATATACGCTGCGGTCAGACGGTTTCTCGCATCAGGTAAAATACGATAAATGGTGCTTTGATTCGTGACATGTACTCCCTGAACAGCTAAGTCTAGCAGGACAACGCCAATAATAAAGCTGATGAGCCCAACCCAGTGATAATAAGGTGCAATAATGATAAAACCCCAAGAAAGAAGGAGAATAACTAATCCTATTGTGGTGGTTTTCTTACCTTTTCCTTTATCAACTAATACACCGGCTTTTCCCGCCATCAATGCACCCGCGGCTCCCACAAGACCAAACAATCCAATCACTGCATCAGAGTAGTTAAAAGGATCTGATGCCAGCAAAAAGGCCATCGATGTCCACAATAAACCAAAGTGAGCAAAAATTAGTGCACCAATTAATGAACGAGTTCGAAGTACAGGGGTTGTAACAAATAATTTGAAGATAGAACCTAATAATTGAACGTAATTTAAGTCTGTTTGACTTTTATAAGTAGGTAAACAGCGCCATAACGTAATAGCTAAGATTGTTAGAAAAACACTCGCAACCCAAAAAATACCTTGCCAATTTGTAAATGATGCCATCAGCCCAGACACTGTTCTAGCCAGTAAAATACCCAATAAAAGGCCACTCATAATCGTGCCAACAGCTTTCCCTCGTTGGTGTGGTGCAGCGAGAGTGGCTGCAAAAGGAACTAGAATTTGGGCGACTACAGAGAACATACCAGAGAGCGCGGTACCAATTAACATTACCCAAATGTTCGTTGCGATAGCGGTAATTAATAGCCCACTGGCAGAAATTAATGTCATGGTAATAATGAGTGAACGGCGTTCAAAAATATCTCCCAAAGGCACCAATAGCATCAGTCCTACGGCATAACTGAGTTGCGCCGTGGTAACAATAAATCCGGCTAATGTCGCTGATATATGAAAATAATTTGCGATAGAATCAAGTAGAGGTTGTGCGTAGTAGTTACTGGCGACAACCATGCCTGTAGCAACGGCCATGAGCAGAATAAGGCCTTTACTAAGTGATGTTTGTGGGGCGGTGTTTTCCATAATACTCATAACAAATCATTTGTAAGGTTAATGATAGTAACATGAGTCATTTTTTTGAGAAAAGAATTACTGTGATAAAAATGTTCAATTAATTTGATATAACTCTTTATATTTAATTATTATAACATATTGTTTTATGTACTAAATAACATTATTAATAGTGCTTTTTAATAACTAAAAAGGGTAATAAAGAGAGTAACTAGGTTCCATATCCATTGAATTGAAATGCCAATTATTGCAAAAGAGAATAGGCGCTTCGTTCCTAGCCAGCGAGCTTCCATTGTTTGTTTTTGGGGGCGTTTAGGAAATAGTGTAGAGAGGCTTTTATCAAAGCTAACATCATCTTGATAGCGATATAGAGCTTGAAAAAGATGACTATCAAGCCATAAGCGAAAAAGAGAGTATTGGGTTAATAGAAACAAAACGGAAGCAACAAAAAAAGCCAGTTTATTATGAAAATGAAGGCTAAACACAGGCCATGTACTCAAATAAGGTAAAAGTGATAAAAACAGTAAATAACGCCAACTTTGTGTTAAAGAGCCAATTACTTTGCCACTAGTTTTAGTTGTTAACATGGTTGCCTCGTTATTTAATGTGCTGAAAATGTGAATACCAATTTTGTAGCGCCTCTCGTGTTTCTGGATTTAAAATAACGTGAGGACGAGCTTGAGAGACTTTTTTTATCGCATCCTCTAATGTCGCTACTGTGCCATTATAAACTAACCAAGCAACAACAACGGTTGCACTACGCGAATAGCCTAGTTTGCAATGAATATAAACAGTTCCAGCTTGATTTAGTTGCTCCATTGATAACATTGCTTTGTTAATATCATTTGGAGATAAAGGCAATAAATCGATTTGGGGTTGCGCTAAATAAAGCTTATTTTGACTAAATTTATTTCTTGGCCATTCACAGGTTAAATCAAAGACCGCATTGGCGTTTAATTCGTAAAGAGGGCGACTACCTAATAAAATGCCTTCAGTGACTAAACTTGGTGTTTGGCACTGTTTTAAATAATAACGATAAGTACACCATGCAAAAAAGCGATAAGGTAAGAGGATTATTCGTGCAGAAAGGGGAATTTCACCTTGTGTGTTTTTTTGAAAAATAGAAGCGCCAGCGCCTAAATAACCTAATGTCACAAATGTTAATGTGATTGCAGGCCAGAGAGCAAACCAAAAAGGCCCTTGTAACACAAAGGCTAACAAATAGAACACAGTCGCAGATAATGCATAGTTTTTGGCAATACGCAAACTGCGTTTACTGCCAGTAAAATGCCATCTCCAACGTGAACTTATTGGTAATAAATAGCAAATAAACACACCAGCACCAAAGCCGGTAATAATATCAATGAAATGATGTTGCCACGTTGTGAGTACAGAAATAGCTATTAACAATGACCATAAATTTAAAAAACACTGCCACGATTTAGGTGTATGGGCACGGAAACGTAACCAAATAATCCACAATAAAATAATGTGTAAAGAAGGGGCTTGGTTATAAGGTAAATCGAAGCCTTCTAATTGGGTAAATAACCAACCAGAAAAGCCCTCTGTTGTTGGGCGAATAAAACTAAATTTTAAAGGGAATAATAAAAAACCGGCACAGGCTATAAGAGAGGCAACAATTAAACGCACTCCATGTATAAATTGTTCTCTTAATGTTGTACATATAAGTAGGGAAATACCATAAGCAATATTCACACTCCAATAGGGAATGATTGTCCACGGTAAAAAGGGAATTGCCTTTTCCCATGAATAAACAAAAGAAGGAATATTAGATAAGGTGGAAGTGTAAGTATTGACTTGCATATAAGTTAAATAGAAAAAAGGAGCTAGAAATAACAGCCATACAATCCCAGCAAGCCAGATATTTTTTCTTGATGATGTTATTTGAGAGCGCTGAGTTCCCTCCATACTAAATTTCCTTTTTTGTTTATCGTTTTTTCTATTTTTACAGTTTGCTTAAAATTATCGCTATATGGCAACATATAGCGATAATTCATTTAGCTATAGCGTATTTCGTTAGCGACGTTTTGCTATAGATACACTAAAAATACCCCAGTGATCAATTTGTTGATCGAGCTTTTCAAAACCCGCTTCATCCACTAGTGCATCCATTTCACCTTGACTGCGACAACGCATGATCCATGGTTGGCCATTTTGGTGACTAGGTAATACACGGGCAATCATTTCAAGTTGAGGGTGCCAAGGCTGACAAGTGTAAATCAGTAATCCTCCACTTGGAATTGCTTGTGATAATCCTTTTAAAGATGTTTTTAGCAGATGATTTTCAGGGAATAATTCATAAAGTCCACTCACGATACCTAATGTTGGTGATGGTGAAACTGCACTTAGGCTTTCTGCATCAAAAGCGTTACCCTCTTCAAAACGTACTTTATCTTCTAAATGACGTTCTTTTATGGCAATTCGGCCTTGTTCAACGTTAATAGCGCTATAGTCGCGCATTAAAATTGAATCGACTTTAGCATAGTCATTAATTGCATCAAAAAGATAGCGACCTTGTCCTGCAGCGATATCCATAATATGCACAGGCATATTATTTTGTATTAATTGGCGAATTGCATAGCGGATAGTATTTTCAATATTGATTTTACGTTGGCGAATGCCTTGCCAACCAATACTATTTAAATATTGTCTATCAACAACCCGACCAAATAAGCCTTTCCCTTGAGGCTGATTACGATAGACATAGTCCAGCGTCGATCCGGAATCAAAACCTTTATCGTAACCTAGAGCAACACCTTCAGATGCTTTACCTAAAGTACTCATCGAACGACTAAGCACTTTGTAATAGAGTCTTTTTGGACAATATTTAGGAAGTGGTGTCTGTAATGCGCGATAAACATCTGCACTATGGCTCCAAGTATCTTCATGTTGGTAATCATGTTGATAAAGTGGTTGTGCAAATAAAGTTTCAATAAAACTGCGCATTTTATTGATAGGAATAACTCTGTCTCTCTCACCTAAAGTGTCGTGGTAAAAGCCTGGTAAGACATGTTTTTCTTTGATAGATGTATTTAAACGTTCATAGAAAAGATGTTGAGGATTAGCGTGAACCACATGATCATTGCCTGAAATAAATAATTGTGTTGGTAAAGTAATTGCACTTGCATCTTCAACAACACGATCAGCCGTTTTATAAAGCTCTAATAAAATATTGACGGCAATAGGGCGAGTGATCAGCGAGTCTTGGTTAAAAGAGTCGATGCGACTTTGATCATGAGTTAAGTATTTGGCTTTCACGTATGAATTAACATAAAAGAGCCCGCGAGCTTTTTGCATCAAGGCAAGACCTGCGCGTGCAAAAGGGACATATAATTTCACTTTAAATGCAGGGGAAGCTAACACCATACCGCGGATCTTAGGGGCATAATCGTGTACCCAACCAGTAACTAAAACGGCGCCTACACTTTGACCAACAACCAGAATATTCTCCATTGGAATATTATAGTTGGATGAAACGTAATGAACGAATTCGTCTATATCTTTTATTGAAGTTCCCATTGATGGGCTATAACCGCGAGCACCTTGATTTTTACCATGTCCACGAGCATCCCAAGCAAACATTGAAAAATCAGGAAGATCTAACTCATCCACTAGATGAGAAACACGACCTGAGTGTTCATGGCCTCGGTGAAATAAAATAATTGCTTTTGGTTCAGTGGTAATTTGAGCAGGCCAATGGCGATAATACAAAGATGTTTTATCGCTGGTGGTAAATTCAGACTCAAACATATTCCTTTGAGTTTGATATTGCGGTTGTTGATTCATAACGATGTATCCTTATCTTTATCTGTCATCGTTGATTCTTTTAGTGCGCGATGAATTCGGTGATAACAAGTCAACAAAAGTAATAAATTAATAATAATAAAAAGATAATGCGTGTTTTCTGATAATGTCAGGGAAGGGAATAATCCGATAAAAAAAGCGATAGCACCGAAAATAAAGGCTCTATCACTTTTTCCCATCGGGCCATCATAACGACGAGACGCATGAATAGTTTGGGCAAGCACGCCTAAAAACTCAGTCATTATCATTAAAAAGAGTGCCAGCATGATCCACCAATAGGCTTGTGGAAAAATAAAAGCAAAAGGGAGATAGAGTGCAATATCTGAAATAACATCGCTGGCTTCATTTAATATCGCCCCAAGCGCACTTTTTTGATTATGTTCTCGTGCAAGCATGCCATCTATGGCATTAAGCGCCATACGAAAAAAGAGGACAAAAGGGAGCAATAAAAATAAATGGGGATAAGGATAAAGCAAAAGTAATCCACCAACAGCAATGGATAACAGTAAGGCAAAAAGTGTGACCTGATTTGCTGTGATCCCTTTTGTGAATAACTGTTTTACATAAGGGCGTAAAAGAGATTGAAACTTGGGTTTTAGGTCATAAATTGTCATGACGCATCCTTGTGTTCAAAAGTGCGTATATTACCTCATATTATTTATTTTATTATTAACTGATTTTTATCTCGTTGAATATCATTATTTTAATTGTTTAATTTATTCAATAATTAAAAGAGAATGTGATATTTGAAATTTACTTGAATTAATAATTAGATAGCTGATTAAATAAAGAAAAAGAGAAGGAGTATAATGATAATTATCAGATTGTTCTGTGTTTTTCTTATCATTTCTCTTTATAATTGATTAAATTTTCTTTAGTAATTTTTATGTAATCATGATTCGTTAAGCAAATGAAATGAACTAAAAATAGGGATAAGTTATTTCCTCATAATAACCAATGAAATTAGTTTAATTCATTATAAATATTATTTTAGATGAGATTTAAATCTAACAAGAATGTATCAATAGTGTAGTTATCTGTATTGAGTGATAAATGCAAAAAAACTAGATAATGATAATTATTATCATAATTGGCGATGTTAGTTACAGCTCTAATCATTTATCAAACCAATAACCATATAAAAGATACGACTATTATGATCCATTTCTTAGCAAAAAATGATGCTTATCGTCAGGGAATTGGGATATTTTCATTTTCATCATCAGCGATTGCATTATTATTGACTTCACTTACTTCGTTAAATAGCTATGCGACTGAAAGTGTAAAACCAGAAATAACGACACCGGCTAAATCTGATATATCTATACAATCAAAACCGCGTGAGAATATTATTATTGAGCCTATTTACGTGATGGGGGAGCTTAATTCGAGTGTTGATGCTGGGAGTACGGTTCTGACACTAAAAGATATTGATCGAATTCAGCCTAATAATATTGCAGAGCTGGTGGACAAATTACCCGGAATTTCATCTTCTGGTTCCCCAAGGCCTGGTGGTCAAACATTGAATATCTGGGGGATGGGTAATCCTGAAGATATTAAAATCACACTTGACGGTACGCCCAAAACCTTTGAAAAATATCGTCAAGGTTCAATTTTTATTGATCCCGAATTAATACGTCGCCTTGATGTTGATAAAGGCCCTCATAATATTACTCAAGGTAATGGTGGGTTTGGTGGTTCAGTAAGAATTGAAACCAAAGATCCCGATGACTTATTATTACCCGATCAGAATATTGGGATGTTTTTAAAATATGGTCACCATACAAACGATAGACAAAATCGTTATAGTGGTGCGGTATACGGTAAATTACTTGATGGGCAAGCAGACGGATTATTCTATTTTAACCGTCGTGAAAGTGATGATCTGAGACGTCCTGATGGAACTAAATTTGGTTATTCACAATCTGATCAAGATTCTTTTTTAATTAAAACCAATATCTACCTAACCGAAGCACAAACATTAACGTTATCAGCATCGCGCTCAGAAAGTGATGGCTGGACACCTTGGGCGGCTAAACGTGATGAATTAGCTAAACCTAGTCAAGCTGACGTAGATAAATATGGCTTTGATGCGGCGATGAAGCGCAAATTAGTTTATCGTGATCAAAAAGATGACACCTTCAGTGTGAAATGGAATATTCAGCCAGTTGATTCCGATTTAATTAATTTAACACTGACTTATGGTTATTCAAAGACAAAACAGAATGATAACCGCCCTGAGAATGCAAGTTCCTATTTTAGTAGCAGTATGGGAAATCAAAGCTGGGTTGATTATCGCAATCATCAAATTGAAATTAAGAACGAAAGCACCCTTATGCAAGGTGCTTTAGAACATAAGGTATTAGTGGGAACACGCTGGCATCGTAATGATCGTGATGTTTTAATGTTTACACGAGATAAAGCGAAAAATCCAAATTATAATTATGGTTATTATGCTCCACCTTATATGCCTGAAGGAACGCAAACGACAACCAGCTTCTATCTTCAAGATTCAATAAGTTATAGAAATCTGACGATAACACCGGGAGTGCGCTACGATATTGTTAAAAACAAAGGTAAAGGTAGTCGAGCTATTACCTATCAAGATCCTGATCCCTATTATGGTCATGATTACTCTGATGTAACCTATCGAGGGGCAACACCTCATTTAGGTTTATTATGGAAAATGAACAAGAATTTCAGATTCTTTGGTGATTTAACCTATACATGGCGAGCACCATTGATTGATGAGCAGTATGAAGTACAAGGAAGTATTTCTAGCTTAACAGGCACGAGCCGTCATCTAGACAAGGAAACAGTAAGAGCTACACGGATTGGCGCAATTGCAGACTTTGAAAGTGTTATTCAACGAGAAGACCAACTGCAGTTAAGAACAACACTGTTTGATACTCGAGGTAAAGACGAAATCTTCCGTCGTCGCGGTGTTTATTGTGAAAGCCAAAAGGTGGATGGACATAATAGAAATTGCCCGCCTTCCATCGGTAACTACCGTAATTTACCAGGTTACCATATTCAAGGACTGGAAATTGAAGCCTTTTATAATAGCCCTAATGTATTCGGTCGTTTAGCGTATTCAACAATGAAAGGAAAACGGGATCAATCACCACGTGATCCGTGGTTTGGTCAGAAAACATGGATTGCTGAAATTCAACCGGATGCTTTACATGCCACAGTTGGTGTAAAAGTCCCTAGTATTAATATTAATATGGGGTGGACTGGTGATTTTATTGGTGCTCAACGACGTTCACCAACAGATGCTGATCCTAATGCCACTTATTGGTCTCTACCAAAAAGTAAAGGTTATGCAATCCATGGTTTATTTGCGAATTGGGAACCGTCTTTTATAAAGAATACGGAGGTGCGTTTTACTGTCGCGAATATATTTAACCGTGATTATTATCCTTATTTAGGGGAATCAGTTTCAGGTGTAGGACGCGACTATCGATTTACTGTGGTAAAACGCTTCTAATATTAACGCCAGTTGATATATACGTTAAAAAAATAAACCCCATGATAATATGGGGTTTATTGTAAATTTAGAGGTCAATACCCAATATATTGAATCAATAACCTTGTGATGCAGAAGTTGCAATCATTGCCATCATGGTAGTGAAGAAGAAAATAAAGAAAATAACAGCCATAATGATGCTGATAATAAAGTAAATAAAGCCCGCTCTATTCCATGTTTCTTGTACTTTCATAAAGGTTTCAACAGAATCGTAGTCACCCTTCTTCCATGCCCATTCATTACCTTTAATACCACAGATAAAAATCCAGATAAGATTAAGTAAAGGAACGAGTGCTAATAATGGAAGATAGGATTTATTGCCAAATCCCCAAATAATATTAAACATGAAAGCCCCCCAGTTCCAACGTTTAATTTCTTCAGGTACAGGTTTGTTAGTATAAGACACAATTTATTCCTTATCTAAATCTTCAATATGAGAATGAGCATGCCAAAAATGGCAACTGGAGAAAAAAATAATCATAATTGAAGAAATGAGTGAATGAAAGAAAGGGAGATTTAAGTGTTTAATAAGGAGAATAATCTTAACTATAGAATAGTGTTAAAATGATTTTTTATTGTATAAATGTATTTTGTTTAATGATGTGTAATTTTAATTATTTATAAAAAAACAGACCACAATATTGTAGCCTGCTTTTAGTTATCATCTTTTTAGATTATGTGTTATTTCATCATATTACTTTGCTGCACTTCGAGCTTGTTCAACCCAGCCATCAAACGTTTTCTGATGGGCTTTGATCCATGCATTTGCATGACGCTCAATATCAGCTTGTGATTTTTGACCATTATGCATACGCAAATTCTGCGCATTGATATCGGCAACAGACATTTTCATGACTTCAAAGAGTTTTGCTGCTGCTGGATTATCTTCTGCCCACTTTTTATTTGCAGCGATATGCATGGTGCTTGGTGGAAAACCGTAGTTTTTCCCATTTGCCAATGTGGTGTCTGTTTTATCATCACCGGGTAAAGATGAGAACGGTACTTGTAACCAAACAACATCTTTACCTGGCTTTAATACATCACTTATCCAATATGGCGTCCATGTATAATAGAAGATAGGTTTACCTTCTTTATAGCGAGTAATAGTATCTGCCATCATCGCTGCATAGTTACCTTGGTTATGTGTAACCGATTTTTCTAAATCATAGGCTTTTAAATGATTATTGATAGCTTCTTCACAACCCCAACCCGGGTTGCAACCTGTTAAGTCGGCTTTACCATCACCATTGGCATCAAAGAGTTTGGCGATTTTAGGATCTTTAAATTGCTCAATATTGGTAATGTTGTATTTTTCAGCCGTTTTCTTATCAATTAAGTAACCTTGAGCTGCGTTAACGACATAATCACCTTTACGATAAAAAGTGTTATCGCCACCCGCAGCTTCATATTGTGAGTTATGAAGTGGAACCCAACTTACGGCCATAAAGGTGGCATCACCGTTGGCGATAGAGGAATAAGCAACATTGTAATCGACTTCTTTAATCGGTTGAACCGTGTAGCCTAATTGCTCTAGTGCTTTGTTAACGATTAAGGTTTGAAAGGTTTCTTCAGAAATCGTACTTTGCACAGGTTGAACCGAAATCCCTTTTCCAGGTAAATCAGCAGCGGATAACTGGGTGCTTATCAGTGTGGCGGACAATACGGTTGCCCAGATAACTGGATTACGCATAGTTTTTCCTTCTGTTGTGATGGTAAGAGATAAATAGCGACAGCGAACTGTCGCCTCTATTTCTTATATTGATTGAACGTGATGTTTTTTATAGATTTTTAATTAATAGTGAATATATATTACGATGCTTTTTTGCCAAAGAGTCGGCAAATTAAGCCAATAGGACCTGTCATATACCAGCATCGGTTACCTTTATGACGGCTATTTTGACCTAAAGATTGTGTTAATCGGTCAAGGATAATCGCAAGAATAACAATACCGGCCCCTCCGACGGCAGCAAGCCCCATATCAAGGCGACCAATACCACGCAATACCATTTGACCTAATCCACCAACGGCTATCATTGATGCAATAACAACCATTGAAAGTGCTAACATCAAGGTTTGGTTTACACCAGCCATAATGGTTGGCATAGCGAGTGGCAATTGCACTTTAAACAACATTTGTCGAGGATTTGCCCCAAATGATTGAGCAGCTTCAATTAAATCCTCTGGCACTTGTTTGATCCCTAAAATGGTTAGTCTCACAATAGGTGGCAATGCAAAAATGATAGTGACTACAACTCCCGGTACATTACCAATACCAAATAGCATCACGATGGGCACTAAGTAGACGAATGCGGGTGTGGTCTGCATGGCATCGAGCAAAGGACGGACGATTTTTGATGCTCTATCACTACTAGCAAGCCATATCCCTAAAGGAAGCCCGATTATTAGACAGAATAGTAAGGAGGTAAGAACTAAAGCAAGGGTAACCATGGCTTCAGACCACGCGCCAATAGCACCAATTAATATCAGTGAGATAAACGAAGTGATCCCCATTACTTTGCCTGAAAGTTGCCATGCAATCAGTGAAAATAGAATAATGGCAACAGGTGCTGGCATTGAGGTTAAGAAATTTTCAAAACCACTTAACACAAAATCAACGGGTACACGGATGCCTTGGAAAACGGGGCGAAAGTGTAACACGATCCAGTCAATCGCTTCAGTAACCCATGAATCTAAAGGGATAAGTGTGTTGTGAAAGGGATCCATAAGATTAAAAGAATCTGACGTAACATCGGTAGGTGTTGCATCTAACCAGTCAGTGCCTGTAGATGATGTATCAATATTTTCACTACCGCTACCTGTTGTTCCCCATGGATCGGTATCTGCTGATGAACTATCAGTACTACTCCAAGGGTCGCTTTCGGTTGTACTTGTATTGGTTGTTGCCCAAGGATCATCATTTACGCTATGGGGTGTCTCTTGTGTGGTATCGCTTGTGGTTGTTTCTTGGGAAGTGGTATCCCATGCAGTATCTTGATTATTTGTATTACTCATTTGGCGTCTCCTTATCCAGTGCTTGTAGTAACATTCCTTTAGAAATCAAACCTATATAACGGTTTTTTTCATCAATAACAGGAATAGCACAGGGAGATTGTGCAACCGTTGAAATCAGCTCATTTAGAGGGGTATCACCATTAATGGCACAGGGTTCGGATAAAATAGCTGATTCAATAGACCGTTTATTTTTGAGAGCCTCTTCAAGAGAATTTACCGAAACAATACCGATAAACTTTCTACCTCGCTCAATGAGATAACCAAAATTTCTATCTTCATCTTCAAGCACTTTTAATGCTGAGCGAGGACCAAAGCCAGGTGCGATATGCAATAAGGTTTCAGGGCGACGTTTGGCGATATCTTTGGCACTAAATACGTGGCTAATATCAACCCCACGGAAGAATGTACGCACATAATCATTAGCTGGGTTATTGAGTATTTCATCCGGTGTACCGATTTGGACTACAACTCCACCTTGCATAATGGCAATTCGATCACCAATACGCATTGCTTCGTCAAGATCATGAGAAATAAATACAATAGTACGCTGTTTATCGCCTTGTAAGCTCAATAATTCATCTTGCATTTCGGTACGAATTAAAGGGTCAAGTGCTGAGAAAGCCTCATCCATTAATAAGATATCGGGATCATTGGCTAAAGCACGAGCTAGGCCAATACGTTGACGCATTCCGCCTGATAGCTCATCAGGCCAAGAATGAGCATAACTACCAAGATTGACTTGCTCTAATGCATCCATTGCTTTTTTATAACGCTCGTCTTTGCTTAATCCTGCGAGATCCATTCCGAAGGCTGTGTTATCAAGTATGTTCATATGTGGCATTAAGGCGAATGACTGAAATACCATACTGATTTTTTTACGGCGTACTTGGCGTAACTCTTTATCCGACATAGTCGCAATATTTTCGCCATCAATAAGCACTTCTCCTTTTGTAGGAGAGATCAGACGATTGAGAAGGCGGACTAGTGTGGATTTACCGGAGCCAGATAAGCCCATAATGACAAATATTTCGCCTTCTTCAATTGCCAGATTTGCATTTTGAACGCCTACTGTAAGCCCTGTTTTATCAAAAATCTGATCTTTATTCATACCAGATTCTAATAATTCAAAGGCACGTTTAGGATGTTCGCCAAATACCTTGTAGAGGTTTTTCACTTCAAGTTTAATTGCCATGCAATATATAGTTTCCTATTTAAATATTAGAAGGAATAAATTAAATATTAATTAATGAGTATCGTTATTTTCCTAAAATAAAATTTTTAGTAAGGGAAATACCCTACCACAATGATCGAGTCTGACAACCCTATGTTCATTATAATTAATTAAAAAAAATCTCTTTTTTTAATTTTTTTTTTAATGATTAATAATTAAATAAAGTGAAATATAAATTTATTGTTAAGCGTTGATATATTGGTTAACCAACTGAAATAACTTTCTTTTTTTAGATATTGAGATTTTAATTAGGATCTCAATAAAAAGAATAATGAAAGAGTAAAGAAACAGCAGAAAGTAAGAAAAATAAAAATGAAAAAAAACCAAAATACATTAGATAATCTAATTAATGTTACCCTGATCTGAGTGGTTATTTAAGAAAAACTGAAAAATCATTCGTAAAAAATTGGTTATTTGAATAAATCGAACGGTAAAAACCATACAATTAGTTGCTTTTATGAACAATAAAAAATGCATTAAAAAATAAATTATATTTTTCAATGCATTATGTTTTTATGTTGATATATAATTAATTTGAATGTATTGCTATTCTGTGGTCATATTTGATAGTTAATAAGAGAAATTAAAAATCCCAATCATCATCTTCGGTGTTAATGGTTTTTCCAATAACATAGGATGAACCCGAGCCAGAAAAGAAATCGTGATTTTCATTAGCATCAGGTGACAGTGATGATAGAATAGCAGCACTGACATTTGTTATTTCATCAGGGAATAAGGCCTCATAACCTAAATTCATTAATGCTTTATTTGCATTATAATGAAGGAATTTTTTTACATCTTCAGTCCAACCAACTGTGTCATAAAGATCTTCGGTATATTTAACTTCATTGTCATATAAATCTAATAATAATGAGAACGCAAAATCTTTAATATCTTGTTTTTCTAATTCAGATTTACTTAATAAATGATTTTGAAATTTATAGCCAATATAATAACCATGAACGGCTTCATCACGAATAATAAGTCGAATTAAATCAGCTGTATTCGTTAATTTTCCTCTACTTGACCAATACATAGGTAAATAGAATCCGGAGTAAAATAAAAATGATTCTAAAAATACGCTAGCGATTTTCTTCTTTAAAGGATCAGGGTCTTGGTAGTAGCGCAGAATAATATCAGCTTTCTTTTGTAGATAAGGATTTTCTTCACTCCAACGATATGCTTCATCAACATCTGCTGTTAAACAGAGGGTGGAAAATATTGAACTGTAAGAGCGAGCATGAACCGCTTCCATAAAACAGATATTGGATAATACCGCTTCTTCATGTGGCGTCAGTGCATCGGGTATCAATGTCGGCGCCCCCACAGTATTTTGAATAGTATCCAGTAATGTTAATCCAGTAAAAACACGAATAGTGAGCTGTTTTTCGGCTTGTGTTAAGGTGCTCCAAGAAGGAATGTCATTAGAGAGTGGAATTTTTTCAGGTAACCAAAAATTCATGGTTAAACGATTCCAAACTTCTAAATCTTTTTCATCCTCAATACGATTCCAGTTAATTGCATTAACGTGACTTAATAAAGGTGATGACATGTTATATTTTCCTTCTTGTAATTATTAAAGTGCACACGAAACACAGCCTTTTATTTCAGTGCCTGCTAATGCGGATTGTCGGATACGAATGTAATACAAGGTTTTAATACCCTTACGCCATGCATAAATTTGCGCTTTGTTAATATCTCTTGTTGTGGCTTCATCAGAAAAGAACAACGTTAGTGATAAACCTTGATCAATATGTTGTGACGCTTCTGCATAGGTGTCGATAATTTTTTCTGCACCAATTTCATAAGCATCTTGATAATACTGGCGATTTTCATTAGTCATAAATGGGGCTGGATAATAAACCCGTCCAATTTTACCTTCTTTCCTGATTTCTATTGGGGCTACAATAGGATGAATGCTTGATGTGGAATGATTGATATAGGAGATAGATCCGGTCGGGGGGATCGCTTGTAAGTTTTGGTTATAAATCCCATATGTCATAATAGACAACTGGAGTGTTTGCCAATCTTCTTGTGTAGGAATATGAATATTCGATTGGCTAAATAACTGGTGGACTTTTTGTGTTTTAGGCAACCATTGTTGTGATACATACTTATTAAAGTATTCACCTGTTGCGTATTTTGAATTCTTAAAACCTTTAAAGTGTTGTTTTTTTTCAATAGCTAATTGGTTTGAAGCTAATAACGCATAATAAGTGACGGTATAAAAATAGATATTGGTGAAATCTAATGCTTCTTCAGAGCCGTAATAAATTCCTTCACGTGCTAAGTAGCCATGCAAATTCATTTGCCCTAAACCAATCGCATGAGAAGCGAGATTACCTTTTTCAATAGAAGGAACAGACTCAATTTTCGTCATTTCAGAGACATTGCTTAATGCTCTAACTGCAGTGCTGACGGTATGAGCGAAGTTAGGGGAGTCCATTGCCATAGCAATATTCATAGAACCTAAGTTACAACTGATGTCATGACCGATATGGCGATAGCTTAAATCTGGATGATACTGACTTGCGCTGTTGACTTGTAAAATTTCAGAGCAAAGATTACTCATGTTAATTCTACCCGCAATAGGATTTGCTCGATTTACCGCATCTTCAAACATGATATAAGGATAGCCAGATTCAAATTGAATTTCGGCAAGTGTTTGGAAGAACTCTCTCGCTTTAATTTTCTTTTTACGAATTTGTGAGTTATTCACCATCTCACTGTATTTTTCGCTAATACTGATTTCTGACATTGGTACGCCATAAACACGCTCTACATCATAAGGTGAGAAGAGATACATATCTTCATTGCGTTTCGCTAACTCAAATGTGATATCTGGAATTACTACGCCTAAAGAGAGTGTTTTGATCCTGACTTTTTCATCTGCATTTTCTCTTTTTGTATCAAGAAAATAATAAATATCAGGGTGGTGGGCATGAAGATAAACTGCCCCTGCGCCTTGCCTTGCACCTAATTGGTTTGCATAGGAAAACGCATCTTCAAGCATTTTCATAACAGGGACAACCCCTGAAGATTGATTTTCAATTCGTTTAATGGGTGCACCGGCTTCACGTAAATTAGTGAGTAGAAATGCGACACCACCTCCCCGTTTAGAAAGCTGTAATGCCGAATTTACCGATCGACCAATAGATTCCATATTATCTTCGATACGCAATAGAAAGCAGGAAACCAACTCACCACGCTGTTGTTTTCCACAATTTAGGAATGTTGGTGTGGCGGGTTGGAAACGACCACTAATAATTTCATCAACAAGATGAATGGCAAGCTCGGTATCACCTTTTGCAAGGGTGAGGGCAACCATACAGACGCGATCTTCATAGCGTTCAAGGTAACGCTCGCCATCAAATGTTTTTAAGGTGTAACTGGTATAGTACTTAAAAGCCCCTAAAAAAGATTGAAAGCGAAATTTTTTGCTATAAGCATGTTTGAATAGCTGTTTGATAAAGGCAAATTCATATTGTTCTAGCACTTGAGTTTCGTAATAGTGTTGCTGTACTAAAAACTCGAGCTTTTCTTTTAGATCATGAAAAAATACCGTATTTTGATTTACATGTTGACGAAAAAAATGATGCGTTGCTAATTTGTCTTTATCAAACTGAATATTACCTTGCTCATCATAGAGATTTAGCATGGCGTTTAAGGCATGGTAATCAAGTTGTTCTATTGATGTTGTCATGTTAATTATCTCGTGACACATTGGTCTGCCAGATTAGACCAAAACGTCCTTAAGCCGGTTTTTACGCGTTTTTCATCTTCTGGTGTGCCTAATAATTCAAATCGATACAAAAAAGGGATTTGGCATTTTTGTGCAATGATGTCACCTGCTAACCCATAAGCTGCACCAAAGTTTGTATTTCCAGAAGCAATAACACCACGTATTAATTGACGATTTTCAGGAATATTTAAAAACTGAATAACCGCCTTAGGAACTGCACCTTTAGTTCCACCGCCACCATAAGTAGGGCAAAGCAACACAAAGGGTTGTGTTGCGAGCAAGATTTCATCTTCAATAATTCTAGTCGCTTGTAAATTGAGCTTTTGCACAAAGCGATGACAGTTTTCTGAGCGACTTGAGAAATAGATCAAAGGTGCAGTTTGCATAAGAGGCTCCTTTAGAGCGTAATTTGTCCTATCTTATCAGGGCAGAAACCGGACCAATGTTGTTCTCCATGAACAACGACGGGAACTTGGCGATATCCCATAGAGACAATTTGCGCTAAGGCTTGTGTATCTTGGGTCAGATCAACTGCAACAAATGGAATGTTTTTTTGTTTTAACGCACGCTCTGTGGCGCTGCATTGAACGCAATTTGGCTTGGTATAGAGGATAACAGACATAAAAAATAACCCTTATAAAAATATGGATGCGTCTGTTTTCACATCCATAATGAGAAGTACTTAAATACTATATATAGAGTTATTTATTTTCAACCATACAATATATAGTGTTTTTGTATTTTGATAATGATTATCATTAAAATTAAAAGGTTAGCGCACTAATTTTATTTTTTCATCACTCGATGGATCAATTTTTATTAGATATACGAGTAATTAGATGATTGCTTTATCAATCCAGCATGATTTAATCTTATTGTTACAGACAAATCAGCAGAGAAAATATTATGTACCAAGACTATCTCGATGCACCTATAGGTTTCCCAAAACCCTATATCTCTATTACAGCAAATGAAAAAGGGATCACCAGCCTCTATTTTGTAAATGATAAAGATATTGCTGTGAATTCAAGCACTGTTATTAAACAGTGTATAAAACAACTAAAAGAGTATTTTGCAGGTAATCGTACAACTTTTTCTATCCCGTTGGCGCCAGAGGGAACAGAATTCCAAAGTCGAGTTTGGAAAACATTACAAACTATTCCTTTTGGCGAAGTTTGGAGTTATAAAAAATTGGCACTTACATTAGGTTCAGTCAATTATTGCAGAGCGGTAGGAATGGCGAATTCACGAAATCCGATTTCTTTAATTATTCCTTGTCATCGTGTTATTGGCCATAACGGCAAGTTAGTCGGTTACACGGGGGGGGTAGATATTAAGCGTTGGCTACTTCAATATGAAAAAATAGAGATTGATGAATAGTTCAGATTGTAAGTATTAAGTATTGTTTCTTAAGTGAACGCTGTGTTAAGTCATGGGATTTGTCTGAATATTAATCATTTGGCAGAAAAAAAATGTGAGTTTCGTGATCTAGACTGTGGACAGGGAATCATCATTTTTGTTTTACTATAGCCAACGCAAAACGCTTGCGTTTATTTTCTATTTTAAAGGTAAACTTGATGTCTAAATTAAAAGGTAACGTTAAGTGGTTTAACGAAACTAAAGGTTTTGGTTTTATCACTCCAGAAGATGGCAGTAAAGATGTATTTGTACACTTTTCCGCTATTACATCAGAAGGCTTTAAAACCCTTGCTGAAGGTCAAAAAGTAGAGTTTGAAGTTACTGACGGCGCGAAAGGGCCATCTGCTGCAAACGTTGTCGCTATCTAATTAACGACTTCTTTGAGACAGTAAAAACCCGTTGAATAACGGGTTTTTATGTTCTTATATAGTTAAACCCGTTGAATAACGGGTTTTTATGTTTCTAGTATTACATTTCACGTAATAACCAAAATGCAAATGCAGTCATTAAAAATGATCCCGCTAAGTTAGCGCCCATTGTACTTAATGCCCATCCAATTTTACCTTCCGTTAAGAGTGCAACCACTTCAACCGAAAAGGTTGAGAAGGTTGTCAAACCGCCACAAAAGCCCGTTGTTAGCATAATTTTCCAAATAGGATCAATATGCGGTGCTTTGCTAAACCAAGCAATACCAAAAGCAATAATAAAGGCACCAATACAGTTAGCAATAAAGGTGCCTGTGGCAAAATGTGGAAGAATAGAATTTAGGCGGTAGCTAATCAGCCAGCGTAATACGCTACCTAAACCACCACCTATAAATACAGCAATTGCAATATTAAGCATGAGAGATTAATTGTTATTTAACCTCAATCCCCTGAGCTTGAAGATCGGCATGATAAGATGAGCGAACAAACGGCCCACAAGCTGCATGAGTAAAACCCATCGCAAGTGCTTGCTCTTTCATATATTCAAACTCGTCAGGACTGACGTAGCGTTGAACAGGAAGATGGTGACGACTTGGCTGTAGATATTGCCCTAATGTCAGCATCGTTACCCCATGTTTACGCAGATCACGCATAACGTCAATGATTTCTTCGTTGGTTTCCCCAAGGCCAACCATTAAACCTGATTTTGTCGGAATATCAGGATGTGCTTGCTTAAATCGCTCTAGCAATGTTAATGACCATTGATAGTTAGCACCTGGACGTACTTGGCGATAAACACGAGGAACGTTCTCTAAGTTATGGTTAAAGACATCAGGTGGCGTATCTGTGAGGATCTCAAGAGCTTTATCCATACGGCCACGAAAATCAGGAACTAATGTTTCAATACGAATAGTGGGATTTTTTGCGCGAATAGCTGAAATACAATCAGCAAAATGCTGAGCGCCACCATCACGTAAATCATCACGGTCTACAGAGGTAATAACGACGTAGCGTAATCCCATATCTTTAATGGTTTGAGCAAGTTTTTCTGGCTCTTGTGGATCGGGTGCATTTGGGCGACCATGTGCGACATCGCAAAACGGGCAACGGCGTGTGCAGATTGCGCCTAAGATCATAAAGGTCGCTGTTCCATGGTTAAAGCACTCTGCAAGGTTAGGGCAAGATGCTTCTTCGCACACAGAATGAAGGCCATTTTTACGCATTGCTGCTTTGATGCCTTGAATTTTACTTGAATCAGCGGGCAGCTTTATTTTCATCCAATCAGGTTTGCGTAGCAGTTGTTCACGTTCTGTAGCGACTGTTTTAACAGGAATAAGTGCCATTTTATCGGCATCGCGATATTTGACTCCGCGTTCCATCTGAATAGGTTTACTCATAATTGTGCCAGTTCCAGTTATCTAGAGTGATTAACACGATGTGACTGAGGTAATCAGGGTTTTAAAAAAAAATGACAAATGTTAAAAAAATTATAGCATTTTTATTACTGTGGTTGGAATCCTAGTTGTGTACAAAAATGCTTAACTAATAATGGTGCTACCTGTGTAGTTGTCGTATTAGGAGCAAAATCAATTAACTGTGTCATTTTCAGATCAGAATAACCACAAGGATTTATTCGTGCAAAAGGGGATAAATCCATATCGATATTGAGGGCTAAGCCGTGAAAGGAGCAACCTTTACGGATACGTAACCCTAATGAACAAATTTTATCGCCTTTAACATACACACCCGGTGCATCCGCGCGAGCATAGGCTTCTACATTAAATTCCGCTAGCGTTTTAATAACGGTATTTTCAAGTGCTGTGACTAATTGGCGAACACCAATATGGTTACGTTTTAAATCCACTAAAACATACATGACTTGTTGGCCTGGGCCATGATAAGTCACCTGACCTCCACGATCAGATTGAATAACAGGAATAGACCCTGTGTTTAATAAATGTTCAGCTTTACCAGCCTGACCTTGAGTAAAAACTTGTTCATGTTGAACGAGCCATATTTCATCAGGCGTGTGACTTTCCCGTTTTTCCGTAAACTGATGCATAGAATCAGAAACCGGTAAATAGGGTTTCACACCTAATTGGCGAATAATGATTGTTTTGTCTTGCACCGTGAAAATCTTCATTTGTAGCGTAATTGTGAAGAGCAGTATAACGCCCCAGTAAATGAACTACCAGATTGAGATGTTTTTTTTCCGAAGAAGAGAGAAAATGAGAGGGATTAAGATAAGAAAAAGCGCCTTAGGAAGGCGCTTTTGAAAAAATGATCTTTTAAGTAAAGGGATTAAAGAACCATACGAACTAGTTCAAGCTCACCTAACTCTTTATAGAGCGTTTCGACTTGATCGATATGAGTTGCATTGATGGTAATAGACACGGAATGGTAATTACCTTTACTACTTGGCTTTACCGAAGGTGTGTAATCACCAGGGGCATGACGTTGAATAACTTCAACGACTTGATCAACTAATTCTGGTTTTGCATGACCCATCACTTTATAAGTGAAAGAACATGGGAACTCTAACAGTTCGTTTAATTTTGTTTTCATCATAATGTAATTCCTTAAGACAACAGATACTGTTGTTTTAATAATCTATTTTTACACCTAATCGTAATAAATAAAAAGCGCATTCCTTTATTAATAAGGAATGCGATACTGGTAATTAGGGTAAATAAAGGAATGATAAATGTATTTATGCCAATATCTATATAAGCTATATGTGGTCACATTTACCTTTTTCAACTCTTAGCCAAACCAGTGGGAGAATAATAATTTGATGTAATCGATAATGCGACTAAAGAAACCACCTTCTTTTACTTCATTCATCACTACGAGAGGGGACTGTTCGATAATTTGCCCATCAAGTTGGAAATTAATGGTTCCAACAACTTGGTTTTTAGTGACGGGGGCATGCAGTTCTACATTATCAAGTACATAACTCGCTTTTAAGTCTTTTAAACGGCCACGAGGAATAGTTAAATAAACATCTTTATCTACACCTAATTGTACTTTATCTGTTTCGCCATACCAAATTGGCTCTGCCGCAAATTCTTTACCCACTTGTAGTGGCTTTACCGTTTCAAAGAAGCGAAATCCCCAAGTCAGTAGTTTTTTACTTTCAGCATCACGGCCTTTAGATGAATGCCCCCCCATTACTGCTGAAATTAAGCGCATGTCGCCTTCGGTTGCAGAAGCGACTAAATTATAACCTGCTGATGCGGTGTGACCTGTTTTAATACCATCCACATTTAAACTGGTATCCCATAACAATCCATTGCGATTTACTTGGCGGATATTGTTGTAAGTATATTCTTTTTCTTTGTATATGGCATATTCGTCAGGTACATCACGAATTAATGCGGCACCAATCAGCGCCATATCACGAGCAGAGCTATATTGCCCCGGGGCATCAAGACCATGTACTGTTTGGAATTGCGTATTTTGTAAACCGAGGCGCTTAACGTAATCATTCATCATAGTCACAAATGTATCTTGACTACCTGCGATATAAGAGGCCATTGCCACACAAGCATCATTACCTGATTGCAAATTAATACCACGGGTTAATTGTGCAACAGTAACTTGGTCGCCTGGTTTTAAGAACATTAAAGAAGAGCCACGGAAAACTGGATTACCTGTTGCCCAAGCTTCTTCACCAATAGGGACAATATCATTATTAGTAATTTTACCTGCGCGAATAGACTGTCCAATAACATAACTGGTCATCATTTTGGTTAAACTCGCAGGATCACGACGAACATCCGCATTCATTTCAGCCAGCACTTTCCCAGAATTATAATCAATAAGAATATAAGATTCGGCTTCAATATTAGGAACAGCGGGTATCATTGTTTTTAGTGAATCATCAGCCAGACTTTGATGCGTTACTGTCAATAAAGCAAAAGTGGCACTTAATAGGCTCGTTCTTAGTGATTTAGCGGGTAGTGTTTGTTTCATTCTGTTTGTTTAATCCGAAAATTCAGGGAAAAATAGGGGCTGATAAATAAAACATCAGCAAACTCAGACGATTCTACGCTTGAGTTTGCTGATATAAAAAGGATTTTACGTCACCTTACCTTTATTGGGTAATAATAAACCCAGAGATATCTTTAATCTGTTTCAGTTTGCTTCTTATTGCTTCGGCTTGATCTTTTGAGGAATAAGGGCCAAGTTGTACTTTATATAGTCCATCTGCTTTATTAATCACACCTTGAGTACTAAATGATGACGACAAATCATTGAGCCAAATTTGAGCATTATTTTCGTTACTGAGTGCGCCAACCTGTACATAAAAGCCTTGTTGTATCGCGTTTGAGGTTGGTGCTTTTGTCTCTACTGGAGTAGGCGTTAAAACTGGTGCAGGGGGTGACGTTTTTGCTGGGGCTGGTGGCTCAATGGGGCTATTGTTATTGATTGGCGTTGATGTCGTTAATGGTGCAGGTGTTGCTGGCTGAACATTAAAATTAGGGCGTTCGGGTAAGGCGGTTGTTTTTTTCTCGATCTGCGCTCCATGTGTGCCAATACCGCTCATATGACCATTTTGATCAACGACAATTCCTTCAATTTGTAAGGGGGTTGTTGGCATCAAACGTAAGCTATCAGAAACAGCCGGAGTGACTTGGATTTGTTTGCCATTGATGTAAGGGCCTCGATCGTTAATACGGACAACCATGGTGCGTCCATTAAGTAAATTGGTGATCTTCACATAGCTCGGAATGGGTAATGTGGGATGTGCGGCCGCAAACTCATAAGGATTGATTCGTTCACCAATCGTTGTTAAACGACTCATTGCTAAACTATCATAAACAATAGCTTCTCCTCGTTCACTAAAGTTAGCAGGATCAGTGACAATACGATAGATCACCCCATTTTTTCTGTAATCTTGATTTGCCGTTGGGTGATAAGGCTCGTAACGAGGTTCAGCACCGAGAACACGTTGAGCTTGCACATTAGGTAATGGTGCTGGCTGTTTATTGGTGTTGGATTTATTAACAACACACCCCGAAAGTAGCAATGCACTGATACCTATCAAAACCCATTGCAGACGCATAGAAACCTCATTATAAACTTTTTGATAATAGTTTTCGGTGTGTATGAATAGACATAACAATGCCAAATCCTGCCATTAAGACAATTAGGGCAGAGCCTCCATAACTCATAAGCGGTAACGGAACACCGACAACAGGAAGAATACCACTCACCATTCCTATGTTGACAAAGACATAGACAAAGAAAATTAGCATTAATCCGCCAATCATTACTCTGCCAAATGTATTTTGTGCTTTTGTTGCAAGGTAAAGGCCTCGCGCAATTAAGAGTATATAAAGAGCTAATAGTATCAAAACACCAATTAATCCGAGTTCTTCAGCCAATACAGCAAAAATAAAGTCTGTATGGCGCTCTGGTAAGAATTCTAATTGAGATTGCGTGCCTTGTAACCATCCTTTTCCATGTAATCCGCCAGAACCAATGGCAATTTTAGATTGGATGATATGATATCCAGCACCAAGTGGGTCTGATTCCGGATCGAGAAGCATCATTACCCGTGCTTGTTGGTAATCATGCATCAGGAAAAACCAAAGTATGGGGATAAAGGCAGCAACAAGAATGATAGCTATAGTGATAAGACGCCAACTCATTCCTGCAAGGAAAAGAACAAATAACCCTGAAGCAGCAACAAGGATGGACGTTCCTAAGTCAGGTTGTGCCGCAACTAATAAGGTTGGAACAAAAATAAGTACCAATGCAATGGCTGTATTACGTAATGTCGGTGGACATATATCGCGATTCATAAATCGCGCTACCATTAAAGGTACCGCAATTTTAGCTATTTCTGAAGGTTGAAAACGCACAATACCTAAATCTAACCAACGTTGTGCCCCTTTACTAATTTGACCGAAAACATCCACAAGGATAAGCAAGATAACGCAAAAAAAATAGAGATGAGGAGCCCAACTTTCATAGACTCGTGGTGGTATTTGTGCCATGACAATCATGATCATAAAACCCATTGCAATCTGCCCTAATTTGCGTTGCATCATTTCTGGATCTTGGCCACTTGCGCTCCACATAATAAATGCGCTGTATCCCAATAAAGCAATAATACAGAGCAAGAATAAAGGGTCGATATGAATTCGAGTCCAGAAGGATTTTTTCTTATTATTTTCAGTCATATGATTATTCCTCTGAACCACGCGGAGCGGGGGGTGAATCAGGTAATACTGTGTTGTTATCACCAAGGAGAATGTGGTCAAGAATTTGTCTTGTAATATCACCGACTGAAGGACCCGCACCACCATTTTCTAAAATAATTGAAATCGCTACAGTTGGATTATCATAAGGGGCAAATGCAATCATTAGTTTATGGTCACGAAGGTGCTCAGCTAATTGGCTAGCGTTATAAGTTTCATAACTAAAGACCTGGGCTGTTCCTGATTTAGCCGCAATTTTGTAGGGCGCATCAGCAAAACTACGACGACCCGTACCATTAGGAAAATTAGCAACACCATACATACCATGCTTTGCTAATTCCCAATAACCTGAGTTGATATCACCAATTTGGCGCGTTTCAGTATCAACATAAGGTAACATCTCATTACCAAGCTTCGTGCCATAAAGCAGGTGAGGGGTTTTCACTTGTCCATCATTTATTAATGTCATTAAGGCTTTTGTCATTTGAATAGGTGTTGCTGTCCAATACCCTTGTCCTATACCAACCGGTATTGTATCACCTTGATACCAAGGTTTTTTATAACGCTGTTGCTTCCACTCTCGTGTTGGCATTATACCGTTTCGCTCTTCTGATAAATCGATCCCCGTATATTCACCATAGCCGAAACGACTCATCCATGTAGATATTCGGTCTATTCCCATATCATAAGCAACTTGGTAAAAGAAAGTATCTGCAGATTCAACAATCGATTTTGTGACGTTGAGTTTGCCATGTCCCCAACGTTTCCAGTCGCGATAACGTTTTTCAGAGCCAGGAAGTTGCCACCAGCCGGGGTCGTGAATAGTCGTGTTTGCAGTGATAACACCTTCGCTTAATGCAGCAACAGACATAAAAGGTTTAACTGTTGATGCTGGAGGATAAAGACCTTGTGTTGTTCGATTTATTAAAGGCCTATCTGGGTTATTTAGTAATCCTTGATAATCTGTATTAGAAATACCGCCTACAAATAAGTTTGGGTCATAACTTGGGTTTGAGACTAGGGCTAAAATTTCACCATTGCGAGGATCAGTCACTACAACCGCGGCTCGGCTTGTAGTAAGTAATGTTTCAATATAAGTCTGTAATTCAAGATCAATGGTAAGATAAATATCTTTACCTGCTTGTGGGGGTTGTTCGTGTAATTGGCGAATAACACGGCCACGGCTATTGACTTCAACTTCTTCATAGCCAGTTGTTCCGTGTAATACTGACTCATAATAACGCTCAATACCTAACTTACCAATATCATGAGTCGCCGCATAGTTAGGTGATAAGCCTTCTTTATCAAGGCGTTCAACATCTTTATCGTTAATTTTTGCTACATAACCAATGACATGTGTCAAGGCTGAGCCATAAGGGTAATAACGGCGTTGATAGCCTTTGATTTCTAAGCCAGGATAACGATACTGATTGATAGCAAAACGCGCGACTTGTACTTGGCTAAGTGTAGTTTTTAAGGCTATAGAGCTAAATCGGCGAGAACGCTTACGCTCTTTTTCAAAGGTCGCAATATCTTCATCAGTCAAGTCAACAACATCTCTTAAACTTTCAAGCGTTTCTTGTAAGTTTGTGACTTTTTCAGGTACAACTTCTAGCTGATAAATAGTACGGTTAAGAGCAAGGGGGATCCCTTTGCGGTCATAAATAATACCTCGACTAGGTGCAATTGGGACGAGTTTAATTCGGTTATCATTTGAACGTGTTTGGTAATCGTCATGGCGAACGATTTGTAAGTGATTGAGGTTAAAAACCAAAATACCACTTAGTATAATAATTACTGAAAATGCGACAATTACACGGCGGATAAACAATCTTGATTCCGCAGTATAATCTCGAAACGGGGTACGTTTTTTTCTCTTCATCCCATTTGACTTCACTTACTGACCCGCCAATTTATTGATTATTCACGATGATAAGGATGGTTTGTCGTAATACTCCATGCTCGATAAAGGCTTTCTGCAACCACGACACGAACAAGAGGGTGTGGCATTGTTAACGGGGATAAAGACCAACTTTGTTCAGCGGCAGCTTTACAAGCGGGTGCTAATCCTTCAGGGCCACCAATGAGTAAGCTGACATTTCTACCATCTAGCTTCCATCGTTCAAGTTGTTCTGCAAGTTTTGGCGTATCCCAGCGAGAGCCAGGAATATCGAGAGTAACAATACGATTCCCTTTACCGACAGCGGCTAACATTTGTTCGCCTTCTTTTTCGAGAATACGTTTTATATCCGCATTTTTTCCGCGTTTACCTGCGGAGATTTCGATGAGCTCTAAAGGCATATCTTTTGGGAATCGGTTAAGATAATCCATAAAGCCGGTCTGTATCCAGTCCGGCATTTTTGTACCAACGGCAATGAGCTGTAATTTCAAACTCAGCTCCAGAGTTTTTCAAGTTCGTACATACGGCGGCTGTCTTCTTGCATCACGTGTACCATGGCTTCACCAAGATCGACGACAATCCAGTCAGAAATGCCTTGTCCTTCAACACCTAAAGGTTGTAATCCCGCTTGACGACAATCATCAACGAGATTATCTGCAACAGACATGAGGTGTCTGCTTGATGTACCCGTACAAATAATCATGTAATCAGTTACACTTGATTTTCCACGGACATCTAATGCAATAATGTCTTGAGCTTTAGAATCTTCAAGTTTATCAATAATAAATTGCTGTAATTCAGAGCCTTGCAAAAGGATCACCTTTAATCTAATGAGTTAATTCAATCGAAAAAATAATAAACGCTATTTTAAAGGAATTTATACCAATAAATCTATTTTACTTGATGATTAATTCCAGTTAGCGATAACAAGAACATAAACCTCATTTTCTTGTTTTTCGACGTTTGATTTAGAAAATTTCATATATGCCCATTAACTGCGCCATAATAAATAACAAAAAGAAGGCAGATAAGAACTTTTCAGTTAGACGACAGTTTTACCTTGCAGTTCCCTTAAGGGAACAGAGGGTGAGAATAACAGCTAAACATCGTCTGTCAATGCTCATGAAACACCTAATTACGGTGTTTTAACTTTGTTAAATTCATATTATACCGCCTATTGCTTATATTTTTGGGTTGGAGAGAAAAATAATGGAAAGAAAAGAGAGTTATCTTGGGCTATCTTCAGAAATCATGAGTAACAACAATAGCCAATTACAAGCAGAATTAGAGCAACTTTGTCATATTATGGGGACTGAGAATATAGGTATTGTGCAGATCGATGCTCACGATACAAATAACCCATTTCTAATTCAGGGATATATAGGAAAAGAAGGCGATCATTTTGCCTCTTCATTGGATGCTGTATTTCCACAACTCTGCGTTGAACAACTCTCGCAACCCAAAGCATTAGATAATTTTCTTACCCGGTTTTTTACACGAGTAGATTATCAACAACAGGTTTATCAATCATTAAGCAAAGGGGCGCTAGTTAAGTTTCATAGCCGATATAAATATTTGATTATGGCTTATTCACAAGTCGCTTATCGAGAGTTAGGGCGTTATATTGCTAATTTATCTGATGATATTCCTCTTGAGAACATTGCGATGAAATATCAACGAAAGCTAATGGAGGCATTGAGTATAGCACCAAATCGGGAAGGGCAAACAAACGCTTTAATGCATATGGCGGGATATTTTAAGCGAAGTTTAAATTCACAACAAAAACAAACAATGGCACAAACAATTTTACAATATCGTCAAGGTGTTGTGCCTTTTGCTAAGCCTTATGAATTGCTCCAATATTGGTTAACTGTTTATCCTGATGATTATTTGATTAACCAACGCTATTTTTCGCCTTATCCACCTGCTTTTAATTATTTAAGAGATCAACTTTAGGATAAATACATTATTTATAGAGTTGTTGCTGGCGAATATAGTCTTCAACGGGGCTTGGTAGTAAATCGTGACAATCTAATCCTGCTTTATGGCGAGAACGAATATCGGTTGCTGAAATATGATAAAGAGGCGTATCAGCCAGAAAAATTTTACCCGCAGGTAAACAATGGATATCTTCTTGTTGCTTCGTTTGGTGTTTAGCCAGCCATGATTGCATTTGTGCAGACTCAAAATGTGTTTGATAGCCAGGGCGAGCACAAACTAACAAATGACATACATCTAATAATTTTTCCCATTGGTGCCAAGTATTAATTGAAAGTAATGAATCCTGACCAATAATAAATGCTAAAGGTTGTTTATTACCAATTTCTTGTCTGAAGTCTCTTAATGTCTCAATAGTATAAGAAGGTGTTGGCTTCTCAAGCTCACGAGTATCCACTTTAAATGAAGAATATGGCTCAATAGCAAGACGTACCATATCAAGACGTTGTTGCGAAGATGCTTCAGGTTGTGGGCGATGAGGGGGAATATTATTGGGTAGCCACACCACTTCTTTTAAACCAATTAATCCTGAAAGGGCTTCAACAGGACGTAAATGTCCATAATGAATAGGATCAAATGTGCCTCCGTATAAGGCGATAGCTTGGTTAATTAAAGGCGTTGAGTGATGATTTTTAGGCATGATCCACAAATCCTTCCGGTAATGCTTTCCCACAAAGTAATAAGCCCAATGCGCCAAGTGATGGCCAAACAGGTTGACCATAATCTTGTTTAATGGTTATTTCGATACTGGTTAATAACCGTATTGCGGTCAGTAGTTGATGCTCTGATAAACGTTGCAATGCAGCTGTAAAAATTGGGCGTCGGTTTTGCCAAATTCGATGCTTATCAAAAATGGTTTTTAACGAAGCTGTTTTTGATTCACGGTGTAACGTCATTAATTGCATTAATTCACGTTGTAAGGTTCTGAGTAAAATAACCGGTTCGCTATCTTCTCTTTTGAGTTGTTGCAAAATATGCCATGCGCGTTGTGTTTTACCTGCGAGTAATGCATCAACCCAGTGATAAGGAGTAAAATGTGACGCGTCATTGACAGCTGCTTCGACTCTAGGCAATGTCAACTTACCATCAGGGTAAAGCAGAGAAAGACGCTCTATAGCTTGTGCTAATGCGAGCAAATTACCTTCATAGCAGTAGCAAAGCAGTTGGTTACCTTGTTCATCTAGCGTTAATCCTTTTTGTTTTACTCGTCGAGCAACCCAATTAGGTAATTTATCAAACTCAGGTGTGAGACAAGAAACATAAGTCCCATTTTGGCTTAATGTTTTAAACCATTCACTGTTTTCTTGAGCCTTAGTCAGTTTATTGCCACGTAAAATCAACAATAAATCTTGATGTAATTCTTGAGACAATCTTGTGAGTTTTTCTGACATGGCTGCATTAGGACCATTTTCAGGTAAATGCAACAAAATAGATTGTCTTTGAGAGAAAAGACTTAATGATTGACAAAGTGAGTAAATTTCATTCCAGTCCGTATTATTATCAAGAGTAAATTGATAATGTTCAATAAATCCTTGGGCTTTAGCGATAGATTGAATGGCATCTTGAGACTCTTGGAGCAACAATGGTTCATTGCCCCAGAGTAGGTAACTTTGGCGCAACCCCTCTTGGAGTTGCGCATTCAGTTGTTCTGGATATAAGCGGATCATTGGGCTGGTGAGATTATCTGTTTTGCCTGTTCAGCTTGTGCGGCTTTTTGGCGTTCAGCATTGTGAACAACCAACAATTTACGCACTAAAATGGCTGTCGCCTGTTCACGCATCTCTTGTTTGATAATGTCATTTTCTGCGTCTTTTGCTAACGCTTCTAATGGGTTATCGAAGAATGGGCGTGAAACCTGTGATGAAATAGGGTAAATCGTTCCGTCAGGCATAATCACTTGTGTATCTAGTACAAATGTTAATTGACGTTCTGCTGATTTACCGTCTTGATACACAGAAACGGTTTCTTTACTCTCTGACGATCCCACAATTTTGAGAATAGGGATATCTGCTGTTGGGTTTTCAACAAGCTGAACACCACTCAATCTGAGTTGTTGACGCATTACACGAGATAATGGGCCATAGGGGTCACTAGAGCTGAGATAAAGCGTTTTTAATTCTGCTGGAACTTGAGTTTTCCCTTGTAAATGAAAACCGCAACCAGCGGTGATTAACACCGCTAAACCGAAAAATAGCGAAAGTAGATATCGCACTAGGCCTCCTTATCAGCCAACAACGATGTTCAGTAATTTTCCTGGAACATAGATGACTTTACGAATAGTCACATCTTCCAAGTATTTAGCAACACTGTACTCTTTTGTTGCCATTTCCTGAACATATTCTTTTTCTGAATTAGCCGGAACAGTGACACGACCGCGAACTTTACCATTCACTTGAACGATAATCAGTTTAGTGTCATCAATCATGGCTTCTTTATCAGCAATAGGCCATGGTGCAACATCAACGTCTTCTTTTCCACCTAATGCTTTCCACATCACAAAACAAGCGTGAGGGATGATAGGTGAAAGCATACGAACGATGGCTTCTAATGCTTCTTGCATTAATGCACGATCTTGTTCTGTTTCTTGACTTGCACGAGTTAATTTATTCATTAACTCCATGATAGCAGCAATCGCAGTATTGAAGGCTAAACGACGGCCTACATCATCAGATACTTTTGCGATAGTTTTGTGTAAGTCACGGCGTAAATCTTTTTGTTCTTCTGTTAATGAAGACAGATTAAGCGATTGTGTCGCTCCTTTTTGAGTGTGCTCGTGCACTAAACGCCATAAACGACGTAAGAAGCGGTTAGCACCTTCAACGCTAGATTCTTGCCATTCAAGTGTTAATTCTGGTGGCGCCGCAAACATCATAAATAAACGAACGGTGTCTGCACCATAACGTTCAACCATTGTTTGTGGGTCGATACCGTTATTTTTAGACTTAGACATTTTGCTCATGCCGGCATAAGTCAGTTCATGACCAGCACTGTCAGTCGCTTTTATGATGCGATTTTTTTCATCACGTTCAACAATCGCTTCTGCTGGTGATACCCAGTGGCGAGCACCATCTTCACCCGTGTAATAGAACGCATCAGCGAGTACCATACCTTGGCATAGTAAGCGTTTGGCGGGTTCATCTGAGTTTACCAAACCTGCATCACGCATCAGTTTATGGAAAAAACGGAAATACATTAAGTGCATGATTGCGTGTTCAATACCACCAATATACCAGTCAACAGGTAACCAATAGTTAGCAGCTTTTGGATCTAACATGCCTTTATCATAATCAGGGCAGGTATAACGAGCGTAATACCAAGATGATTCCATAAAGGTGTCAAAAGTATCCGTTTCACGCAGTGCGGGTTGACCATTAATGGTGGTTTTCGCCCACTCAGGATCGGCTTTGATTGGACTGGTGATACCGTCCATTTTTACATCTTCTGGCAGGATAACGGGGAGTTGATCTTCAGGAACAGGAACAACAGTGCCGTCTTCTAAGGTTGCCATTGGAATTGGCGCTCCCCAGTAACGTTGACGAGAAACTCCCCAGTCACGTAAACGATAGTTAACTTTGCGTTCACCAACACCCATTTGTGCAAGTTTATCTGCAATAGCGTTAAAGCCAGCTTGATTATCTAAACCAGAAAATTCACCAGAGTTAATTAGGCTATTTTTCTCGGTTAATGCACCTTCAGATAAGTCAGGTTGGTTACCTTCAGCATCAGCAATAACGGCTTTAATAGGTAAGTTATATTTGGTTGCAAATTCCCAGTCACGTTCATCATGACCCGGAACTGCCATCACGGCACCTGTGCCGTATTCCATTAATACAAAGTTAGCAACCCAAATAGCCACTTTTTCTTTGGATAATGGGTGAATAGCATAAAGACCAGTGGCAATCCCTTTTTTCTCCATTGTCGCCATATCGGCTTCTGCCATTTTCATGTTGCGGCATTCATCAATGAAGTGCTGAATTTCAGGGTTATTTTGAGCGGCTTTTTGTGCTAATGGGTGACCAGCTGCAACAGCGACATAAGTCACGCCCATAAAAGTATCAGGACGTGTTGTGTAAACTGTCATTTTGTCGTTGCTATCGGCAACATCAAATGTGATTTCGACACCTTCTGAGCGGCCAATCCAGTTACGTTGCATGGTTTTTACTTGTTCTGGCCATTCATCTAACGTATCTAAATCGTTTAACAACTCTTCTGCATAATCGGTAATTTTGATAAACCACTGTGGAATTTCTTTACGTTCAACAGGGGTATCACAACGCCAGCAACAGCCATCAATAACTTGTTCATTAGCTAATACGGTTAAATCATGTGGACACCAGTTAACAGCAGAGGTTTTTTTATACACTAAGCCTTTCTCATATAACTTAGTAAAGAACCACTGTTCCCAACGATAATATTCTGGTGTACATGTTGTGACTTCACGATCCCAATCGTAACCAAAACCCAGTTTCTTTAACTGGTTTTTCATGTAATCGATGTTTTCGTAAGTCCATGGCGCAGGCGCGGTATTGTTTTTTACTGCGGCACCTTCAGCGGGTAGACCAAACGCATCCCAACCGATAGGTTGTAAGACGTTTTTACCTTGCATACGTTGATAACGGGAAATCACGTCACCAATGGTGTAGTTACGGACGTGTCCCATGTGTAGTCGACCAGAAGGATAAGGTAGCATTGACAGGCAGTAATATTTTTCTTTGTTATTATCTTCTGTCACTTTAAATGTATTGTTCTTTTCCCAGTGTTCCTGGATAGTTTGCTCTATATCTTCGGGACGATATTGTTCTTGCATGGCACCGATAATCCTATGGTGAATTAATGGCTACCGGAGGGTAACCGCTATAATGAAATTAAGACTCGCATAGCATAGCTGATTTTGTCTAATAGCCACAACAGTCTTTCTTAATGAAAGCCATTGTTTGCCTAACTTTTTCTAGAGAATTGCGAGATATGCTGAAAATAAACACTATTTTAGTGTAATAAATGCGTGATTTTTGGTGAAAATGTTTTGATATTGCGGAAAATAAGAATTAATTGATATTAAGTTGCAAGGTTTATTTAAATCAGTTTGTTTGCTGACGCACATAAAGTACGTCAGCAAATATTAATCATGATGAGGTGAATAATTAGTGTAGAATTTTTGCGAGGAAATCTTTTGCACGATCTGATTTTGGATTATCAAAAAAATCATTTTTAGGTCTATCTTCTACAATGCGTCCTTCATCCATAAAAATAATGCGGTCAGCAACTTTTTTAGCAAATCCCATTTCATGGGTTACTACCATCATGGTCATACCTTCATTAGCTAGCTCAACCATAACATCCAGTACTTCATTTATCATTTCAGGGTCAAGTGCGGAAGTCGGTTCATCAAACAACATTGCGATAGGATCCATACACAAAGCACGAGCAATTGCGACACGTTGTTGTTGGCCACCAGAAAGTTGAGCAGGATATTTATTCGCATGACTTGATAAGCCAACACGTTCTAATAACTTTAAGCCTTTTTCTTTTGCCGCATCTTTATTTCTATTGAGTACTTTGACTTGTGCCAGTGTAAGATTTTCAATAATAGAGAGGTGAGGGAAGAGCTCAAAATGTTGAAACACCATACCAACTTTTGCGCGTAATTTGGCAAGATCCGTATGCTTATCATTAACTAGGGTTCCATTAACGAGGATCTCGCCTTGTTGTATGGGTTCTAAGCCATTAACAGTTTTGATCAGTGTTGATTTACCTGAACCTGAAGGCCCACAGACAACAACAACTTCCCCCTTTTTAACTTCAGTGGAACATTCAGTCAGTACTTGAAACTGACCATACCATTTTGATACATCTTTTAGGGAAATCATCTAGGTAGTCCTTTTTTTAAGAAAGTTCACTAACATTGAAGCTGCGAAGCTAATGACAAAATAAACAAAACCTGCAAAGAGGATCATCTCAACTTGTGTACCGTCTCGTTCACCAATATTTGCCGCCGTTCTGAAGAAGTCAGTGAGGCTTAATACGTAAACTAAGGATGTATCTTGAAATAAGACAATACCTTGGGTGAGTAAAAGCGGGATCATAGCTCTAAATGCTTGAGGTAAAATCACTAAACGCATTGTTTGTGATTTGGTCATTCCTAATGCAAGTGAGGCGGAAAATTGTCCTTTACTCACACTTTGAATACCTGCTCTTATAATTTCAGAGTAGTACGCTGCTTCAAATAAAGAAAACGCTATCATTGCTGAAATTAAACGGATATCACTTTTCGGTGAAAGCCCTAGAACATTTTGTAATATGTTAGGCACAATTAAATAAAACCACAGCAATACCATGACTAATGGAATAGAACGAAAGGTATTAACGTAAGCAACCGCAAACCAACTAATTGGTTTAAAGGTAGACAGGCGCATAACAGCAAGCACCGTTCCCCATAAAATACCAACCACAATGGCGGTGATAGTGATTTTTAAAGTGATTGCCATGCCATCGATTAAAAATGGTAGGCTTGGAACAACGGAACTCCAGTCAAATTCGTACATTATTGACCTCCTGTTGTGCCGGGTAAGCGAACGCGTTTTTCAAGCCAATGCATTATTAACATAATGACGACGTTGATGAAGACATAGGCAAGAGTGATGGCTGTGAATGACTCATACGCTTTCGCTGAATAATCGAGTAGCTTGTTTGCTTGTGCAGCCATATCAATTAACCCGATAGTAGAGGCAATCGCCGAGTTTTTTACGAGGTTAAGCATTTCTGAAGTCATGGGGGGAATAATGACACGATAAGCATTAGGCAATAAAACATAACGATAGGTTTGAGGTAAGGTTAAACCCAAAGCAAGCCCTGCAGCTTTTTGTCCACGAGGTAATGAGTTGATTGCTGCTCTGACTTGTTCACACATACGTGCCGCAGTAAATAAGCCTAAGCAGAGAACTGAAGAGACAAAAAATTGTACATTTGGCGCTAAGTCCATTTTAAACCAGTCGCCAATAGATTGAGGTAAAAGTTCAGGGATGACTAAATACCACGTAAAGAATTGTACGATAAGTGGCACATTACGGAATAATTCAACATAAACAGTGCCTAAGCTAGAAAGCCAACGATTAGGTACAGTCCGTAGAATTCCGAATAGAGAACCAACAAGAAAGGCAATAACCCAAGCGCATAACGATAAGGCAATGGTGACTTGGAAACCGGAAATCAGCCATCCTAAGTATGTGGTGTTTCCGAATGGGGCTTCTTGGAAGAATATCCCCCAATCCCAATCAATCGACATGATTTCACCTCCGGTGAAAAATAGGGGCAGGGAACGACTGCCCCAAACTTCACTGATCTGTCTGTCCAACAGATACTTTATAATTATTTGTTTGTATCAACTACGTATGTATTTTTAATTCAATGCTTTATCATTTGGCGATGCAAATAAGGCTTTCATTTCATCAGAGATAGTGAATTCTAGATTAAGGTTTTTAGGTGGAATAGGGGCGTTAAACCAGCGATTGAATGATTTTTCTGCCTCACCGGATTTTTGTGCATTCGCGATAGTCTCATCAATTAACGCTTTGAATTGGGCATCGTCTTTACGCAACATACAGCCATAAGCCTCTTCAGATTGTGGGGTTCCTACAATTTCCCATTGACCTGGTTTTTTCGCTTTAGCACGTTCTCCAGCAAGTAATGCATCATCCATCATAAAGGCAACAGCACGTCCTGATTCAAGTGTACGGAATGAGTCTCCATGATCTTTTGCGCTGATAATGCGCATATTCATTTTTTTCTCATCATTAAGTTTGTTGAGTAATATTTCAGACGTTGTTCCTGAGGTGACAACGACGTTTTTACCAGATAGATCAGCAAAATCTTTAATTCCACTGTCTTTTTTTGCGAGTAAACGTGTACCTACGATGAAAATAGTATTAGAGAAACTGGCTTGTTGCTGGCGAGCTTCATTATTGGTTGTTGAGCCACATTCAAAATCAAAGGTGCCATTTTGTAATAATGGAATACGATTCTGAGAAGTGATAGGAATGAGGCGAACTTGCAGGTTAGGTTTGCCTATTTTATCTTTCACAGCTTGTACAATCAGGTTGGAATAATCTTGGGAATAACCCACCACTTTTTGTTGATTATCATAGTAAGAGAAAGGAACTGAGGATTCCCGGTGCCCGACGATAATAATATCGTTGTCATTGATTTTTTTTAAGGTTCCAGTGAGTTCTTCTGCCTGCACAGCTCCTGCAGCCCCTAAAATCATTAATGATAATGCTAGTTTACGCATGCGCATAATAACTCCTGTCGTAGTGATAAGTGATATTGGTGATTTGCTTTGTGTTGCTTTTTTGTTTTAATTTGTTTTGATAATGTTAATAGATAGAACAAATAACATACTGTTGGGAAGTGCAATTTGTGAAATACGAGAGGTATCTCTCAATAAAAGAATGAAATCAAATATGATTGATTGTTTTTTTGGAAGTTGTTTTCAATATTTAAAATTATTGTAGTAGAAACCTTATAGAAATAAAGGTTAAAGATGAAAAATTGAGATAATAGAAAAAATAAAATAAGTAGGGATTTGTAAAGTTTGTCTTAAGGAGTTGTTTGTCTGTAGATTACCGTTAAGATAACGGGTCATATTGATGAGGAACATCTATGAGTAATTGGCGGTCAGGTCGCTGGCTAGTGGTGATAACAGTTTTGCTGATATTGTGTTGTATTGTTCAGCGTTCATTAGGTGCCCACATCATTAGTGAGCGCTTAGCAACGGCTGTTTCCCAAACACAATACCCACTATCAATACCAATTGCTGATGAGAATAGTGCAATAGAACATACTTATTCACTGTCTACCTGTGAATTAAGTGCTAAATCATTATTATCTGTACCTCCAATAACCATAGAGCCGTTTTTCCATTCATGGGCAGTACTATTATTGTTGAGTATGGCTGCTATCTATGTTTCACGTCAGCGTAGCCAAAAAAAACACCATCATCCACCTCCACCGATAAGACTTCACCTTCATTATTGTATTTTGAGGGATTAGAAATTTCCTTTTAGCTAAAAAATTGCACGTCTATTTTAGGACGTCGCTTTGTGTGTAGCGTTGTAGGAATTTTTAGGGAGTTGTTATGTTTCGTTCTTTTGTTATAGCGTTGGTATTAACGCTATTTACGTTATCTCCATCTCAAGCAGCAGATACAGGCTGGTTAGCCATGCCTGATAATTCTCACGCACAAGTTAGGGCGACAGCACAAAAGTCACCAACGGGTGATGTGAAAATGTTACTTGAAGTACAACTTGAATCTGGGTGGAAAACCTATTGGCGTTCACCAGGGGAAGGTGGCGTTGCACCTGAAATTAATTGGTCACAAGATGTGAGTACGATGATATGGCATTGGCCATCACCTTCAGCTTTTGATGTTGCAGGTATTCACACTCAAGGCTATGACAAACAAGTTACTTTTCCTATTGAATTAACATCCGTTAATGCTGAACGTTTAACGGGTGTTTTAACGTTATCAACATGCAGTAATGTCTGTATTTTAACGGACTACACTTTAGATTTTGATCTCACAGAGCCTGCCCCTTCTGATTTTGAATGGCAATATAGTCAGGCGATGGCAAAAATCCCTGTTGGTACAGGACTCATCTCTTCGGTTTCTTCTGCTTATAATAATAGTCAGCTCACAATCTCTTTACAAAAAGAGCAAGGAGATTGGGTTAAACCTAATATTTATCTCGATCCTCCAGAAGGTATGCTTTACGGTATTCCCAAGTTAAATCATAAAGATAATAATTTGATTGTCTCTGTTGATGTGACTGATGATTGGGGCGATGATGCGGGTGATATTTCAGGTAAAGCTCTCTCATTTGTTATTACTGACCAAGGTTTTTCTCGTCAAGTTAACGACACAATAGGGAAGGGAGAAATAGGTACTGTTTCTTCTTCTCATTCAAGTGTTGGACTATGGAGTATTCTTGCTTTTGCACTATTAGGTGGGTTGATCCTAAATTTAATGCCTTGCGTATTGCCAGTGCTCGCGATGAAATTGGGTTCGATTTTACATCTTGAAAATCGTGATAAAGGAGTTATTCGTAAGCAATTTTCGGTGTCTGTTTTAGGTATTTTAGTTTCTTTTTGGGCACTTGCTCTATTTATGACAGGCTTACGTTATAGCCAAGAAGCTTTAGGTTGGGGAATTCAGTTCCAAAGCCCTTGGTTTATTGGGTTTATGGTGTTGGTGACCGCTATTTTTACAGCTAATTTATTGGGTTTATTTGAGTTACGTTTAAGTAGCAATATGAATACTAAAATGGCAACGGCGGGAGGACAGGGATATGGTCGTCATTTTTGGGAAGGTGCTTTTGCTACTTTGCTAGCCACACCTTGTTCCGCACCATTTTTAGGTACCGCAGTCGCTTATGCTCTGATTGCTCCGTTAAGTGAGTTATGGCTTATTTTTACTGCATTAGGGATAGGAATGAGTTTGCCTTGGATCTTAGTGGCAGTATTCCCATCTGTTGCAAAAGTGCTACCAAAACCCGGAAAATGGATGAATCGTCTAAGAGTTGTTTTAGGCTTTATGATGCTACTGTCTAGTATTTGGCTTATTACACTTTTAATCCCTCATTTGGGAATGCCTATTGTTGCCGGTATTTTTATTACGATTACTTTGCTTTTATTACTCGCAATTGCACGGCACTATGGTAAAAAAACGGTACTTATTTCTACGGTGATTGCCCTATTTTTAGGGGGAAGTACTTACTTTTTTGTTGCTCAACCAGAAAGCCATACATTTACAGGTCAAGATTCAGTCAATTGGCAGCCTTTATCTGAAGAAGCAATACACCAAGCATTGGCTGATAATAAACGTGTATTTGTTGATGTGACGGCAGATTGGTGTGTAACCTGCAAAGCAAACAAATACAATGTATTATTGCGAGAAGATATTCAGGCGGCATTGTCAGCACCGGATGTCGTTGCATTAAGGGGGGATTGGACTAAACCCTCTGATAAAATCACCCAGTTTTTAAAACAACGTGGTCAAGTTGCTGTGCCTTTTAACCAAATTTATGGACCTTGCCATAAAGATGGCGTGGTTTTACCCCCACTTTTAAATAAAGATTCAACATTGACTATTCTTTCAGAGGCTAAAGGAGCCCAATAATGAAAAAAACACTTTCTGCACTGGTTATCTCGTCATTACTTTTGGGTGCAAATGTGCAAGCGGCGGCATTAAGCGCTGATCAGGAAAAAGAAGTTCGTGCGCTGGTTCGTGATACCTTAATCAAAAATCCAGAAATTTTGGAAGAAGCTATTACTGCATTACAAGCACAAAAAGCCGATGAGCAACAAGCTCAATTTCGTACTGCCTTAAAGGCAGAACACGACGCATTATATAACGATGCAGCAAGTCCTCGTATTGGTGCAAAAGACGCTAAGTTAGTGTTGGTTTCTTTTACTGATTATAATTGCCCTTACTGCAAACGTTTCGATCCATTATTAGAACAAATCACAAAAGATTATCCTGAAGTTGCTGTGGTAATTAAACCATTACCATTTAAAGGCGAAAGTTCTGCGAAAGCATCTCAAGCGGTACTTTCTGTATGGAAAGAAGATCCTAAAGCGTTCTTAGCGTTACACCAACGTTTAATGCAGAAGAAAACAATGCTAGATAATGCAAGTATTGATGATGCAATGAAAACAACCAATACAAGCAAAGTAAAATTAACGGATGACAGCTTAAAAGCGTTACAGAATAATTTAGATCTTTCTCGTAAATTAGGTATTCAGGGGACACCTGCAACGGTTGTTGGCGACATGGTTATCCCTGGTGCAGTAGATTACGCCCAGCTAGAAGTGATTGTTAAAGAACAACTGGCTAAAGTGAAAAAATAATGCATAGTCGCTTACGAAAATGGAGTAAAGAGCTGGTTGTTCTGGTGGTCATTTTCGTTGTAGCCTCTTTTGCAATGGATTGGTGGCGACAACCTACGCCACCCTCCTTAACGAATTTACCTGAACTTTATACGGTTGATAATAAAGTTGTTTCATTGACAGAATTGAGTGCTGAAAAGCCTTTATTAGTCTATTTTTGGGCAACTTGGTGTGGGGTTTGTAAATTTACGACACCGACCGTAAATTCGTTAGCCCAAGATGGTTATAACGTGACATCAGTGGCAATTCGATCTGGTGATAGTGCAAAGCTAGAGCGCGGTATTCAATCTAAAGGCCTTGTTTTCCCTGTTATTAATGATGAGCGCGGAAACATTTCGCAGCAGTGGGGAATTAGTGCTACACCTTCATTTGTGATTGTTTACAAAGGTGAAATGGTCGGCTTTACGAGTGGTTGGTCTTCTTCATGGGGACTAAAATTACGTTTATGGTGGGCTTCTTTTTAAATTGGTTATCAGAGTTTAAGTGAAGAAAAAATGATGCCAGGTAAGCTCGCAATAAAATAGATTATCTCATAAAGAAGATTCTTACGTCTGTGTTTAATTTTTTTTCTTGTGTATGTTGAGTCATTAACGCCTTTTCAGCAGTAATGCGTTTTGAGGTATTTATGTGTATTGGCACAATATTAATAGGAATAACGATTAGAGAAAGCCCAACCTAATTAATATTAACTTAATAGGGTTGGGCTTTATTCATTTTAATTACGGCGTTTAATAAAGGCGATAATAAAAAATAATCCAACCAGTATCCACAATGGTGTATTACCCCATTTGTAATAAGGGGTTAATCCTGTTGTTGGTGTGATTTTTTCCGCTAAAGCACCTTCTTCAAATTGAGGAAGTTGAGAAATTACATCACCATTAGCTGCAATAAAGGCTGTAATACCGTTATTTGTCGAACGTAATAAGGGTCTTCCTAACTCTAGAGAACGCATTCTCGCCATTTGGAAATGCTGCCAAGGGCCGATTGAATTACCAAACCAAGCATCATTAGAAATCGTCAACAAAAACCGAGTATCAGGTTTGAAGTTAGCACGAACTTGTTCACCTAAAATAATTTCGTAGCAAATAGCTGCGGTTATTTTGGCATCATTGACAGTAAGCTGAGGTTGTACATATTCACCCTGGCTCAATGATGACATCGGTAAATTAAAGAAAGGTGCAAGTGGGCGTAATAGTGATTCTAGTGGTACATACTCACCAAAAGGAACAAGGTGATGTTTATTATAGCGATCCGTTGCTGGATATTGATAAGCATAGTGTTCACCTAATGTGATAACACTATTGTAGAAACGATAACCTTTTAATGTTGGTCGAGCATCAATAATTCCCGTCATTAAATGGGTGTCTTGCTCTCTTAGTTGCTTATCAAGCTCCGCTAAAAAACCTTGTTGTTGAATTTCGACATCAGGGATCGCAGATTCAGGCCAAATAATCAGATTCGCCTTACCGATAAAAGGGCGACTTAAGGTGAGATAGGTTTTTAGCGTACTTTCTAATGTGCCCGGTTCCCATTTTAATGATTGTGCGATATTGCCTTGGATTAATGCAATTTCTTGCGTTTCATCCTGTAAAGGCTGATACCACTGATAAGATTTAAAGCTGACCGGTAATACTAATAAAAGAAGAGCAACGACAAGGCTGTAAATTGATTTTCGATAGAGTGCAAATGCCAGAAGGCCACTGATAACGGTAAGTAGTAGTGTTATCATGGTAACACCAAAAATAGGCGCAATACCTTTTAATGGGCCATCAATTTGGCTGTAACCGAATTGTAACCATGGAAAACCAGATAATACCCAACCCCTTAAAAACTCTGTAATTTGCCATAGTGCAGGGGCTGCGAATACAAACCGCCATAGTGTGGGGGTTGGAAAAAATCTATTTAGTAAGCCTGCAAATAACAGCGTATAGAGTGATAAATAGAGTGCTAATAAAATCACTAAAAAGATGTTTATTGCAAACGGCATACCACCAAAATCAGCAATGCTGACATAAACCCAATTTACGCCAGTACCAAATAAGCCAAAACCCCAAGCAAAGCCAAGGAATGCACCTTGTCGAGATGTGCGCTGTGTGATTATCAGTAATAGACCAAGCAGTGAAATTAAAGCCGCAGGCCAAAAGTCAAAAGGCGAAAACGCAAATGTGCCGATAGCACCGAAAAAAACCGCCAGAAGGGCACGAACCCACTGGCGGTTTAAGAAAGAGATATTATTCATTGATATCCTATGCATCATTACCTAGTTCAGGAATGGGCGCATCATCGGGGATATGCACATAAACCTGAATGATCTTACGGCTGTCTGCCATAACAACTTTAAATTGGTAATTATCAATAGTAATAGTTTCACCACGAGCAGGAAGGTGACCAAAGGCTTGCATAACTAAACCGCCAATAGTATCAACTTCTTCATCGCTGAAATGTGTACCGAACGCTTCATTGAAATCTTCTATCTGGGTTAAAGCTCGAACTGAGTAAGCGTGGCGACTTAGTGGACGAATATCAATATCATCCTCATCGTCATACTCATCTTCAATTTCGCCTACGATAAGTTCTAGAATATCTTCAATTGTGACAAGCCCTGATACACCTCCGAATTCATCAATTACAATCGCCATATGATAGCGTTGTGAGCGGAACTCTTTTAATAGGCGATCGACCCGTTTACTTTCAGGTACAACAACCGCTGAACGTAAGACTTTATCCATACTAAATGGCTCTGCGTCAGTACGCATAAATGGCAGTAAATCTTTTGCCATCAATAAGCCTTCAATATGATCTTTGTCTTCGCTTATGACTGGGAAACGGGAATGTGCTGAATCAATAATTACATCTAAACATTCATCAAGAGTTTGATTACGTTTTAGTGTAACGATTTGGGAGCGCGGGATCATAATATCCCGAACGCGCTGTTCAGCAATATCCATTACCCCTTCAAGCATGTCGCGGGTATCAGGATCAATTAATTCTTTCTGTTCAGAATCGCGGATAAGCTCCATCAGATCATCACGGTTTTTAGGTTCACCGTGGAACCACTGATTAAGCAGTGTGAGAAACCCTTTCTTAGGACCAGGGTTATCGTTACTCGAAGATTGGTCGTCGCTCATGGCGTTTTAACTATTTTTCCTCATTGAATGGTTAATTGGATATAATATTTATCATAAAAATAAGATAACTGTTACTCTTTTTCAATTAAATAGGGATCTGCATAACCTAAATTTTGTAAGATTTCTGTTTCTAAACTTTCCATTTCTTCGGCTTCATCATCTTCTATATGATCATAACCTAAAAGATGTAGGCAACCATGAATCACCATGTGTGCCCAATGTTCTTCAACCGTCTTACTCTGTTCAACCGCTTCCTTTTCTACCACCTGGCGACAAATAATTAAATCACCTAATAGAGGCAATTCAATTTCAGGCGGTGCTTCAAAAGGAAAAGAAAGCACGTTAGTGGGTCTATCTTTACCGCGATAAGTGAGATTAAGCTCGTGACTTTCTGCTTCATCAACAATACGAATAGTGACTTCACTGACTGGTTGAAACTGTGGTAATACCGCTTCGAGCCATGTCATAAATTGGGCTTCACTCGGAAGCCCTTGCGTATTTTCACTTGCAATTTGTAAATCAAGGATAACTTCACTCATGATTTTCTCTCTGAAGCTTCTCTTTTTCTGCTTTGATAGCTTGACGACGTTTTTGGTCTTCGGTTTCCCAAGCTTCATAAGCGATAACAATTTTGGCAACCACAGGGTGACGAACAACATCTTCACTATGGAAAAAATTAAAACTTAAATCATTCACATCTGATAAAACTTCGATGGCATGACGTAAGCCCGATTTATTGCCTCTTGGCAAGTCAATCTGAGTTATATCCCCAGTGACCACGGCTTTAGAGTTAAAACCAATACGCGTTAAGAACATTTTCATTTGTTCAATGGTGGTGTTTTGGCTTTCATCAAGAATGATGAAAGCATCATTGAGTGTACGTCCACGCATATAAGCGAGAGGTGCAACTTCAATAACATTACGCTCTATTAGTTTCTCAACTTTTTCAAAACCCAACATCTCAAATAACGCATCATAAAGTGGTCGTAAATAGGGATCGACTTTTTGACTTAAATCACCTGGTAAAAAACCTAATTTTTCACCCGCTTCAACTGCAGGCCGCGTCAACAAAATACGACGCACTTCTTGGCGTTCAAGGGCATCAACAGCGGCAGCAACAGCTAGATAAGTTTTCCCTGTACCCGCAGGCCCAATACCAAACGTAATATCATGAGTCTGAATATTGGCAATGTATTGTGCTTGATTTGGTGTACGAGGTTTTATCACACCACGTTTAGTTCGAATATTGGTCGATTTTCCAAACTCAGGAACATGCTCATCACTTTGTTCAAGCACACGGCTTTCTTTGATAGCAAGATGAATTTGTTCAGGGTCGATATCGGGGATCACGCCTTTCATCGGCGAGGTTTCCACATACAGGCGACGTAGAATTCCTGCGGCCGCATTGACACATAATGATTTTCCCGTGAGTTTAAAACGGTTATCACGATGATTAATCTCAATACCTAAACGGCGCTCAAGTTGCTTAATATTATCGTCAAATGGGCCACATAGACTCATCAAACGGGCATTGTCAGCTGGCTCTAAGAAAATTTCTTGGGTCGCTACTTGTGCATGTGCTATTACTGTCACTGATTATCCTTTTGTTAAATCTGATCAATTAAGGTTGGTAAACACCGACCCCTAATTCATCTTCTTTACGAGTACGTGCAATGACGGATTCTGGTGATTCATGGGTACGTAAATCCATTTGATCTTCCGTTCTAACCACTTTACCACGTAGTGAGTTGGCATAAACGTCAACAATTTCAACATCAACGAATTTACCAATCATATCGGGTGTACCTTCAAAGTTAACCACACGGTTATTTTCAGTACGACCAGAAAGCTCCATTACATTTTTACGTGAAGGGCCTTCAACAAGAATACGTTGCACACTGTTTAGCATCGCTCGGCTAAAATTCATCGCTTGCTGATTGATGCGCTGTTGTAGCAGATATAAACGCTGTTTCTTTTCATCTTCGCTAACGTCATCAGGTAAGTCGGCTGCTGGAGTACCCGGACGTGCTGAATAGATGAAACTAAAGCTCATATCGAAATTAACATCAGCAATTAATTGCATGGTTTTTTCAAAATCGTCTTGTGTTTCACCGGGGAAACCGATGATAAAGTCTGAACTTATCAGAATATCAGGACGTGCTTTGCGTAATTTGCGAATGATGCTTTTATATTCAAGTGCCGTATGGTTACGCTTCATTAATGTTAGAATACGGTCAGAACCACTTTGCACAGGTAAGTGTAAATAGCTGACTAATTCTGGCGTATCTTCATATACAGCAACAATATCGTCAGTAAATTCGATAGGGTGGCTAGTGGTAAAGCGAATACGGTCAATACCATCAATTGCCGCGACTAAGCGAATTAACTCAGCAAAGCTACAAATTTGGCCATCAAAAGTGGCACCACGATAGGCGTTTACGTTCTGACCTAATAGGTTAACTTCGCGTACACCTTGAGCGGCTAGCTGTGCTATTTCAAATAATACATCATCACAAGGGCGGCTGACTTCTTCACCTCGAGTGTAAGGAACAACGCAGAAAGAACAGTATTTGTTACAGCCTTCCATGATAGAAACGAAAGCAGAAGGGCCTTCTGCACGAGGCTCAGGTAAACGGTCAAATTTTTCGATTTCAGGGAAACTGATATCGACAACCGGGCTTTTGGTGCCTTTAACCTGATTAATCATTTCAGGTAAACGGTGTAAGGTTTGTGGTCCGAAGATAATATCGACACACTGCGCACGTTGACGGATGTATTCACCTTCTTGAGAGGCAACACAGCCACCGACGCCAATGATAATATCGGGTTTATTATCTTTAAAATATTTCCAACGTCCTAACTGATGAAAGACTTTTTCTTGTGCTTTCTCACGGATAGAACAGGTATTTAACAGTAGAATGTCCGCATCTTCGGCGACATCGGTTAACTGATAACCGTGGGTGCTTTCGAGTAGGTCTGCCATTTTGGATGAATCGTACTCATTCATCTGACAGCCCCAAGTTTTAATGTACAGTTTTTTTATCGTCGACATTGTGTAAATCCGGTATTTTCAGTGAGACAATAGCTAATCACTGGAAAACGTTGCGTGTAATAAGCCAATAAGGCGGTTATTGTAGTCATTTGTGTGGTCAGTGACTAGAGTAAGTCGGTGCTAATTCTTTATGGCGTTTAGTTTAATCAAAATAAACTGAAACAGCGCTTACCTAATTATTAAAGTAATGAGTTATGGCATAACAATGATGAGTAATGTAAAAAACGATTTTGATGCAATCATCGCGGGTGGCGGAATGATTGGCGCTGCTGTTGCAATTGGACTGGCGCAAGAAGGATTGCGTGTCGCCATGATTGAGCGACAGTCTCCAGCACCTTTTGATGCGTCATCTCATCCTGATATCCGTATTTCTGCGATTAGTTGTGCGTCTGTTAGTCTATTAAAACAACTAGGTGCATGGCAACATGTTTTGGCTATGCGTTCTGCACCTTATCTGACTCTTGAAACATGGGAAGAAGAAAACGCCCATGTGATTTTTGATGCAAAAAGCTTAGGGCTACCCGAATTAGGATATATGGTTGAAAACCGTATTTTGCAATTAGCGCTTTGGCAAGAGGCTGAACGTTATAGCAATATCACTTTATTATGTCCAAATAGTCTAAGTAAAATGACTTATTTAGATGATAAATGGACAGTAACGCTTTCTGATGGTAAGGAGGTGACCACAAATTTAGTGATAGGTGCTGATGGTGCAAACTCTCAAGTGCGCAAATTTGCAGGTATTGGTAGCAATGGTTGGCAATATCGCCAATCGTGTATGTTGATTACAGTAAAAACAGAATTACCTCCAGAAAAGGGAACGTGGCAACGATTTTATCCTTCAGGGCCACGCGCCTATTTACCGCTTTTTGATAACTGGGCTTGTTTAGTTTGGTATGACTCGCCTGACAGAATTAGAAAACTACAAAACATGTCAATGGCGCAGTTAGAAAAAGAAATTCAACATGCTTTTCCTGAACGTTTAGGAAAAGCGACACCTATTGCTACGGGTTCATTTCCCTTAACGCGTCAACATGCAAGTCGTTATGTTGATAAAGGCATTATTTTGTTGGGAGATGCGGCTCACACCATTAATCCATTAGCAGGACAGGGCGTTAACTTAGGTTATCGTGATGTGGATTGTTTCTTGAACTTAGTGGCTGAGGCTAAAAAACATTTCGAGCCTTGGGATTCAATGGCGTTATTGAAAAAATATCAGCGTCGTCGTATGCCTGATAATTTAGTTATGCAAGCGGGTATGGATGTCTTTTATCACGCCTTTAGTCACCAACTACCGGGTTTAAAAGTCGTTAGAAATATCGGCCTTTTAGCAGCTCAACATGCAGGAAAAGCGAAAGAGGCAGCGTTGCGTTATGCGTTAGGTATTAAATAATTAGAAATGCGATGATCTCTTTGGAGAGATCATCGCATTATGGCTAAGCGTTTAAGTGCTTAGCATGAAAAGCAATATGCTCACCAATAAAACTCATGACAAAATAATAACTGTGATCATACCCTTGATGTAAATTCAATTGATAAGGGAACTGTTTTTTGTCACAAGCTTGCGCGAATAATTCAGGTTTAAGTTGCTCTTGATAGAACGGATCATCGAGCCCGACATCAACACGCATAGGTAATACACTTTCTGTTTGGCTAACTAATTCAACCGCATCATATTGTTGCCATTGTGTCGTATCATCGCCTAAATAAGCGCTAAACGCCTTTTGGCCCCAAGGAACAATAGAAGGTGCCACTATGGGAGAAAATGCGGACACACTGCTGTAGCGGTCCAAATTTCGTAAAGCAATTGTTAAGGCGCCATGTCCTCCCATTGAATGCCCGCTAATCGCGCGTTTTTCTGTGGCAGGAAAATGTGTTTCAATCAGTGCCGGAAGCTCATCAACAATATAGTCATACATCTTGTAATGATCATTCCAAGGGGATTGGGTGGCATTAAGATAAAAACCCGCACCTTGCCCTAGATCATAGGCACTATCATCAGTGATATTTTCACCACGAGGGCTGGTATCTGGTACAACCAAAATAATGCCATGCTGTGATGCAAATTGTTGAGCGCCTGCTTTAGTAATAAAGTTTTGCTCATTGCAGGTTAAGCCTGATAACCAATATAAAACAGGGGATTTTTGCCCTTTTTCCATAGGCGGAAGATAGATGGCAAATTTCATCTCACAATTTAACGCCTTTGATGTATGTTGATAAACTTCTTGCCAGCCACCAAAACAGGCGTGACGTTCAATCCTTTCCATTTTGACTCCTTTAAAAACAAAGATAAGCCTATGAGGTATAGGCTTGAGGATGATTAATCGAAATGAATAACAGTTCGGATTGATTTACCTTCGTGCATTAAATCAAAAGCTTCATTAATTTTTTCTAATGGAAGTTTATGAGTAACAAAAGGTTTAAGTTCAATATTACCTTTCATTGCATCTTCAACCATGCCAGGTAATTGACTACGGCCTTTTACACCACCAAAAGCAGTACCTTTCCATGAGCGACCTGTCACTAATTGGAAAGGACGGGTTGAGATTTCTTGTCCAGCGCCTGCCACACCAATGATGACAGACTGACCCCAACCACGATGTGCACTTTCTAATGCAGCTCTCATTACATTGACATTGCCGATACATTCAAAAGTATGATCAACACCCCATTGGGTTATTTCGACAAGAACTTGCTGGATAGGCTTATCGTAATCATTAGGATTTAAGCAATCTGTTGCACCAAACTGACGTGCTAATGCAAATTTCTCAGGATTCGTATCAATGGCAAAAATACGACCGGCTTTGGCTTGTCTTGCGCCTTGAAGAACAGCAAGACCAATGCCACCTAAACCGAAGACAGCAACTGAATCACCTTCTTGTACTTTTGCCGTGTTGTGAACAGCTCCAATTCCCGTTGTCACTCCACAGCCTAATAAGCAAACTTCTTCGTGGTTAGCTTCAGGATTGATTTTTGCAAGAGAAACTTCAGCGACGACGGTGTATTCGCTAAAAGTAGAACATCCCATATAGTGATAAATAGGCTGCCCGTTATAAGAAAAACGTGTTGTACCATCTGGCATCACACCTTTACCTTGTGTCGCTCTGACTGCTACACACAGGTTAGTTTTACCTGATTTACAAAATAGGCATTCACCGCATTCAGCAGTATAGAGTGGAATAACATGATCACCGGGTTTAACACTTGTGACACCCTCACCGACTTCGATCACAATACCTGCACCTTCATGGCCAAGAATAGCGGGGAATACGCCTTCAGGATCATCACCAGAGAGCGTAAAGGCATCGGTATGGCAAACGCCAGTGTGGCTAATTTTAATTAGCACTTCACCAGCTTTTGGTGGCATCACATCAACTTCAACAATTTTTAAAGGTTCTCCTGGCCCAAATGCGACCGCAGCACGAGATTTCATGGTGTATCCTTTTTTGTTATTAACGCAGGTAAGTGCGGATAAGTGAAATAGCGTCATCAACAGAATTTTTTTGATCTTCAGGAGACGCGACAGCATCCATAAGACCTTCACGTAAATGACTTTCGAGTACACCTGCCATTAGGCCATTGATAGCGCCTCGAATGGCGGCAATTTGTTGTAACACCTGGCCGCATTCATTTTCATTTTCAAGTGCAGTTTCTAATGCAAGAAGTTGCCCCTTGATTTTTCTTACACGAGTTAATGCGGCTTTTTTTTCTGCTGGTGAGTGTGGCATATATAATCCTTAAGTATACTATAGGGGAGTATAGTATTTACATGAATATATGTACAGAACGATCAATAAAATGAGAAATGATGAAAAATAAATAAAAAATGAAGATATGTAGCGTGATGGCCTTTGAGAACAGAGGCATAAGGAAAGAAGGGGAGAATAGTGCTTAGAAAACTGATAGGAAAAAGTCAGTGACAAAAACAAAAAAGACCCGCTATTGCGAGTCTTTTTTGTTGATTTCGTGATAAACACGTTAGTAATCAATGGTGCGGGAGGCGAGACTTGAACTCGCACACCTTGCGGCGCCAGAACCTAAATCTGGTGCGTCTACCAATTTCGCCACTCCCGCATACAACGTTCAGAAAAAAAGACTCGCTCAGCGAGTCTCTCTTTCGAAATATGGCTGGGATACCAGGATTCGAACCTGGGAATGCCAGGATCAAAACCTGGTGCCTTACCGCTTGGCGATATCCCAAAAAATGGTGGCTATGACGGGATTCGAACCTGTGACCCCAACATTATGAGTGTTGTGCTCTAACCAGCTGAGCTACATAGCCATATTGAATCTAGCGAAAGATGGCTGGGGTACCAGGATTCGAACCTGGGAATGCCAGGATCAAAACCTGGTGCCTTACCGCTTGGCGATACCCCATCCGCTAATTCAATTGTCAACACACTTATTTATCAGAAGTATGGCTGGGATACCAGGATTCGAACCTGGGAATGCCAGGATCAAAACCTGGTGCCTTACCGCTTGGCGATATCCCAACTGATAAATTCTTGACGAGGTTAAAATGGTGCGGGAGGCGAGACTTGAACTCGCACACCTTGCGGCGCCAGAACCTAAATCTGGTGCGTCTACCAATTTCGCCACTCCCGCAAAAAAGATGGTGGCTATGACGGGATTCGAACCTGTGACCCCAACATTATGAGTGTTGTGCTCTAACCAGCTGAGCTACATAGCCATCTTTTTTTTGCATAACCTTCGTCGGCGTTGCGGGGCGCATTATGCGTATTACAGACAAATCCGTCAACTGCTTTTTGCATTAATTTTCGAGAAACGTGTCCGTTTGCTCGATGGTTAATCATTTTGTCGAAAAAAGATCCAAAAAACAACCTTCTTGATCAAAAATATCCTCGAAAATAAGAGGGTGTAAAGTGTGAATAAAAAGAAAAAACAAAGCAGTAAGCGGAGAAGATAGGTGTAAATACGATTAAGACGTAGCGATAAAAAGAGATAAAAAAAAGAAATGCAGTAAAAAAATCACGTAACATTTCTTTTTTTAATCGTTTACTGTTTGAATTTTAGACTTATTTTTTCATTAAAATAAGAAAAAGTATTTGTTTAACTCAAAAAGTATAATTTATCATCAATAACTTACTTTTCTAATAGCTGTTGAAGCAATTCTCCATTGAGCATTGCACGTTTAGTTAATGCAAAAGCCCCTATTGCAGAACGATGATCAAGCTCTGATGTGACAACAGGAAGTGCTTCTCTAAATTCTTTTAATACTTGCGTATTAATACAACTTTGAATAGAAGGAAGCAAAATTTCAGCGGCTTCGGTTAACTCACCTGCTAAAACAACCTTTTGTGGGTTAAATAAGTTAATCGCAATTGCAATCGCTTTACCTAAATGTAGACCAACTTGTTTAATGGTTTCGACCGCTAATGGATCATTTTTAACCGCAGCATGACAGATATCTTGGATTTGACACTGTGTCGGTGATAAATATTGGCTTGGGTAGCCTTGCTCTAATTGATAACGTACTTTGGCTTCAATTGCCGTGTTTGATGCAATTGTTTCTAAACAGCCAAAATTACCACAATGACAACGTTCGCCCAGAGGATCTATTTGAATATGGCCAATTTCTCCCAGGTTACCGCGCTGATTGAGGAGAATTTTATTGTTAATAATAACACCAGCACCTGCCCCACGATGAATTCGCACTAACAGTGAATCTTCACAATCTCTTGTGGCGCCGAAATAGTTTTCAGCTAATGCAAGGCTTCGAATATCATGGCCAGCATAACACGGGAGGTTAAAGCGCTTTTCTAGACTATTGACTAAAGCCCAGTTATCCACTTTCATATGAGGCATATAGCGGACAATGCCTTTATTAGGATCAACAAGGCCGGGCAAAATCACTGAAATTGAAATAAGTTCACGAATACGACGTTGATTTTGTTTAATAAAGTCATTAATTGCGTTAATAAGCAGCGCTTCAACTTCATTTTGCGTGCTTTGCTCTATGGGATAGTGTTGCTCAATAATGACCTTACCACTCAGATCATAGAGTGCGACAGTCGCATCATTGCGTCCTAGTCGCACACTGACGGTATTAAAATTGCGATGTTCAACAATAATGGAAATTGCACGGCGCCCACCTGTTGAAGCTTGCTGGTCAACTTCTTTAATTAGTCCACGCTCAAGCAACTGACGAGTAATTTTAGTCACACTGGCTGGTGCTAATTGGCTTTGTTCGGCTATTTGGATACGGGAAATTGGTCCGTGTTGATCAATAAGTCGATACACAATCGCACTGTTAAGTTGTTTAACAAGATCGATATTGCCAATTTGCGTTTCAGTGTTGTTGTGACTCATCAGCATATACATCCATTAGTTATCAGTTATTTCTATACCATTGACAAACGTTGTGCAAAGGTTGAAGTCCTTGTCAAAAGAAGCAAGGTTAGCAATTTTACCTGATTCAATTGTACCGAGTTCTTTTTCTATTCCAATCGCACGAGCAGGATAAAGTGTAGCCATTCGTAATGTTTCATCTAATGGAATACCCACATGAATAACACTATTTTTAATAGCATCAATCATAGTCAGTGATGACCCACTTAATGTGCCATCGGCATCAACACAAAGGCCATTACGATAATATATGGTTTTTCCTGCAAAAACGAAGCTATCCATCTCATTTTTATTAGGGTCTAGTCCCGCTGGGGCAGTTGCATCTGTGACTAAAAGTAATTTTTCGCCTTTTAAACGTTTACTATTACGAATATTTGCCCATGAAACATGTAAACCATCTGCAATGATACCAGCATAAACCTCGGGTGTATCATAAATGGCGCCTACAAGGCCAGGGCCTCTGCCTGTGATATAGGGCATCGCGTTGTAAAGATGAGTTGATAATGAAATACCATTACGGAATCCTTTACGCGCTTCTTCATAAGTTGAATTTGAATGGCCTGCAGAAACAATGATACCTGCTTTGATTAATTGACGAACATACTTTTCATCAACCATTTCAGGTGCAAGAGTGATTTTTGCGATGACATCAGCATTATCGCACAGATAGTTAATCATCTGAGCACTAGGTTGACGAATAAATTGTGGATCATGTGTCCCTTTTTTAATCACGTTGATATAAGGACCTTCTAAATGTAATCCCAGCACTTTGTTTGCATGTTTTTTCATATAGGCACGAGTTGCTTCAATGCCTATTTTCATCAATTCATCAGAACAGGTAATTAGTGTCGGTAAATAACTGGTACAGCCTAAACGCTCATTTGCTTTTTGCATGATTTCTAGCGTTTCAACGGTAACATTTTCTGGAGTATCATTAAATTGTACGCCACCACAGCCATTAACTTGTAAATCGATAAAACCGGGAGAGACAATTGCACCTTTCATATCACGAACAGTGATATCTTTTGGTAGCTGATCCTGTGGGCAAACCTGCTCAATACGGGAGCCGTTAATGATAATGGCGTGGTTTTCTAAACGGTCGTAACCTGTATAAATAACAGCATTTGTTAAGGCAAACATACCTTTGTCTCCTGATAAGGGAAGTCAATCTAAAAAGCCGATATCAGCCAGCAAATTCTGGCTGATAAGTAAGAGAGCTTAGCCTTTTCCACTACTTAATCAGTAGGTACTTATTTTACTAAACTTAGTCTTGGTATTTCTGACACTCTTGCGCTTCAATCTGTTGGAAATAACGCAATGTTTTAACACGTAATTCCATTGTGGCAGGATCATCACACACTATAATTGCTTTCGGATGAAGCTGAACACACGAAATGGTCCATAAATGGTTAACTGCGCCTTCAGTGGCGGCATGTACAGCTTGTGCTTTATTAAAACCTGTTGCCAAAATCATTAATTCTTCAGAATCTAATAATGTGCCAACACCCACAGTCAGTGCGTATTTAGGAACATGATTAACATTATTATCGAAGAAACGTGAATTCGCTAAACGCGTGTCTTCGGTGAGTGTCTTCATGCGAGTGCGTGAAGATAGTGATGATGCCGGTTCATTAAAAGCGATGTGACCGTCATTACCAACACCACCCATAAACAGATTGATTTTGCCATAAGACTTTATTTTAGCCTCATAACGGGCACATTCTGCTTCTGGATCTTCTGCGTTGCCGTTTAATAAATTGATATTTTCATCTTTAATATCAATATGATTAAAAAAGTTTTCATACATAAAAGTACGATAACTTTGTGAATGATTTGATGGAATACCAACATATTCATCCATATTGAATGTCACCACGTGTTGAAAACTGACTTTTCCAGCACGGTGTAATTCAATCAGTTCTTTATATGTTGCCAATGGCGTGCCACCAGTCGGTAAACCAAGTACAAAAGGGCGATCTGCGGTTGGGTTAAATGCGTTGATCTTCTCAACGATATAATTTGCAGACCATTTACCAACTTGTTTTGCCGTAGATAGGGGGATTAACCTCATAGTAACCTCATAGAAAAAAGACAAATCTGATAATTCATGAAGGTGTTATTTCATTGTGTGATTATCAGTGGCTCATCTATAACACGAATTTCTTTTCATTTTTAGTCGATGATCTAATTTGTCCCGCCAAAAGATATTTTTAATCATAAAATAAGCTTTCTGACTTAGCCAGCATTTCAGCTAAAAAATATACTATATTGGTGACTTAAATCACAAATTATGACTAATTAATTTGCGATACGAAATAAATTTTTTAGACTGAAAATGGAATTAAATAATTAGCTCATCAATTTTTTATAAAATATGAATGAGTATGAATAAGATCCCGTATAGGGGCTATCCAAGGGGGAGTTTGTGAATATTTTAAGTTATCTGCAGAAGATAGGACGGGCACTGATGGTGCCAGTTGCTACATTACCTGCAGCAGCAATTCTGATGGGGATTGGCTACTGGATTGATCCAGTAGGCTGGGGTAGTGATAACGCGCTTGCTGCCTTACTCATCAAATCTGGTGCTGCTATTATCGACAATATGTCAGTTTTGTTCGCCATCGGTGTTGCTTATGGTATGTCAAAAGACAAAGATGGTGCTGCCGCTTTAACGGGGTTTGTGAGTTTCTTGGTTGTCACAACGCTCTGTTCACCGGCGGCGGTTTCCATGATCAAAGGTATTCCATTAGAAGAAGTACCTGCTGCATTTGGTAAAATAGAGAACCAATTCGTGGGGATTTTAGTGGGTGTGCTTTCAGCGGAACTTTATAACCGCTTTAGCCAAGTTGAATTGCCTCTCGCGCTCTCTTTCTTTAGTGGTCGACGTTTAGTTCCTATTTTAGCGTCATTCCTCATGATCATCGTCGCCTTTATCTTAATGTATGTCTGGCCTGTTATTTATGGCGGATTAGTCAGCTTTGGTGAAAGTATTAAAGATATGGGGGCATTGGGTGCCGGTATTTACGCATTCTTTAACCGCTTATTAATTCCTGTTGGTCTACATCACGCGTTGAACTCTGTATTCTGGTTTGACGTTGCGGGTATCAATGATATTCCTAATTTCCTTGCGGGTCAGAAATCTATCGATGCGGGCTTAGCGACTGTGGGGGTAACAGGTCGTTATCAAGCAGGTTTCTTCCCTGTAATGATGTTTGGTTTGCCAGGTGCTGCGCTTGCAATTTATCACTGTGCACGTAAAGAAAATAAAGCAAAAGTGGCTGGTATTATGATGGCGGGTGCATTTGCTGCATTCTTCACCGGTATCACTGAACCGCTCGAATTCTCATTTATGTTTGTTGCGCCAGTGCTTTATGTTATTCACGCATTCTTAATGGCAATCTCTGTTTATATTGCTGCAAGTATGGAGTGGATATCAGGATTTGGCTTTAGTGCGGGCTTAGTGGATATGTTCTTATCCTCTCGTAACCCACTTGCTGTGCACTGGTACATGCTGATTGTCCAAGGTATTGTGTTCTTCTTCATTTACTACGGTATTTTCCGTTTCACTATCACGAAATTCAACTTAAAAACACCGGGTCGTGAAGATGACGTATCTGGTGATGAAACCGCAGATGGTTATAATGAAGATATCACAACAGCGCCTGCAAATAGCAAAGAAGGTGTTCAGCAGGAAGCTCGTCAATATATCGCGGCTATCGGTGGTTCTGATAACTTAACTGGTATTGATGCTTGCATTACACGTTTACGCTTAAATGTAAAAGATGCCACGCTTGTTAATGATGCCTATGCAAAACGCTTAGGTGCATCAGGTGTTATTCGCTTAAACAAACAAAGTGTTCAAGTGATTGTGGGTACGCGCGCAGAGCTTGTGGCTAACGCAATGCGTGATGTATTAACGCAAGGTCCCGTTGCCGCTTATGAAGGTGCATCTGCTTCAACCGTGTCTACTGAAAAAACACCTGTAAAACAAGCTAATGCTAATGCAAAAGTATTACTTGAAATGATTGCACCTTTTGATGGTGAAATTGTGGCATTAAACGATGTGCCTGATGAAGCTTTCTCAAGTGGTGTTGTAGGGGATGGCCTTGCGATTAAACCAACCTCTAATATTGTGATGGCACCTGCAATGGGCTCAGTCGTTAAGATTTTTGAGACTAACCATGCATTTTGTATTGAAACTGATAATGGTGTTGAAATCATCGTTCATATGGGGATTGATACTGTTGCATTAGGTGGTAAAGGCTTTAAGCGTTTAGTTGAGGAAGGCGCAGACGTTAAAGTCGGCCAACCTATCTTAGAATTAGATCTAGAATATCTGAACGCTAATGCTAAATCGATGATAAGCCCTGTCATTGTCAGCAATATTGATGATTTTGATAAAATTGCTGAACAAGTTACTGGTGATGTGGTTGGAAATAAAACCATTATCTACAAAGTATTAAAATAAATTCTATACAGATATTTAATCCTCTATAAAGAGATGGTTAAATAAGACGATAAAACGGGGAGTCTTTCAAACTTCCCGTTTTTTTATCTCTATTTTGATAAATATCTCAGGGGTGTATTTCGCTAAGGTATTTATGAAACCTGCTTATTGGATTATAGTGGGTTAATTATGCGTTTTGCTTTGAGGAAAAAATGACCATGAATGAGGCAGATGCCCGCCCAACTAACTTTATTCGTCAAATAATCGACGAAGATCTGGCAACAGGGAAACATGATAGCGTGCATACGCGTTTCCCACCTGAACCTAATGGCTATCTTCATATCGGCCATGCGAAATCAATTTGTCTGAATTTTGGTATTGCTAAAGATTACCAGGGTAAATGTAATTTACGTTTTGATGATACCAATCCAGTAAAAGAAGATATTGAGTATATCAACTCAATTCAAAAAGATGTTCAGTGGTTAGGTTTCCAATGGGAAGGTAGCGTTCATTACTCCTCAGATTATTTTGATCAACTTTACCAATATGCGATTGAGTTGATTAATAAAGGCTTAGCTTATGTTGATGAGTTGAGCGCTGAAGAAATTCGTGAATACCGCGGTACATTAAAAGAGCCCGGCAAAAATAGCCCTTATCGCTCACGTAGCGTAGAAGAAAACTTGGCACTATTTGAAAAAATGCGTGCAGGGGGTTTTGAAGAAGGAAAAGCGTGTCTACGTGCGAAAATTGATATGGCATCACCCTTTATCGTTATGCGTGATCCAGTACTTTATCGTATTAAATTCGCTGAACACCATCAAACTGGGAATAAATGGTGCATTTACCCAATGTATGATTTTACCCACTGTATTTCTGATGCACTGGAAAATATCACACATTCTTTATGTACGTTAGAATTCCAAGATAACCGTCGTTTATATGATTGGGTGTTGGATAACATCACTATCCCTTGCCATCCTCGTCAATATGAATTCTCACGTCTTAACCTTGAATACACTGTGATGTCAAAGCGTAAGTTGAATCAACTTGTGACAGAAAACATTGTTGATGGTTGGGATGACCCTCGTATGCCAACGATTTCAGGCTTACGTCGTCGTGGATATACCGCTGATTCTATTCGTGAATTCTGTTTACGTATTGGTGTAACGAAACAAGAAAATAATGTTGAAATGGCGGCTTTAGAATCTTGTATTCGTGATGATTTAAATGAAAACGCACCACGTGCAATGGCTGTTATCGATCCCGTTCGTTTAGTTATTGAGAATATGCCAGAAGGTGAAGAGATTTTAACTGCACCGAATCATCCGAATAAACCTGAAATGGGGACTCGTAAAGTACCTTTTAGTCGTGAAATTTATATTGATCGTGCTGACTTTAAAGAAGAAGCAAATCGCCAATATAAACGTCTAGTTTTAGGAAAAGAAGTACGTTTACGTAATGCTTATGTGATTAAAGCAGAACGTGTTGAAAAAGACGAACAAGGTGAAATCACAACCATTTACTGTACTTACGACCCAGAGACCTTAAATAAAGATCCTGCGGATGGACGTAAAGTAAAAGGTGTTATTCATTGGGTTAGCATTCCACATGCCATTCCTGCTGAGATTCGTCTTTATGATCGACTGTTTAGCGTACCTAATCCTGCTGCAGAAGAAGATTTCTTATCAACAATTAACCCTGAATCTTTAGTTATTCGTGAAGGTTTTGTTGAGCGTAGCTTAAAAGATGCGGCTATCGAAAAAGCGTATCAGTTTGAGCGTGAAGGCTATTTCTGTGCTGATAAACTATCAACAGCAGATAAGTTAGTGTTTAACCGTACCGTGGGTTTACGTGACACTTGGGCGAAGATTTCTCAGCAAGGTTAATTTGAACTTTTTTAAGTTACATTGAGTATAATTAAAGCTTAAATTAATAGAATGCTCGGTAATTATTTATCGAGCATTTTTTTATCTGTTTTACCGCTTATCTTGACTGATTTTTCATCTATTGATATTAAATATTTACTATTCTTAATTTAATTAGTCTCTCGTTTTCTCTTTTTTAGGTGATAAATTTCTATTTGTTTCGTTTGAAATAGTTTATTCACTATCGCTTTATTCTTTTGTTTTTTCAGATCATCACGCTAAATAAAGCTGTAATAAGAAAAATGTGATTCATACCTCATATTTTACATTGTTAAAAAAGATTATTTATAAATACTACTTATTATTCCTTTCTATAAAAACGAAATCTAATATCAATTAAAGATTGATTTAAAAAATTATTTTAAATCAATGCATTATATTTTTTTTAAATAGAGTATTATAAACGTAAGAAAGTGAAACGATCATTTAGTTATGTGCCCTTGGTCATATTTTGATAAAAATTCTTTTTTTGGGGTTGATAATTCGCGTCGCGAAAAATATGCTGTTTCTAACCTAATTTAGGTTTTTTCCCCAATTGGGGTTTTATATTTGGAAATAGGCATCGTGCTTATTTCTTTTTTAGTCAAAGTCGAAGAGGAAACAATGCTATGGTTATGCAACATGCTAAACCAGGCAGGGTGGCACTTGCCGTTATAGGCGCATTGCTTGTAACTGCACTACCTGCAAAAATGTCTCATGCTGAAGGGTTTATTGATGACTCAACTTTAACGGGTGGCCTTTTTTATTGGCAACGTGATCGTGACAGAAAAGAGTTAACACCAAATAGTCCTGATTACGGCAAATACAAAGCTAACCTACATCATTCTACATTCAACGCTAATTTAGATTTTTCTTCCGGTTATCTAGGCGATTTTATTGGTTTTGATTTAGCGGCTTTTGGCGCAGCTGAGCTGAATAATAGTGGCCCAGCGGCACCTAATGAAATCGGCTTTAGCGATGCTAAAAGTCGTTGGGATGAAAAATGGACAGGCGATCGCAGTGGTATGAGCGTGTATAAAGCCGCTGCAAAATTCAAATTAGGTAACTTTTGGGCCCAAGGTGGCTATATTCAACCTAAAGGTCAAAGCTTATTGCGTCCGCACTGGAGTTTCTTACCGGGAACTTATCGCGGCGCGGAAGCAGGTGCCGTTTTTGATTTCGATAAAAGTGGTGAATTATCTTTCTCCTATATGTGGACTGATGAATATAAAGCACCGTGGTATCGGAATATGTATAACTTCCGTAAAGCTGATCTAGAAACGAATATCAGCTATCTTCACTCTTTTGGCGCTAAATATGATTTTAAAAATAGCTTAGTGTTAGAAGCGGCATTCGGTCAGGCTGATGGCTATATCGACCAGTATTTTGGTAAAGTCTCTTATGATTTCCCAATTGCTGATAATGCATTAAGAACATCTTATCAATTCTATGGTGCTAAAGATAAAGTGACGGGAGGAGGGGTTAATGACGTCTATGATGGGCTGGCATGGCTACAAGCGCTGACTTTCGGTTATACCTACAATGTCTTTGATTTCAAAGTAGAAGGTACATGGGTTAAAGCGGAAGGTAATCAAGGTTATTTTTTACAACGTATGACGCCAGGTTGGGCGACATCAAATGGTCGTCTTGATATTTGGTGGGATGGTCGTTCTGACTTTAACGCGAATGGTGAAAAAGCCCTTTATGCTGGCGTGATGTATGATCTGAAAAACTGGGATCTATCAGGCTGGGCAGTAGGAACTTCTTATATTTACGCATGGGATGCTAAGCCAAGTGGTAAAGCCATTTATGACCAAGGACAACGCATCAGAGAAAGTGCATGGAATGCGGATATTATGTATACGGTTCAAGAAGGTCGCGCTAAAGGAACACTCTTTAAGCTTCATTATACCCGTTATGATAATCATTCCGATATTCCAAGCTATGAAGGTGGTTTTGGTAATATTTTCCAAGACGAAAAAGACGTTAAATTTAACGTAATTATGCCATTTACTATTTTCTAATATTAGTGTGAGGGTAAAGTGTATTATTGCACTTTATCCTTTATAAAAATAAAAAGTTAAATACGATTACGATAAGTAAAAATAAGTAATAGAAAGAGTTGAGATGAGAGAATTAAAAAGCATAGATATTATTCTTAAAAATTAACTTCGTTAATAAAGTGAAGTTGTCAGTCGTAGTCATCTGTAAAAGTAAAAGAGTTGTATTAAAAAGCTGTAATGTGTTGTTTAAAAATCGCAGTATGTCGTAAAACGTAATGAAGTAAAGTCGTCATGTCATGTCGTCTGAGATAAATGTGAGTAGGTTATTTTTATCTCTTGTGCTTCAGTTATTTCGCAGAATTTGCGTAAGGTATTTACCCTAAAAGGCAGTCAGAGTGGGTATTGTAGTGGGAGGGTAAATACCTTTATTTTTAAATCCTTTCTTTTTCATCCTTGTGCGTTTTTTCATTCTATGGCAAATTTCTTCTCATTCATTTTATCACTCCTTATTTATTATTCTGCATTTAATGTTATTTAATAATGCACGTTTTCAGGAAGAAGCATGTTAAAACGATTGGATGATTTTTTATTAGAACCTCCATTAAGGCCTTTTAAAGGTATAAAACGATTTATTGTTGAGTTTCTTTTTTTTGGTGTAAAAGAAGCGCGTTCTTGCTTATTTGCCGGTTTTTTCTTTTTTATTTTATTTGCGACACCCAGTAAAGGAATATTAGGTATACCTCGTTATGATGTTTTACTTATTCTTGCTATTGCTTTCCAACTGTGGATGGTATGGGGAAAACTCGAAACATGGGATGAATTAAAAGCGATCTGTTTTTTCCATATTGTGGGTTTTGTTATGGAATTATTTAAAACTTCGGCTGCGATAGGATCGTGGAAATACCCTGATTTTGCTTACACAAAGTTGTGGGAAGTGCCTTTATTTACAGGGTTTATGTATTCAGCTGTGGGGAGTTATTTAATTCAAGCATGGCGCTTTTTAAAAGTACGAATTGAACATTATCCACCTTATTGGATGGCAACGTTGGTCGCACTTGCTATCTATATTAATTTCTTTTCTCATCACTTTATTGGTGACTATCGTTGGTATTTAACCGCCTTTATTTTAGGTCTTTATGCGCGTAGTGTCGTTTATTTTACGCCTTATGACACAGAGCGAAAAATGCCACTATTATTGGCTTTTGTTCTGATTGGTTTTTTTATTTGGCTTGCTGAGAATTTCGGTACATTTTTTGGTGTTTGGCAATATCCCAACCAAATTGGTGCTTGGTCTGCTGTACATGCAGGCAAATGGGGCTCTTGGTCATTATTGGTCATTGTTACATTTACTATTGTGGTTCATTTAAAACATATTAAACAGAGTATCAGTGTGGCTAAATAGAGTTATTTTATCTTCAAATTTAGGGCAATAAAAAAGGAACTGTGAACAGTTCCTTTTTTCTACTGAGAGATTATCCAGAATGAATTATTTCTCATCATGTGCGTGGCTATCTTCTTTACAATTGCCTTCAGCACAGTGGCCATATAAATAAAGGCTATGATTGGAAAGTTTGATACCATGACGTTCAGCGATGTTTCTTTGGCGCACTTCAATCGCATCATCTGTAAACTCGATAACTTTACCACAATCAAGACAAATTAAATGATCGTGATGGTGTTGTTGAGTTAATTCAAATACTGATTTACCCCCTTCAAAATTATGTCGGGTAACAATACCAGCATCGTCAAATTGGTTTAAGACGCGATACACGGTTGCCAGACCAATCTCTTCACCGATATCGATGAGTTTTTTATAGAGATCTTCAGCACTGACATGATGGCACTCAGGATCCTGGAGCACTTCCAAGATCTTTAAGCGAGGAAGTGTAACTTTTAACCCAGCATTTTTTAACGCTTTATTATTGTCGGTCATGCGGATTTAATCCTGTTGCTAATGGTGAATTTAATTTTTGTGCTCACTAATAGGGTTTATTCATTAACGCTCGGGTGAATAAATAACCTTATTGATTATAGGCATGATATTTAAAAATAAACACCCCTACCTATCACACTATCTTAGCACACCATTGAATAATTATCATTCTCAATATTGAGTATTTATTTTATCCCAGAATTTCGTCTAGGCTCATTTCTTCTTTAATTTGAGCAACCCAAGCGTCAACACGCTCTTCGGTTAGTTCTGGTTGGCGATCTTCATCAATTGCAAGGCCGATAAAGTGATTATCATCTGCAAGCCCCTTAGAGGCTTCAAAATGATAACCTTCAGTTGGCCAGTGACCCACAATGACTGCACCACGAGGCTCGATAATATCGCGGATTGTACCCATTGCATCACAGAAGTATTCAGCATAGTCTTCTTGGTCACCACAACCGAACAATGCAACTAACTTACCCTCAAAATTAATATCTTCTAATGTCGGGAAAAAGTCATCCCAATCGCATTGTGCTTCACCATAATACCAAGTAGGAATACCAAGTAACAGAATATCAAATGCTTCGATATCTTCCTGACTAGATTTTGCAATATCATGAACTTCGGCATTATCCGCGCCCAATCGTTCTTGAAGCATTTTGGCAATATTTTCCGTGTTGCCGGTATCACTGCCGAAGAATATACCTATGATTGCCATAAAGTGAGATAACCTCTTTTATTCTATATTCGTTATACATCAAGATGTTGCATTATTGGCTACATTTATTCTCACTAATCACATACTTTGTATACTACTAGTGATTCATTTAACGCTTGCCTAGCTATACCTCGAAATATTTAGATTATATTTGTCTGTGTTTGAACAATTACTAGTGAAAAATAAGCTTCATGTTTTCATGATAGAAAACTAAAAAATGTATTTTGACGAAAATAGCAGGGTAATTCTGTCGAATTTGTGTGGTTTAGTTGCTAGCTATTCTCATTTTGATGCATTTTTAAGGCGTAATTTTGTGCTAATTGCTCTAGTAATATTTCTTCAATAAGTTCGCTACGACTGACATTTCTTGCTGTCGCCAACTCATTAAGTGCATTCACAGCGTCTTCATTTAATTTCAACTCAACTCGACGTAAACCATTGACTCTGTCTCGTCTTAATTGATTGCGTTTATTAATTCTAAGCTGTTCATCCCGAGAAAGCGGGTTTGTTTTAGGTCGCCCAGGTCTGCGTTCATCTGCGAACAAATCCAGTGTGGTGCGATCAGTTTGTTCTTTTGCCATAAATTTTGCTGTGAAAGGGCGTATACCAATGACTAAATTGCGAAACGCCCAATAATACCCCACATAGTGGCGTCCTACCACTGCTTCCTGAGTTTAACCTATTGTCATTTGGTCTTTTTATCGACACATGGTGTGATTAAGTACAATAATTATACATTCAGGTAAGTTATTACTTTCTTAATGAGGTCATTTTAGGTAATTAATTAAACTTTGGATAAAAAACGACGAATAGCGTTAATAACCGTGTCAGGTTTTTCTGAATGTACCCAGTGCCCAGTATTGGCTACGACAAAAGCGCTAGCAAGCGGAAATTGATGTGCAATATCATGACGATATTCATCTAAGATGTAAGGTGATAAGCCACCACGAATAAATAACACAGGATAATGCCAAGCAGGAACGTTTTGCCAACCAATAATATCTGAATAGGCTTTTTTGATTGCAGGTAAATTAAATAACCATTCACCGTTTTTGAAGGATTTAAGTAAAAATTGAATAACCCCTTCTTCCTTAATAAAAGGGCGCATAATTTCTGCGGCATCTTGGCGTCGTGTGACTTTAGCTTCAGTGACGGCTTCTAGCGCTGCAAAAATCTTATCGTGGCGACGAACATTGTAAGCTACTGGCGACATATCAATGACTACAATGCGAGCAATTCGCTCAGGTGCTAATGCGGTCATTGCCATTGCAATTTTTCCACCCATGGAGTGGCCGATAATAATAGCTTTTGAGATCTGTAAACTATCAAGCAATGTAAGTACATCTTGTGCCATATCTTGATAATTCATACTTTCACTATGAGGTGAATGCCCATGATTACGTACATCAATCTGTATCACGGTGTTGTCTTGACGCAGATTACGTCCTATTGCGCCTAAGTTATTTAAGTCGCCAAAAAGACCATGGATCAAAACAATAGGTAAATCAGATGCAGGAACTGTTTCTGGTTGATGTAATTGATAATTTAATAATGTGTTGAGTTTCATGTAAATGACCAAAATAAGTGCGATTTTTTCTATGATGACATGCACTAGGTGCTAAGCCAACTTATCGTCATAATATACATCAGTAATTAAGAGTGGAAATAATTAACACAAGTAATTTATAAAAAACTATATAAATGTATTTTTATGGCTTTTTATTCCAAAGTAATATAAAAAGTTGAAATATTGACATTACTCAAAAATAAATACTTAGAATTTTATATCATTTAATGGTTGGTGTATGTGAGAAGGCGGTATTTGACACAGGGTTTGTTTGAATAAGTTCAAAGAATAGAAGATGATACCGAGATAAACAATAGGATAAATACCAAGCTTAGCCATTGAAATGGCTGGATCTTGTATAGATCTTCTTTAAGTTATTGAAATTTTACCTATTTTGTTTTTAAAGATTATATCTTATAATCCTAACTACTTTTTTTTGAAAACAGTACTGGGTAGCAATGAAAAAGATAGAAATTGATGACGAACTTTACCGCTATATTGCTAGCGAAACTAGACATATCGGTGAAAGCGCTTCAGATATTTTAAGGCGTCTACTGAAGCTTGATGCCAAACAGCCCGTACAGCCAGTCGTTGTCACTGAGTCAGTACAAGCACCTGTTATTAAACAGGACGCTGAACCTAAATCGATTACACCAGCAAAAAATCCGGTCCGTGAAATGCGAGAACTATTGTTATCTGACAGTTATGCTGAAAAAACAAAATCAGTTGATCGCTTTTTACAGATCCTTTCTACGTTATATAGCTTAGATAGCGCTACTTTTACTCAATCAGCTGAAACAGTACATGGACGAACACGCATCTATTTTGCTGGTGATGAACAAACATTACTCGATAGCGGACGTCATACAAAACCGCGCCATATTCCAGGTACGCCATTTTGGGTTATTACTAACTCGAATACAGAGCGTAAAAGAACAATGGTACAAAGCATCATGCAGGATATGCAATTTCCTGCGAATGAGATTGATAAGGTGTGTGGAACTATCTAACCACTATTGTTAATTGATGCATTGCAAAGGCTTTTGTTTAAAGCGTGATTGTGATGTCAAATAGGAGAAGATTTGTGGCAATTCATCCAAGAGCAGGGCAGCATACTCGTCAAAGTGATCTGATTAATGTGGCACAATTAACGTCGCAATATTATTCACTTAAACCACAAGCTAGCATTAATGCTCATCGTGTGAAGTTCGGTACATCTGGCCATCGCGGAAGTGCAAATCGCCATAGTTTCAATGAAGCCCATATTTTGGCAATTGCACAGGCTATTGCTGAAGTCCGTGCAAAAAATGGAGTAACAGGGCCATGTTATGTGGGTAAAGATACCCATGGACTATCAGAGCCTGCATTTATTTCTGTTTTAGAAGTACTTGCTGCCAATAAAGTGAAAGTGATTATTCAAGAAAATAATGGCTATACACCAACACCGGCAGTCTCTTTTTCTATTTTGACATACAACGACGCACATCAAGATATTGCTGATGGTATCGTGATCACTCCATCCCATAATCCACCAGAAGATGGTGGTATTAAATATAATCCATCAAATGGCGGACCGGCTGACACCGATTTAACTTCTGTTATTGAAAAACGTGCGAATGAACTGCTCGAAAATAACTTAATAGGGATCAAACGTCTTTCTTATGATGAAGCGCTGGCAAGTGGTTATATTGAAGCTCAAGACTTAATTATGCCTTATGTCAAAGCGTTAGGTGACGTTGTTGATATGGAAGCAATTAAGAAAGCAGGCCTAAAATTAGGTGTTGATCCATTAGGTGGTTCCGGTATCGAATATTGGAAGCGCATTGGTGAGTATTACGATCTTGATCTTGAATTGGTCAACGATCAAGTCGATCAAACATTCCGTTTTATGACACTCGATCATGATGGTGTTATTCGTATGGACTGTTCATCACCATGGGCAATGGAAGGTTTATTACAACTGCGTGATAAATTTGATTTAGCCTTTGCTAATGATCCTGATTATGACCGCCATGGTATTGTGACACCGTCTGGTTTAATGAATCCTAACCACTATTTAGCAGCTGCAATTAACTATCTTTTCCGTCATCGCCCACAATGGGTTAATGATGTAAAAGTAGGTAAAACTCTGGTTTCAAGTGCGATGATTGACCGAGTTGTGGCTGACTTAGGACGCGAGCTGGTTGAAGTTCCTGTTGGTTTTAAATGGTTTGTACAAGGTTTATTTAGCGGTGAATTTGGCTTTGGTGGTGAAGAAAGCGCAGGTGCTTCTTTCTTGCGTTTTAACGGTAAACCATGGTCAACTGATAAAGACGGTATCATCTTATGTTTGTTAGCTGCTGAAATGAAAGCAGTGACAGGCAAAGATCCACAAGAGCATTACAATGAACTAGCACAGCGTTTTGGCTCCCCAAGCTATAACCGTATTCAAGCATCAGCAACCCATGAACAAAAAGCACTGTTGTCACGTTTATCGCCAGAAATGGTAACTGCAAGCACGTTAGCGGGCGACCCAATTACTGCTCGTTTAACACATGCTTCAGGTAATGGTGCTTCTATTGGTGGTTTAAAAGTGATGACAGATTACGGCTGGTTTGCAGCTCGTCCATCAGGCACAGAGGAAGCGTATAAAATTTACTGCGAAAGCTTCCGTGGCCCTGAGCATCGTGAGTTAATTGAAAAAGAAGCCATTGAAATAGTAAATAATGTCTTTGCTAACAAATAAGTTAGTGTAATAAGCTATTTATATAGAATACACTCTACCAAAAGGTAGAGTGTATTTTTTTAATCATTACATATTTTTAGATCACAGCATTGATATCCATCATTGAGGTTGATTTAGAATTAAAAATAGAGTGGATAATCAATGCAAAATAATTTTGTTTTACGCAGTGTACGTTACATGTTGGATCTAAGTGATGCACATGTTGTTGAAATCATGAAACTAGCTGATTACACCGTCACGAAAGAATTAGTCAATAGTTGGCTGAAAAAAGACGATGAACCTGAATTTGTCGAGTGTGACGATAATGCGATGGGACATTTTTTAAATGGCTTAATTTTTTATCGTCGTGGAAAAGATGAAAACTTCCCAGCACCTGAAGTTGAAAAGCGTATAACTAATAATATTATCTTAAAAAAATTACGTGTCGCTTTTGAGCTAAAAGATGTGGATATTCTAAAGATTTATGAGCTTGCGGATTTCCGTGTTTCTAAGCCAGAGTTAAGTGCTGTATTTCGTAAACCAGGACATAAAAACTACCGTAATTGTGGCGATCAACTTGTAAGATACTTCCTGAAAGGATTAACCGAAACCCTGCGTGGTAAAGGTAAAGCAGTGAAGAAATAAGTTCAGGGTACTTTAAGTTATAAAATTATCTATTTACTGATGACACCCCAAAAATTGGTTTTCAATATTGGGGTGTTTTTTTATGGTATTATCTTGATTTCCCTGCATAAATATTTCATTAATCACTGCTAAATATATTATTCAGTCGTAGATAATTTAGCAGTAGCTCTATGTTATTAATACTACAGTCCGCATTCTTGAATATCCAACCTCTCTTTCTTTATTTGATTTTTTTCTTTTTTGATAATTTATTCTCAAAATTATTTACTACAACTTTTATCAAGTAAAAATACCGATCTCATTTTGTTAATAGTTGTGTAATTTATGTTTCAACTTTGTTTCCATAATGAAATTTAATTACATATCAAGAAAAATAAAGGTGATTTTTCGCACGAATTGAGTGGTCTGATCAGTAGTAAAATTTCATCAAATGAGGTAAAATTTCAACATCAATTAATTGCTATGCAGGAGAACACTATGCCAGCTTATAACGAATATACAAAAACACATGTATTGGCCCGTCGTACTGGTGCTATTGCGCTAGGTGTTGTGGCATTTCCTGTTATGATTTTCCATCCTAAACGTGCACAATTTTATAGCTATATACACCGTGTATGGTCTAAAACAAGTGATAAACCTGTTTGGTTGGCAAAATCAGAAGTGGCGTTAAATAGCCACAAATAACAGAACATCAAGGTAACGCCTAGTAAGTAGGCGTTATTTTTATCACTTCTTTAAAGCATTTTTCCAATGCAATCTGCTTGTTTTTCCTCACTTTCAAATAACCTTCAAGTTTTACGTTACAATAAAGAATAATGATTTATTTAAACGGATACCTTTAACCTATTGCTATTTATTCGATTGTTATATAAATAGTGGCATTCGTGATAACAGGGAAAAGAATGAGATGAAAAATACCGCTCTAGAATTAATCATCAATGAAAAGCTCAGTATTGAGAATTTCCAGGACTACGCACCTAATGGCCTTCAAGTAGAAGGGCGTCCACATATTCAAAAAATAGTTACGGGTGTGACTGCCAGCCAAGCATTACTTGATGAAGCAGTCGCATTAAATGCGGATGCAATTTTAGTTCATCATGGTTATTTTTGGAAAAATGAGCCTGTTGTCATTCGCTCAATGAAACGCAATCGTTTGAAGACATTACTTTGTCATGACATTAATCTTTTTGGTTATCACTTACCGTTAGATGCGCACCCAATTTTAGGTAACAATGCTCAATTGGCATTAAAAATGGGCGTTAAAGTTGAAGGTGAAATATTACCTTTAGTGCCGAAAGGTGTGTTTGATTTGCCTTTAGCGCCTCTTGAATTAAAAGCACGTTTAGAAAAAGCATTGCAACGTAATGTATTGCATTGTGGTGATAATGCACCTGAAGCGATCCGCAGTATTGCTTGGTGTACTGGAGGGGGACAAGGCTTTATTCAAGATGCAGCAGATGCTGGAGTGGATGCTTTTGTGACGGGGGAGGTCTCAGAACAGACTATTCATATTGCAAGAGAAATGGGCGTTCATTTTTTTGCTGCAGGACACCATGCAACGGAGCGTTATGGTATTAAAGCATTAGGTGAATGGCTAGCTCAAACACATAACTTGGATGTAACGTTTATTGATATTGATAATCCAGCATAAGCCCACTTATTCCTATCTTAAAAGCTACCTCTCTTTAATTAGAGAGGTAGCTTTTTCGCTAATACCAATTACTCGTTAAGTTGAATAGGTAACGGACTTTGCAATTGTTGCAGATTATCGCATAGCCAAATTAACTGTAATAATGCCCGTGGATCACGGGAAGTTAATGCCAAATAATAAGCTAATTGCTCAGCAATTAATGTCATTCCTAAATCATCTGCGGTGTGTTTGCTTATTTCTAATTGCTCTTTTTGCATTTCAGAGAGTAATTCCCGTCCAGTACAGGCTTGAGCTTCTAATACGGACAAAATAGGACGACAGAATTTTTGTGTTAACGTCGGTTCACTGTGATGCATTACTGTTTGTTGCTTACGTTTAGCCATATATTCTTGGATACGGCTAATAAAGCCTGATTGTTTTTTCTTACGTGGAAATTGGTCAAAATCGAGATAAAACAGTTCGATGCCTCTCTCTGTTCTGATCCAAATAGTCGTTGGCAACAAGTCTATATTGAGATCACGTCGAACGGGTTGCACAGTGACTGCGACAATTTCTAACTCTTTTTTGGTAAGAAAGCGCAATTCTTCTAGATTATTTTGTGTTGTTCCTTCCCAATAAAGGCGCAAGAAAGCTGAATTTTTATGATTATCTGATACTTCCCAAATCACACATTGCTCTACTTCATACCAAATTAACGGTTTGTAGTGTTTGATATGCAGAACCAGAGGGGAAAGAAATCCTTCTGTTTGATGGGCAAAATAATCGGGTAAATCTTGCCAGTTATTGATGCCTAGCTCAGTTTGCAAATTGTTGTAGTCCGTAATATCAAGAAAATCCGCGTGATTTTGAGCAAAGCTCTCGCCAATAGTGGCTAGTTTTCCTTCATCAGAAATACGGGGTTCTTGTAATAAAAAAGGACGACGCATTAATTTATCCGCAGTTTGTTTCCATAATGACAAACTGTTCCAAACACCATAACGATTAAATAAGGTATCAAGCTGATTAGGACGTGCTTGTGTCGCTTGTAATAGCTGTTTTTCTTCGCTATCCCAAAAGGTAAAGGTTGCACCTAATGCGCCACTTTGTGCTGTCCACCAATTTGCCCCAACCGGAATAAGAGAAAGGCTAGTTTTTTTATTATCATATTGACGGCGAAGTTGCCCTCGTAACGTTTTTAACTGCTCTGGTGTCGCATGAGATAATTGGAATAGATAGGCAGAAACATGGGCTAATAAACGCAAGACATGGCTTTCATCCATGGTGAAATGTCTTTCTGCCAACAGTTTGACTTGAGTGCTTAATGTTCGTAAATAAGACGCTAAACGAGGTAAACCTTCCGCTCGAGCGGACATATTTAATAAGTGTAACTGTGTGGCACTGCTTAAGCTGATATGTGATAGCCCTTGGCGTAATAAATCATCAATAAATTGTTCAATGGTATTAATTAGAGCTATTTCTTCATCATTCAGGGGATGTTTAGAAGATTGCACCGTAATTAAATCTTCAGGCCACGTCCAAGGTTTCGTGTGTTGCTCAAATAATTTAGCCACGATAGCGAGATGAAAGGCTTTTTTCTGTGAGTCAGAAAAAGGCGATAACATGCCATCATATCCGCCACCTTGTAAGAAAATAACAGGCTCATCAACATCAGGAAGTTGGATTTTTAATTGAGTCCCTGTGTCTTCTAGGCTGAATGTTGAGTTTTCCCACTGTCCGATTAATTTAATCGCTGTTCGACAGGCAGGTTTACCCGCTTTTTTGATTAATGCTTCTGGATCAAGAGCAAATAATGTGGGTAACAGAGGAACGATTGCAACAGGCTCAGTAATGGCTTCTGATGATATTTCACTACTATTATCATTATTTGAATTATCAGTATTATTATTAGCTTGGAGCCATAAAATAGCAGCTAAAATATGTTTACAGCAACCTGATGCAGAACAATCGCAACTGGCTTGTTGAATACCCGCTTCGTGTAAAACAACATTTTGCCCATCACTACTGAACTGCCCTGTATTGCTATCAGTGAGAGATACTTTTTCGTTATCAAGGTCTTTTTTGGCGCGTCTTAATAATCCTGCATTTGCAAAAACTGTGAGCGCATCTTCATCGTAATGAAAGTAAACTGTTTGCCAACTCATTGCATTACCTCAGCTAGCCATTGCGCGAAATGTTCTGGTGTTAAGGCGGCAACTTGCATACCTCTGTCTGCGAGTTTTTGTGCAATCGCAGAGTCATAAACAGGTTGAGCTTCATCATCAAGTGCCGCGAGACCTAATAATTTAACTTGTTGGCTATTAAGACGTTGTGTGCAATCTAATAAGCGGTTTAATGAGCCACCTTCTTCAAAGTCACTGATAAGAGAAATAACGGTGCGTTTGGGATTTTTGACTAAACTTTCACAGTATTGAATTGCACCTGCGATATCAGTACCGCCTCCCAATTGTACCGTCATTAAAACTTCAACGGGATCGTCTGCCAAATGCGATAAATCGACAACTTGAGTATCAAAAACGACTAAAGAGACATTAACGGCAGGTAATGAGGCTAAAATACTGGCACAAACAGCTGCATACATAATGGAGCTAGACATTGACGCGCTTTGGTCAACGCAGAGAATAACATCCCATGGAAAATGCTGTTGCATCCGTGAGTTAAAGTAAGGTGTTTCAATCACTAAACGGCGGTTTTGAGTATCGTAATGTTTTAAGTTTGCAGCAATGGTCGCACGCCAATCAAAGTTGCGACTATTAGGCACTAAAGAGCGTCTAAAACGATTACGGCGACCTGTTAATGATTGGCGAAAGTTATTGCGAATTTGACGTAAAATATCTTCAACTACTTTGCGAATAATGGTTTTAACGGCATCTCGCGTTTCTTCACTCATGCGCCCACGTAAGCTTAATAATGTTTTGGCTAACGCTTTCGTGGGCTCCATTGCTTTTAACGTATTGGGATCTTTAAGAAAACTACTGATTTGATAACGTTCAATAGCTTGTGATTGCATACGTTCAAAGGTGCTATTAGGGAATAGCTTACGTGCTTGATTGAGCCAGTTTACCGCGGTAAGTTGTGATGCATCGAGTGAACCATGGCGTCCTCGCTCTTGGCGCAAGCCTCGCCGCTGGTATTCTCGGCGATAAAGAAAATCGAGCGTACGTTCAACTTTAAGATCTTCGGCATTAAATGTGGCTTGCCCAAGAGCGTCATCAGCATATTGGCCCAAAATCAGGCGCCAGCGTTTTGCTTGTCGTATTTTATCTTCAGGCATATCGTCATTATGCTGACTCATGGGCATTGTCTCCGTTCTCTGCTTTCTTAGTATCAAACCAAGAAATGATGCCTTGTTCCATTATACGTTGTTGTAGTTTTTGATTAAGCTTAGTCGCTTCAATCATTTGTTTAGCACTAAATTCTGACTGCCATAATGATAATGCTTGCGTATCTAAACCAATATCGCTGGCGATATATTGTGCAAGCTCTGTGTTTTGCTTGGGATTAAGTTGGCTAAATGCAAAACGCAGATCAGGCAAGATCTGAATAAAACGCTCTTCATCCCATTGCTGTAACAAGGTATTTAAGTGATCAACCAATAAAGGTAAGCGGATCACAAGCTCTGGTGCTGTTCGCATAATTCCCACAAAATAACCAATGGCTTGTTCAGGAGAACTTCCCGTACTAAAAGTGGCATTCAATGCGCTTGTCAGTGTGGTTTCGTCAATATATGAGCCTAAATAACGTAATGCATCAACAGCACCTTTTAATAAAGGAACAGTATCTAGTTGTCCATCAAGGCGATTGAGTTGCTGATAAAGGTCGCTTTTATAATCATGTTGATTATTGAGAGATGGCATAAATTCAATTAATTCACGTAAAGAGAGTAGGGCTTGTAAATTACTTTCTTGTTGTTGCTCATCACTTTGAGCGAGTTGTTCTAAACAAAAGAATGCTTGAGGGATAACTTGATGCAGGCGATTTTCAAGCGTCAGCTCATCGGTAATATCAAGGTATTGGCGACCTCGCCATAAATGAATTAATTTGTGGCCACATTGGGTTAATGACCCAAGGCGAAAATCTTGTTGGATATAGTTATCTAACAACTTAAATAATGATGGAATACGCTGGTGGAGCCCAATTAATGCTGCTTGTGTTAATAAAGTGACAGCACTTTGGCTTGAACGACTTTGGCCTTGTTCTTCAAGCTGTTTTTCCATAGATAACAACTTAGTTAAGGCGATGGCTTCAAGTTGAGAGCCTTTCTCTGATAATGAAATCAATTCACCTTCGACATTGGGTGTCCAAGCGTATTGCCACTCTTCAAACAACAAATCCAATTGATGGCCAGAAAGAAAGTCAGGGCCATTGATTCGATGTGCAAAGTGAATTTCTAAGAAAGCCAATAAATGTAAAAAACGACTTCTTAAGCGATGTTGAGGGTTGCGGTAAACATCACATTTCGTGGTTTTTACTAATGTATCATCAAGTTTAAAACGAAAACTTTTGGCACGTTCATAGGTTTCATTTACCAACGGTGGTGTTGCCGTACCTAATGGAATTTTGCCTAATAGATAGCCTGAAAAACAGGTTTTAATTTCTGTCCATAACTCGCTTTGGCTATCATCTAAACTGCCCTTAATAAAGGCACTTTGTAAACCATCAAGCAAATCATAGCGACCCATACCAGCGTGATCTCTAAGTAAAGCAAGGCGTAAACTTTGCTCGGCAGCCAGTTTTACGGCTAAATAGCTAGGTGGATTATCAAATTGTTTTTCTCTAATAGATTGAGCCACTGAGCTTAAAAATGCGATCCCCATTTTATTGCGATAAATTTGGGTTGGCTGTTTAGCAAGACCATTATTTTCTAATTTATCATGATGTTGTTGCATTAAACTTTGCCAAACTTGTTGATAAAAAGCTGGAGATGGCATACCAGAAGCATAGCCATTAAGTGCATCTAATCTGTCAAAACTGTAGCGAATAAGCCAAGCTTGTTCTTTTTCGGCCATTCTTTGCATTTTAGTGAATTGCTTTTGCTCTGTGCTAGAAATAGCGAAAGATTGAGATTGTGAATTGGTTAGACCTTCAATTAATGCAAGGGTATGAAATCCGCCTGTTACAATTAAAATCTTGGCATTGGGCTCTTGTTGTTTGATGGTTTGAATATGAGTGAGCATATGTGCTTCACGTTGCGAAGAACCTTCTGATCCAAGTACTTCTGGCTCATAATCAAGACGCGCAAGTGCACACCAAATAAAGGTATCATTAAAGAGGGATTGCCAATCAGCTAAAGCTTCAATGTTGCGTAGCTCAAAAAGATGCTCCCAAACATCATCATGGTCACGGCAATGACATTTTTTGGCTAATTGTGCAATAAACTGACTATGGGCTAAATAACGTTCTTTTTGTAAGCTACGACTTTGTGAATCACTATACTCTTCGTTATTAACTTGAGCCGCCCATGGCAAATCGATAAAGCGTGTTTTTGCATTGATGCGTAAACCACCTCGCAATGCTTGCCATTCAGGTGAATATTCACAAAATGGGAAATAAGCAGAATGCAGTGATTTTTCTCGCTCTTCTTGGTTACCATCATTATGCAAATATTCTGCTTGCCCCATAATAGCCACTGGAGGCAGGGTATCTTTATCAGTCAGACTTGGAATAAGAGAATTAAAGGTATCAGGGCCTTCAATTAATATATAGTCAGGCTTTACCGAATCAATTAGTGATAAAACAGCATAAGCACAAGCAGGGCTGTGATGGCGTACAGGGGCAAAATAGAGATGTTGTTGCTGTAACGACGTCCATTTCAGTCGTGCTTGGTCAATTCTTTCTGGCAAAGGTATTGAAGGTAGCGTCACCGTGTCGATCCCTTTTCTGGGTGAAAAGGCAGAGTCAGTGAACTCTGCCTTTAATTGATAAATAACGTATTTTATTGTGTAGCAATGAGTTTCAGCGTGTTATTGCCAAAACTCTTTTGATGCATCAAAGAACGCTTTCCACTCTTTGCTGTTTCTTGCGCGTTCTCTAGCGACATTGTCCATGTAATAACGAATACGTTTAATATCATCAGCATTGTCTTTTAATACAACACCGATTAATTGGCGCGCAATCGCACCTGCATTCATTACGCCATCACCTAAATAATGTGCTTCTAAGGCACAAGCATAAGCAATGTTCACCGCTTCTGCGGTTGACATAACCGCATCAGGGGTTTTGATATTACCGCCATCTTGTGTATTACCTGAACGTAGTTCTTGGAATGTGGTTACCAGTAATTCCACTACATCAACAGGTATCGTCACTTCATTAGCTAAAGAGCCTAATTCATTTTCTAGCTGTGATTGAATTAAGCTGATTTCAAATGCTGGATCACGAATGGGTTTTACCGTTTCGAAATTAAAACGACGTTTTAATGCGGCAGACATCTCGTGGACACCACGATCACGTAAGTTTGCTGTACCGATAAGGTTAAATCCAGGTTTTGCACTAATACGCGCACCATCCCCCATTTCGGGGATCATTAACTGTTTTTCTGACATCAAAGAAACCAGTACGTCCTGAATTTCAGGAGGACAACGGGTTATCTCTTCAAAGCGAACAATTTTACCTTGTAACATACCTTGATAAAGCGGCGATCCCACTAAAGCGCGCTCTGTTGGGCCTTCTGCTAATAACAACGCATAGTTCCATGAGTACTTGATGTGATCTTCTGTAGTGCCCGCAGTGCCTTGAATAGTTAGCCCTGAATCACCACTGATGGCAGCGGCAAAAAGCTCTGAGAGCATCGATTTTGCTGTACCTGGCTCACCAACTAGCATTAAACCTTGCTTGCCTAATAATGTGACAATTGCGCGATCAACCAAGGCATCGTCGCCGAAAAACTTAGGTGTGACGCCTAATGCATCATCACCTAAAATAAATTGTCGTACAGCACGAGGAGAGCGAAGCCATCCTTGTGGTTTAGGATTATTAACATCTGCTTTTGTTAAGCGCGCTAACTCTTGAGCAAATCGAACCTCAGCACTTTCCCTGATTGCTTGTTGATCTGCGGGTGCTTTTTTAGCCATATTCTTTCCTAGTTATCCCTAATTATTACCAAGGTGTTTTCTTTTCCCATTCAGGATCGAATCCTGCACAAGCTTCAGCGATTTTTAGATAATCAGCATAGCTTTCTGCTAATAAAATTGGCGGAACTTCTTTTAGCTCAATATTATTGCGATCCCAGTAATCTTGCTGATTTTTCTCAAAACTTAAATCAAATAAGACCGCAGGAATGTTTTCTTCTGGCACATAGCTACCACTGAAACCGATATTGACGTAGTAGTTTAAACTAGAGAAGAATTTGTAATAGTGGGAGAACGAGCCACCATCTTCAGCAGGGCCACGTTGATATCCCATTTTGGTTAAAATACCGCGTAAAGTGAAGGTGTCTGTGAGCCAGCCTTTTCGGTCTTCAACCTCTGTTTGCGTTAGATCTAATTCAGGGATCTTATGTTCCATTTGTGAGAACAAAAACTTCACTTTGTAATCTTTAAAGTGAGCAATCCATGCTTTGCGTTCATCTTCATTAACTAATGCCGCGTGGGCTAATTGAATAAATGAATCGTTTTGTAAACTGACTTCGTCATCTTCAAGGTTAAGTAATGCACCATCATCAGAAGGGCGGAACGTATTGATCACTTCGCCATCCTTAACTTCCTGCCAAACTAATTGTTCAATTAATTTATGCATAATTGGGTGAGCTAAAATGTATTCTTGCCAATCTGTACTTAACCATTGACGTTGAGCACACATCGCTTCATATAAACGCACACTTTGTAGCTCAATAACTTGTTTAAGTTCTTTTTTACTCGAAGTGAAGAGCTTTTTCGCTTCTTTAATCAGCTCAGCATCGTCATTTTTACGCGCAGCAGGTAACGCCTTAACTTCTTTGCCTTCTGGATTAAACAGAACAAGTTTTTGTTTTGCATCCATTTTTGCAGTGAAAATACGTTCACCATATTCCAGCACTAATGTTCCAGTATCATCAAAACCTGCGGTTGGAATAGTTCTATCAGCTAACTCATCTGCACTCCAGCCATTACGTTCCGCAATTTGCGTAACTAAATTACGGGCTTTTTCCTGAACAGATGCAGTGCGATAACGACGAGATAACGAAAGAAGAAGCTGGATGATAATCGGATCATTGCTTGAAGCAACGGCATCAATCATCGCTTCAATTTGAGCACGACGCTGATAATGATCGCGCATATAGTTGCGTAATACAGATACCGCAACATGGCCTTCAATGCCACAGATAAGCGCAAGCATACCTTTATCACTGATTGCTGAGCCTAAATAACGACGTAATACCTCGTTTTTAATCTCTTCAACCACTTGTTCTAATGTGAAGTTTTCATATTTAGCATAATATTCAGGATAACGTTTAGCCCAGTTTTGATAATTACTTAAACGCCCCGGCGCTTCACGTTGGGCTTCAATCATCGCTTCTTCTAGTGATGGCCCTTTAATATCCTGAGCAACAAAAGTATGCAGAATAAAGCTTGAAAGTTTATGTTGACTATCCGTAGAAAGCAGGCTGATATAACGTTGTAATAGTGCGTTACCTCCAGGCATTTTTAACTTTACTGCCAGAATAATCCACCAGCGAATAATTGCGGGATCAACCGCTTTCTTGTTTTCCCATGTTAATGCGGGAATTGCATCGAAATTAAACCAAGCAAGGCTTGCTGGTGCTTTGGCTTTAAGGCCTTTTTCAGCTTCTGCTAATAATGTTTTTGGTGATAAATAGCTTGAAATATCTTCACCTAGTTGCTCTAACGCAGTAAGTAAAGAGGCTCGTACTACTTCGCGTTTTTCTTTTTTCAATAAGGCATTAAGCGCAGGTAAGGAATCCGGATTATTTAAGCGAGCTAGCCATTCAATGGCTGTAACACGAATTTCTTGTTTACTAGAGGTTAATCCTTCTTGTGCACTTAAATGAATATTAGGCAGTGTTTCTAATAACTTTTGTGCAGAAACGCGGTGTGTTTTATTTTCACCTAATGCCAATTCCATGATGCGTGGAACAAATTGCGCAGGAATTGTTGGGAAACGACTTAATACTTCAATACCTTGTGATGTTTCAAATTGGCGATAGCGGTGTTCACTTTGATTTGGCATTAAGTTTAACGCTTCTGCAATGTAATCAGTATGTTGAGAGAAGAAAGGCCAAACTTGTTCTGGTTTACGAAAACGGCGTAAGCTATCTTCATAAGATTCTAAACATAATGCAGCAGTAAGGCGGGTTGCATTTTTAAAGTTGCAACGTTGTAGCACATCTTCAATATGACGTAATTCAATATTACTAAATAAGCGCTCAGGAATTTCACCATTAAAATAGTAAGAGGAAAAGTGATCGGCATGTTGGCGGTTATTGGTGATCACGCGTACTGCATGGAAAAACGTGTATTCAGGTAAATTAGGAATACGGTTTTTGTATTTGATTATTTGGATCTCATTTGATTGAATTGTGCCCTGTCCGCTATTGAGTTTATCCACTAATGCGCGACACTGTTTTTCATCAATTTTAGATAAATCTTTATAATGGCGTTGTGCCCAATTATAAGAGTGTTTAGCCGTTTTATTTTCTTCAATTTCACGTTCTGCATTTTCCTTTGCTTTAACTAACATTTCATTGAAGTTATTGACCATAATATCACGGGCACTATCGGGTAACGGCGTATCTTCTAATGGTGTAAAGTCAGGCACTTCGATGGCTTCAACAGTATTTGCATTATCAGCAACACTAAAACGTTGTAGGGCACTTTCAATGCTCTTGATGACCGTTTTTGAGGTTTCATGTTTTAAGGCTTCTTCAAGTACACCGCGATTTTCACCTTGGCGAGCAAATAAGTCAGCAGCTTGTGCACGTTGTTTCGGTGTACCCTTCATTAAAACATGAGTTAAATTTTCTTTTACGATCTCTGCTGGTAAAGTATTTAAAATAGGTTCCGCGGTTTTTTTTACTGTTTTTAAACTGCTGGTGGCCAGTAAAACAATAATATCTGCAAAAGTGTCACGTAATACTGTATTTTTATTTAAGTAATTAATTAGCTCGACTAAACCATTTGCTGATAGTTTTTCAATGAGTGCTGTTCTAATAAATTCTTGATGTGAAAGCAGATAATCTTTTAAATCACGAAGTTCATAAATACGCTTAAGATTAGAAGCATAGTATTCAGAGATATCTTTTCTATCAAATACGGCGAATAATGCATTTTCACCCGCAATATTGGCCTCAGCTTCGACCATATTGGCGATAAATTCCATACTCCAATGTTTACGATGTTCTAAATTAAGATTACGTGCATTATCATAAGTGGTGTAAAACGCATCAACTAACAGGTAAATAACCCAAGTCGGTACTTCAGTTGTTGTCACTTTGATATTGATATCTTGGCATGCAGCGGCAATGACTTTTGCATAACGAGCGACTTGTTCTAAGGAAAAGCTTTCGCCAACTTTAGAGTAAAGTTTATGGCGGGCATTAAGACCTTGGGTGATAACTTTATTATATTTTCCTGTATCAACATTACTGGCGTACCACCATTCTAATGTTCCTGCACGATGAAAATAAACGGCTGCTTTTGCTGCATCCAGTTTATTTAATTCAAAAAGAATTTCTGGGTTTTTGCCTGTAAGTACATAATCTAATGCACGTTTAGGTAAACTTTCATCAAATATAGCAAGCAGTACAAGAGATTCTTGAAGATATTTTTCAGTAATATCGACGTCTTTTTTCCCAAAAAGAGGGAGGAGGTCTAAGATTTTTTTTATCACGCCAGTTCCTTAAGCTATGTATGGATAAACAGTTTTTTTTACCATGAAATAGCAAAACGAACAATTTGATTATCACTATTGAAAATAAAACCTAGGCATCCCATTTGTTAAATTTATAGATATAAACACTGAAAAAGCCGATCTAACTTTATTAATATTCAATTCTTCATTATATAAAACGCTATATCAGGAAAAAGTGCTGAAAATGAAGAGGTGATAATAAAGGTGTTTTTTTGTGGGATTTAAAAAGATTAAGAATTGTCTGTTTAATAAAATAAGCGTTAACACTTAGCTAAATTGATTAAAAAAATAACAGTCAGAAATAAAGGTAAATAAGTGTTAACAATCCCGTATTTTTAAGGGATTTTGTTCCTTTTGATTTTATATGAATATCATAAAATAAAAAGAGCCACTTATATTGATAAGAGGCTCTTTTAAATTAATTATTTTTCTATTTGGCGAGATAAAGAGAGTAGCAATGAACCTAGACTACAAATTAGTAAGGTGATTGATAAACTTTGTCCCCATCCTGCAAGTGCAAGTCCACCACCAATTAATAAATAGTAGAACAAGCCTAATAATGCCCCCGCAGTGCCTAAACGATCTTTATATTGTGCTAGGGCAGTGGCCAAGATATTTGGAATAGCAATGCCATAAGCAACGACACTTGTCATCATTGGAATAATAAAACTAATGTGATTACGTAATAAATAAACACCGACTGCACTAATCAACGCAATAAAACTAGCAAGTAACACTAATTTCTCACATTGCCAATGGTGGTTTAATAGTGCTTTATTAATATAAGAGCCTATGCCTACTCCCATTGCTAATATAATGCCACTATAGCCAAAGGTACTTGTACTATATCCTTGTTTATCAAACATAAAAGGAGCTAATTGATAATAAGCAAATAGACTGATATTAAAAAAGGCAATTAATAATATTGTTTTGGCAATTTGCTTATCTTTCAGCATTTTTATTGCAGTTTTACCAATAGGCGTAGTTTTTATCGTTTCAGGGCGACTTTCTGGTAAGGCAAAAGTACTCCATAACAATAAAATAATAGCAAGAAAGGCAAGACCACTAAAAACGCCTTGATAGCCTGCATAACTGACTAATAATGAACCACTTAACATACCTATTGCTGGACTTAATGCGATAGCAGCGCCCATTACTGAGAAAACTTTCGCTAATTCATCACCACTATAGACATCACGCATAATAGTTTGTGTGCCCACTGAGCCTACCGCAGCACCAAAAGCAGAAAGCATACGTAATCCCAATAAGACTGAAAAATCTTTTGTCACAAATACGCCAAGACAAGCAATAGCATAAATAACCAATCCAGCTAACATTGTCGGACGACGCCCAATGACATCACATAATCGACCCCATATAATGACCCCTAATGCAAACGCAAAGAAATAGAGCGAAAGTGTTTGCCCTGCTTCATTTGCACTGACATGAAAGCCATTTGAGATGTCAGTCAGTGCTGGGCTATAAATGGTTTCTGCAATTTGCGGAAACATCATTAACGCAATTGCTAACCATAAAGAGAGTTTTCTGTTCATTTTTTTTATCCTACATCTTTAAATCTGAATGACAGAATACAGAGATAATGAGTGTCTTGTTATAAACATAAAGACATATTATATTTCAAATAGGACAAATAATGGCCTGGCTTAATCAATACGACCACTTTGTGCCAGAAGAGCATCTTGCATCAGTCGTCGGTATTGCAGCAGAAATGGGAAAGCACGACTCTGGGTTTCATTCTCACGATAGAGGGCAATTATTATTTACGCAGTCAGGGTGTATGCGAATCACTTTGGCCTCTCGCGTTTCTGTATTACCCCCCATGAGAATTGCGTGGATCCCTGCAAAATTAGAACATCGAGTCGAAATGTATGCCTCTGTGGGATATCGCTCTGTTTATATTTCCGATAAATATCATGATAAATTTCCAAGTGAGAGTGAGATATTTACGCTTTCTCCTCTTTTGCGGGAAATACTTGAGCGTATTTCTGTTGCTGATTTTGATACGCAATGGGAAGAAGGGCGTTATGCAAATCTATTAGCGGTTTTCTTTGATGAAATAGCATATGCACAACGGCAACCTAATCATTTATCTATGCCGAAAGATAGGCGATTAAAGCGTTTATCATTTGATGATTTGCCACCACCGTTACAAGAAATGGCGAAATGTGTCGGGGCGAGTGAAAAAACTATTACACGCTTATTTTACAAAGAAACGGGGTTGAGTTATCAACAATGGCGCCAACAATGGCGATTAATGAAAGCAATTGAATTATTAGCTACCCATCATCGCTATATTGATATTAGCCAGATATTAGGATTTGCCAGTGACAGCGCCTTTATTACTTTTTTCAAAAAAATGACAGGGCAAACACCGCAAGAATATTTGAAAAGCTGATTGGATTTTATCGATAACTTTAAAACATAAAGCCCCGATTTAAACGGGGCTTAGCAAGATAAATAATTAATAAACCTCAATTATTTCTTTTTAATTTCACTTTTAAATTTGCGTTCATCATAACCGGTATAAAGCTGACGAGGACGCGCAATTTTCAAACCATCTTCGTGCATTTCATTCCAGTGAGCAATCCAACCAATTGTACGTGCAATAGCAAAAATAACAGTAAACATATTCGATGGAATACCTAACGCTTTAAGGATAATACCAGAGTAAAAGTCAACGTTAGGGTACAGTTTTTTCTCAATAAAATACGGGTCGTTTAGGGCAATACGTTCTAATTCCATTGCCACTTCAAGTAAGCTGTCATTGAGGTTTAATTCTTTTAACACTTCATGACAGGTTTCACGCATAACTGTTGCACGAGGATCATAGTTCTTGTAAACACGGTGACCAAAGCCCATTAAACGGAAGGAGTCATTTTTATCTTTTGCACGTTTAATGAATTCAGGAATGTGTTCAACGGTTTTGATCTCTTCTAGCATACGTAGACACGCTTCGTTTGCACCACCATGAGCTGGTCCCCAAAGTGACGCGATACCTGCTGCAATACAGGCAAATGGATTTGCACCAGAAGAGCCTGCGGTACGTACTGTAGATGTTGATGCATTTTGTTCGTGATCAGCATGAAGAATAAAAATTCTATCCATTGCACGTTCAAGTACTGGATTGACCACATACTCTTCACACGGTGTTGCAAACATCATGTGTAAGAAGTTACCAGCATAAGAAAGGTCATTTTTTGGATAAACGAACGGTTGACCAATAGAGTATTTGTAACACATTGCCGCGACTGTCGGCATTTTGGATAATAGACGATAAGCTGTGATATCGCGGTGAACTGGGTTACTGACATCCAGTGCGTCATGATAGAACGCAGCTAAAGCCCCTGTCACACCACACAATACAGCCATTGGATGTGAGTCACGACGGAACCCATTGAACAGCCGAGTAATTTGTTCATGGATCATGGTATGGCGAGTAACCGTCGTTTTAAATTTATCGTATTGCTCCTGCGTTGGTGCTTCACCATATAGAAGGATATAGCAAACTTCCAAGTATGTTGATTCTGTCGCTAATTGCCCGATAGGGAAACCACGGTGAAGTAAGATACCGTTTTCACCATCAATATAGGTGATTTTTGACTCACAAGATGCGGTTGAGGTAAAGCCGGGATCATAGGTGTAATAACCTTTGGAGCCGAGAGTACGAATATCAATAACTTTGGAACCGAGTGTAGGGGATAGAACGTCCAAGTCTACAGATGTTTCATCAATCGTTAGCTTAGCTTTGTTATCAGCCATTTATAATCTCCTTAGCGCTTATATGTCTCCTAACAAAGTCGAGGGTATCTTCATAAAGATGCACTTCGATAGTGAAACTATAGTTGATGTAAGGTACCCAGATGAGTTTTATTTAATGCCCGTCATGCCTAGGTCTATAGTGTGTCACTTATGTTAAGGAGCTTTTGATGTTATGTTTTTTAGGTGCTTTTTTATGCAATGCTCTTAGAATTAGTACTGCTAACACTTTTACACAAGTTTGAGGTTTCTGGAAGCGAGTTTGCGCACAAAAAAAACATAAACATTAAAATAATGCAGTAAATGTAATAAAAATGTTGTACATGTGTCAAAAGTGATAATCATTTTTGCATCAGATGTATTAAATAGTGATCCTTCTCACTGTTCGAGGCAAATGTCGGGCACACAAGTTGTGTGGTAATTGTAATAAGTTTGTGAAGCACTTATACTGCGCGCAGGTCTCCGGAACCGTTGTTGTATGGAGAACCAGCGTAACGAATCCACACTTTCTGTAAAATAGACGGATTTAACATTTTACTTAAAATGTGCCTTTGTACCCCATTCGCTGTTTGATTTCCATCCAGGTCCGGAGGAAGGAAAAATTATAAAAGCTGTGTGGGCATAAATTGTGAAAAAACAAAGACCTGTCAATCTGGATTTACAGACGATACAGTTTCCACTCCCTGCTATCGCATCGATCTTGCATCGTGTCTCTGGGGTTATCATGTTAGTCGCAGTGGGTATCTTACTGTGGTTACTTGGCACCTCTCTCTCCTCTCCTGAAGGTTTTCAGCAAGCAGCTGAAATCATGACTGGTTTCTTCGCAAAGTTTATTTTGTGGGGCATCCTAACGGCATTGGCCTACCATATTTGTGGTGGTATTCGCCATATGCTAATGGACTTCGGCTTTATTGATGAAACCTTGGTTGTAGGTCGCAATTCGGCGGCTGCATCCATGATTATTACGGTTATTTTATCAATATTGGCGGGGGTTTTAGTATGGTAAGTAATTCTTCTACTTTAGGCCGTACTGGCATACAGGATTGGTTATTTCTGCGTGCCTCAGCCATCATCATCGTTTTATATGTTCTTTACCTTGTGGGTTTTATTGCAACCACAGAAATTACCTATGAAGTATGGCGTGGGTTCTTTAGCTCATCCTTAACCAAAGTGTTCACCATTTTGACTCTGCTTTCTATTCTTATTCATGCGTGGATCGGAATGTGGCAGGTGTTAACGGACTATATTAAACCTCTGGCATTACGCCTGACTTTACAACTGATTATTGTTGTTGCGCTGTTGGTTTATCTTATTTATGGAACAATTGTGGTGTGGGGTGTGTAATGAATCTGCCAGTAAGAGAGTTTGATGCAGTTGTTATTGGTGCAGGTGGTGCCGGTATGCGTGCCGCTTTACAGATTTCTCAAATGGGTCTGTCTTGTGCACTGATTTCTAAAGTTTTTCCTACTCGTTCTCATACTGTTTCCGCTCAAGGAGGTATCACTGTTGCACTTGGTAATACCCATGAGGACAACTGGGAATGGCACATGTACGATACCGTAAAAGGTTCCGACTATATCGGTGACCAAGATGCTATCGAATATATGTGTAAAACCGGTCCTGAAGCAATTTTAGAACTGGAACATATGGGGCTTCCATTTTCTCGCTTAGATGATGGCCGTATTTATCAACGTCCATTTGGTGGTCAATCTAAGAACTTTGGTGGCGAACAAGCGGCACGTACTGCGGCAGCGGCTGACCGTACTGGGCACGCATTATTGCATACCCTATATCAGCAAAATTTAAAAAATCACACAACTATCTTTTCTGAGTGGTACTCACTGGATCTCGTGAAAAACCAAGATGGTGATATTGTCGGGTGTACTGCAATTTGCATTGAAACCGGTGAAGTGGTTTATTTCAAAGCTAATGCCACTATTTTAGCTACGGGCGGTGCTGGTCGTATTTATCAATCCACCACGAATGCGCATATCAATACAGGTGATGGTGTCGGTATGGCCGTTCGTGCAGGTGTTCCACTACAAGATATGGAAATGTGGCAATTCCATCCAACAGGCATCGCAGGTGCAGGTGTATTAGTGACTGAAGGTTGCCGTGGTGAAGGCGGATATCTGTTGAATAAAGACGGTGAACGCTTTATGGAGCGTTATGCACCAAATGCCAAAGACCTTGCGGGTCGTGACGTAGTGGCTCGTTCAATCATGATTGAAATTCGTGAAGGTCGTGGTTGTGATGGCCCTTGGGGTCCTCATGCGAAATTGAAACTTGATCATCTGGGTAAAGAGGTCCTTGAATCACGTTTACCGGGTATTCTCGATCTTTCTCGTACATTCGCACATGTTGACCCAGTTAAAGAGCCAATTCCTGTTATTCCTACTTGTCACTATATGATGGGAGGGATCCCAACGAAGGTGACTGGTCAAGCCATTCGTGTGAATGAAAAGGGCGAAGATGTGGTTATTCCAGGATTGTTTGCTGTTGGTGAAATCGCTTGTGTTTCTGTTCATGGTGCAAACCGTTTAGGGGGTAACTCACTGTTAGACCTCGTTGTATTCGGTCGTTCAGCCGGTGTTCATTTAAAAGAATCACTGATGGAACAAGGCACAATGCGCGATGCCAGTGACTCCGATGTTGAAGCTGCATTAACTCGTTTACACCGCTGGGAAAACAACCGTTCTGGTGAAGATCCTGTTGAGATCCGTAAAGCACTGCAATCTTGTATGCAACATAACTTCTCGGTATTCCGTGAAGGTGATGCAATGGCAAAAGGCTTAGAAGAACTGAAAGTCATTCGTGAGCGCTTACAAAATGCACGACTCGATGATAATTCAAGTGAATTTAATACACAGCGTATTGAATGCTTAGAATTAGACAACTTGATGGAAACAGCTTATGCCACTGCGGTATCTGCGAATTTCCGTACTGAAAGTCGTGGTGCTCATAGCCGTTTCGATTTCCCAGAACGTGATGATGCGAACTGGTTATGCCATACATTATATCAACCGCAAACCGAAACAATGACACGCCGTGAAGTGAATATGCAGCCAAAACTGCGTGAAGCTTTCCCACCAAAAGTGCGTACATATTAATTAGCGGTGTTATTGAAGTTGCGGAGACTCAAATATGAAACTTGAATTTTCTATTTATCGTTACAATCCCGACGTTGACAATGCGCCGCATATGCAAGATTACACCCTCGAAGTTCCTGAAGGGCGTGACATGATGCTATTGGATGCATTAATTCAATTAAAGGAAAAAGATCCTACCTTATCGTTCCGTCGTTCTTGTCGTGAAGGTGTTTGCGGCTCAGATGGCGTAAACATGAATGGTAAAAATGGTTTGGCTTGTATCACACCTATTTCATCTTTACAGAAAGGAAGTAAGAAAATTGTGATCAGACCGTTACCTGGTTTACCAGTCATTCGTGATTTAATAGTGGATATGACTCAGTTCTATACACAGTATGAGAAAATTCGTCCGTATTTAATTAATAATGGCAAGAACCCTCCTGCTCGTGAGAACCTACAGTCACCAGAACAACGCGAAAAGCTTGATGGACTTTACGATTGTATCCTTTGTGCTTGTTGTTCAACCTCTTGCCCGTCATTTTGGTGGAATCCAGATAAGTTTATCGGGCCTGCTGGATTGTTAGCTGCTTATCGTTTCTTGATTGACAGTCGTGATACAGAAACAGAATCTCGTCTTGATGATCTTAACGATGCGTTCAGCGTATTCCGTTGTCATGGCATTATGAATTGTGTCAGCGTATGTCCAAAAGGACTCAATCCGACGAAAGCGATTGGTCATATTAAGTCGATGTTGTTAAAACGTAGTGCATAAAATAATAACCGCCCTAAAATAGTTAGGGCGGTTAATGGAAAAACTAAGTTGGGCGTTTGCGGTAAAAAGAATAAGGCGCCTTTAAACACTGTAAGACAGTGCTTAAAGGTTCCTTGAGAGCTAAAGCTCCATATTTAAAGAACCTGCGAGATAGCGGGTCATAAGAGAACCTTGCAATCGACACCGTTTAATCACGGTATTAGTTATCCACGGCGAACTAAAGCTGTATAGCTTAAGGGATCATAATGCAGAACGGCGCAATGAAGGACTGGCTAGAATCAACTTTTCTAGCAGGAGAGAATCAGTCTTACATAGAAGATATCTATGAAGATTACCTAACTGACCCAAACTCTGTTGACGAAAGTTGGAGAGAAATTTTTCAACAACTGCCCGCAAATCAAGGCGTAGAACAGTCGCATTCTCAAACCCGCGACTACTTCAGACGCCTCGCAAAAGAATCCACTCGATATCATACCTCGGTAAGCGATCCGGCAATGGACTCAAAACAAGTTAAAGTTTTGCAGCTCATTAATGCCTTTCGTTTTCGTGGTCACCAAAATGCTAATCTCGATCCGCTTGGTTTATGGAAACAAGAATCTGTTCCAGATTTAGATCCTGCTTTTCATAACCTCACTAAAGAAGACTTTGAAGAAACCTTCAACGTCGGTTCTTTTGCTATCGGCAAAGAAACGATGAAATTAGGTGATTTATATGAAGCACTGAAACGTATTTATTGCGGTTCAATCGGTGCAGAGTATATGCACATCACTAATACTGAAGAAAAACGCTGGATCCAACAACGTTTAGAATCAGTCAATGTTGCTGATCAGTTCACTAAAGAAGAAAAGTTACGCTTCCTAGCAGAGCTAACAGCCGCTGAAGGGTTAGAACGCTATTTAGGTGCAAAATTCCCTGGTGCAAAACGCTTCTCTTTAGAAGGTGGTGATGCATTAATTCCAATGTTAAAAGATTTAATTCGTCATGCAGGTAAACAAGACACTCGCGAAGTGGTTCTTGGTATGGCGCACCGCGGTCGCTTGAACGTTCTTGTTAATATCCTGGGTAAAAAACCCGCTGATTTATTTGATGAATTTGCGGGTATTCATAAAGAACATCTGGGAACAGGTGATGTTAAATACCACCAAGGTTTTTCATCTGATTTTGCGACAGAAGGGGCTCAAGTCCATCTTGCACTAGCCTTTAACCCATCTCACCTAGAGATTGTTAGCCCAGTTGTTATTGGTTCTGTGCGTGCTCGTCGCGATCGTTTAGATGAAGCACGGAGCAATATGGTGCTTCCTATCACTATTCATGGCGATGCGGCGGTGACAGGTCAAGGGGTTGTTCAAGAAACCTTGAATATGTCTCAAGCGCGTGGTTATGAAGTAGGTGGTACAGTTCGTATTGTTATCAATAACCAAGTTGGTTTCACAACATCAAATCCAAAAGATGCTCGTTCAACACAATATTGTACTGATATTGTGAAAATGGTTCAGGCACCAATTTTCCACGTTAATGCAGATGATCCTGAAGCCGTTGCTTTTGTGACTCGCCTTGCATTGGATTTCCGTAATACCTTTAAACGTGATGTGATGATTGATTTAGTTTGTTACCGTCGCCATGGTCACAACGAAGCGGATGAGCCAAATGCGACTCAGCCTCTGATGTATCAAAAAATCAAGAAACACCCAACACCACGTAAAATTTATGCAGATAAACTGGTTGAGCAATCATTGCTTGATGCTAATGATGTAACAGAGCTGGTTAATCTTTATCGTGATGCGTTAGATCGCGGTGATTGTGTTGTTGAAGAATATCGTCCAATGGGGTTACATTCTTACACATGGGAACCGTATTTGAATCACGAATGGAATGAAGAATACCCACATAAAGTAGAAAAAACGCGCTTACAAGATCTTGCTCGCAAAGTCAGTACTGTTCCGTCAGAAATTGTGATGCAATCCCGTGTTGAGAAAATTTACGCTGATCGTGCCGTTATGGCGGAAGGTGAGAAGCTTCTTGATTGGGGGGCCGCAGAAACATTAGCGTATGCCACTTTAGTTGATCAAGGTATTACTATTCGCCTTTCTGGTGAAGATGCGGGACGTGGTACGTTCTTCCATCGTCATGCCGTTATTCATAATCAAACTAATGGTTCTGTTTATGTGCCATTGGCGAATATTCACAATGCTCAAGGACAATTTAATGTCTGGGATTCTGTATTAACAGAAGAAGCAGTGCTTGCATTTGAATATGGCTATGCGACAACAGAACCTCGTGGGCTGACTATTTGGGAAGCACAGTTTGGTGATTTCGCTAACGTAGCTCAAGTTGTTATCGACCAATTTATTAGTTCTGGTGAGCAAAAATGGGGTCGTATGTGTGGTTTAGTAATGTTGTTACCACACGGTTATGAAGGTCAAGGACCAGAACACTCTTCTGCGCGTTTAGAACGTTATCTACAATTGTGTGCAGAACAAAATATGCAGGTTTGTGTGCCATCAACACCGGCACAGGTTTACCATATGTTGCGCCGTCAAGCGTTGCGTGGTATGCGTCGCCCACTTATCGTTATGTCACCAAAATCACTGTTACGCCATCCATTAGCTGTTTCTGAATTGGATGAATTAGCTAATGGTAAATTCTTACCAGTCATTGGTGAAATGGATGATTTAAAACCTGCTGAAGTGAAACGTGTTGTGATGTGTTCCGGTAAAGTTTACTACGATTTATTAGAACAACGTCGTGCTAATGAGCAAAATAACGTTGCCATTATTCGTATTGAACAGCTTTATCCATTCCCACACGAAGATATTGCGCAAATTCTTGCTCCTTACACTCATGTAAAAGATTTCGTTTGGTGTCAAGAAGAGCCTCTGAATCAAGGTGCTTGGTACTGTAGTCAGCATAATTTCCGTGATGCTATTCCTACAGGCGCAACATTACGTTATGCAGGACGTCCTGCATCAGCCTCTCCAGCAGTTGGTTATACCTCTGTTCATCAGGAGCAACAAAAAGCTCTGGTTGAAGACGCACTGAAAGTTGAATAAATAAGGATAGAAAATGAGTAGTGTAGATATTCTAGTACCGGATCTCCCTGAATCAGTTGCTGACGCATCGGTCGCAACTTGGCATAAAAAACCTGGTGATAGCATTCAACGCGATGAAGTGCTGGTTGAAATTGAAACAGATAAAGTCGTTTTAGAAGTACCTGCCAGTGAAGCAGGGGTTTTAGAAAGTATTCTTGAAGAAGAAGGCGCTACTGTTGGCTCTCGCCAACTATTGGGTCGAATTCGTTTAGGTGATAGCACTGGCATTCCAGCTGATGTAAAACCCGCTCAAGATAGCACACCAGCCCAGCGCCAAAGTGCTGATATCGCTGAAAAAGGCAATAATGATGCACTCAGCCCAACAGCGCGTCGTTTAGTCGCTGAACACGATATTAACCCTGCGGATGTAAAAGGCAGTGGTGTTGGTGGACGTTTAACTCGTCAAGATATCGAAGGTCATGTTGCTAATAAATCAACAGCACAACCTGTAGCAGAGGTTTCTCAAGCTCCGTTATCTCACCGTAGTGAAAAACGTGTACCAATGACACGTTTACGTAAACGTGTTGCAGAGCGTTTATTAGAAGCGAAAAACACTACTGCAATGTTGACAACGTTTAACGAAATCAACATGCAACCCATCAAAGATTTACGTGCTCAATACGGTGAGGCTTTCGAAAAACGTCATGGTGTTCGTTTAGGCTTTATGTCTTTCTATATTAAAGCGGTTGTTGAAGCACTGAAACGCTATCCAGAAGTGAATGCGTCTATTGATGGCACTGATGTGGTTTATCACAACTATTTCGATATCAGCATTGCGGTATCAACACCTCGTGGGCTAGTAACGCCAGTATTACGTGATGCAGATGCAATGAGCATGGCGGATATTGAGAAAAATATCAAAGCATTAGCAGTAAAAGGTCGTGACGGTAAGTTAACCGTTGAAGATTTAACGGGGGGTAACTTCACTATCACAAATGGGGGTGTTTTCGGTTCATTAATGTCAACACCTATTATCAACCCACCACAAAGTGCCATTTTAGGGATGCATGCTATTAAAGATCGCCCAATGGCTGTCGATGGTCAGGTTGTTATTCTTCCTATGATGTATCTAGCGTTGTCTTATGACCACCGTTTAATTGATGGTCGTGAGTCTGTCGGTTTCTTAGTCACCGTTAAAGAGATGCTAGAAGATCCAGCCCGTTTATTACTGGATGTATAGGTAATAAATATCGCTTTTAGGCAGGAGATGCTCCTCCTGCCTACTTAGCAACAGACACAAGCATCAAAGAAGTACAGTGTGTTCGTGAAGTCAGATTTCTCTGGCTTATAGTCAAAAAAATAAGAAAGCCCGACTTTCAACAAGATTATGGATAGAACATCATGAATTTACACGAGTATCAGGCAAAACAGCTTTTCACACGGTATGGATTACCAGCACCTGCTGGTTTCGCCTGTTCCACACCGCGCGAGGCAGAAGAAGCTGCATCAAAAATTGGTCAAGGCCCTTGGGTTGTGAAATGTCAGGTTCACGCGGGTGGACGTGGTAAAGCGGGCGGCGTAAAAGTCGTTAAATCTAAAGAAGAGATCCGCGCATTTGCTGAACAATGGTTAGGCAAACGTTTAGTGACTTATCAAACAGACGCTAACGGTCAGCCTGTCACACAGATTTTGGTTGAAGCTGCAACTGATATCGCTAAAGAGCTTTATCTTGGTGCGGTTATTGACCGTGGTACCCGTCGCGTTGTCTTTATGGCTTCAACTGAAGGTGGCGTAGAAATTGAAAAAGTGGCGGAAGAAACGCCAGAACTTATTCATCGCGCAATTATTGATCCACTGACAGGCCCTATGCCTTATCAGGGAAGAGAACTTGCCTTTAAACTGGGTTTAAAAGGTAAGCAAGTCAGTCAATTTGCTAAAATCTTTATGGGATTAGCCACTATTTTCTTAGAGCGTGATCTTGCGCTAATTGAAATTAATCCTCTGGTTATTACGAAAGAAGATGATCTGATTTGTCTTGATGGCAAATTAGGTGTAGATAGCAATGCATTATATCGCCAACCTGAAATGCGCGAACTGCATGATCCATCGCAAGAAGATCCGCGTGAAGCGCAAGCTGCACAGTGGGAATTGAACTACGTTTCATTAGACGGCAACATTGGTTGTATGGTCAATGGTGCAGGTTTAGCAATGGGGACGATGGATATTGTTAAACTTCACGGTGGCGAGCCCGCTAACTTCCTCGATGTAGGTGGTGGCGCAACAAAAGAGCGTGTAACAGAAGCATTTAAAATTATTTTGTCAGATGAAAATGTCAGTGCTGTATTAGTCAACATTTTTGGCGGTATTGTTCGTTGTGACTTAATCGCAGACGGTATTATTGGCGCAGTTGAAGAAGTTGGCGTTAATGTTCCTGTGGTTGTTCGTCTTGAAGGAAACAATGCAGAGTTAGGCACCCAGAAATTAGCGGATAGTGGATTAAATATTATCGCAGCGAAAAGTCTAACTGATGCCGCGAAACAAGTTGTTGCAGCAGCGGAGGCAAAATAATGTCTATTTTAATCGATAAAAATACTAAAGTAATTTGCCAAGGTTTTACTGGTAGCCAAGGAACATTCCACTCTGAGCAAGCAATTGCTTATGGTACACAAATGGTTGGTGGTGTTACACCGGGTAAAGGGGGGACAACTCACTTAGGTCTTCCTGTATTTAATACTGTACGCGAAGCGGTTGAGGCGACAGGTGCTACGGCGACAGTTATTTATGTACCTGCACCATTTTGTAAAGACTCAATCTTAGAAGCGATTGATGCTGGCATTAAACTCATCATTACTATTACAGAAGGTATTCCTACACTGGATATGCTAACGATAAAAGTAAAATTAGATGAAGCTGGCGTACGTATGATTGGCCCTAACTGCCCAGGTGTTATCACGCCAGGTGAATGTAAAATTGGTATCATGCCTGGTCATATTCATTTGCCTGGTAAAGTGGGAATTGTATCTCGCTCAGGGACATTAACTTATGAGGCTGTTAAGCAAACAACGGATGTTGGCTTAGGCCAATCAACGTGTGTTGGGATTGGTGGTGACCCAATTCCAGGCTCTAACTTTATTGATATTCTGAAGCTATTCCAAGACGATCCTCAAACAGAAGCCATTGTGATGATCGGTGAAATTGGTGGTACAGCGGAAGAAGAAGCGGCTGCTTATATCAAAGATCACGTAACTAAGCCAGTTGTCGGTTACATCGCTGGTGTGACAGCCCCTAAAGGTAAACGTATGGGACATGCGGGAGCTATTATTGCGGGCGGTAAAGGTACCGCTGATGAGAAATTTGCAGCACTTGAAGCTGCGGGTGTTAAAACAGTGCGTAGCTTAGCAGACATTGGTGAAGCAATTAAATCAATGATTAAGTAAGTAACAATACTGTTAATAATTTCAGGTTGATACTATCTTAAATGCCAGTTTCTTAAAAGGAGACTGGCATTTTTTATATCTAGTTTCATTTAAATACCTATACTTATTACGAGTCGGTAATTAATACATCAAGTATCTCTATCGTTTTATACTAACATATTGTTTTATATTGTCTTTTTTAATATGATTATTTATACAAAAGTTCTTTTTTTCTTTTCATAGTTTTTTTCATAAACTAAAAATAATGATAAATGTTATGAATATTCATTATGTATTATTAAAAATACTATTTTAAATGCATGTTTTTAGATGCAAAACATACTAACAAAAGAAAATAAATCGTTATTTTATGTTGATATTATCATGTGTTTTTCTATAAATATTGTAATAACAGTGTCTACATCTACGCTTAGATATCGCTGTAAGGCTCATTTTTACTAAGAAGATGTTTTTTTAAACATGTTAATGAGTTAGCGAAAAGGAGGAGTGGTAAGAGGGGTTATATGAGAAAAAATTCTTTTATTATGATTGGGCATCAAAAAGTGGATTAACGCCGAACAGGTGTCCATTTACACCTATAAAATGTAATGATGAAATGCTTATAATTGTTATGAAGAATATTCCACTTAAAGAATAAAATTCAATAAAGAAAAGTGAAAATTCTTTTTTATAGTATTGAATTGATTGTTTTTTGACTTCATCTATCTTGTTGATTTAAATGTTTATTTTTCTAGTCATTAAATTGTTATTTTGCGATTTAGATATATAATACAGATTTATTACAATTTACTAATCTAAAATATAAAACAAAGTAAATAGTAGTTAATATTAAAAATAGATAATCACTATTAGGTTTTATTTTTATTTTAATTTGATAAATTAATAAAAAATCATTTTCTGTATTTACATATTTGTAAATTTCAACTTATTAATTAATATATTATTTTTTTAAAATATTTATTTTTTACCTGAAAAAAAATGATTTTGATATTAAAATTAATAAAACACAACTAAATGTGTTTATTTTTAGGTCTTTTATGAAAATAAAAAGTTAATTTTATTATGGAAAATATAAGGAGATAAATTACACTTAAAAATAAAAACAACATGGCATTAACACAATGGTAACTATTGGGTAATTTATTCGCAACTAGTTAACATTAAAGTGTTTTTTTGATGTAGGTCAAGTTATTAATTGTGGCAAAAATTTCTGAATATGCTTAAATTGGCACACGATCAAATATGCTGTTACAAACCTAAAAGTCGTATTGTTGACCTAAGCTCAGAATTCAAATCTGGGTCACGCAAAATATATTTATTATATGTAAATATAAGCGTACTATTTGTAAGGTATTGTGTTTTTGGTCTTTAATATTCGTTGTTGTTTTTAGAGGCATTTATTGCTGGTAGTTATGAGGCTTTATAATTTAATAAAGTCGGGTTGCCGCAAGTCGGTGTCTTCCTGCTAGGAGCAAGGAGTCAAGATGTTTGATATTGTCGAACTGTCACGGTTACAGTTTGCCTTAACAGCGATGTATCACTTCCTGTTTGTCCCATTAACGCTCGGTATGGCGTTTATGCTGGCGATCATGGAAACGATATACGTCCTGTCTGGCAAACAAGTTTACAAAGATATGACAAAGTTCTGGGGTAAGTTATTCGGTATTAACTTTGCTCTGGGTGTCGCAACTGGTTTGACCATGGAGTTCCAATTCGGTACTAACTGGTCATATTTCTCTCATTACGTTGGTGATATCTTCGGTGCGCCTTTAGCAATCGAAGGTCTGATGGCATTCTTCTTAGAATCAACTTTCGTCGGATTATTCTTCTTCGGGTGGGATCGTTTAGGCAAGAAGCAGCACTTAATGGTAACTTGGTTAGTTGCTTTCGGTTCTAACTTCTCTGCACTGTGGATCCTCGTTGCGAATGGTTGGATGCAAAACCCTGTCGCTGCAGACTTCAACTTTGAAACCATGCGAATGGAAATGTTGAGTTTTGCTGATCTGGTTTTAAACCCTGTCGCTCAAGTTAAATTTGTTCACACCGTTGCTGCGGGTTACTGTACTGGTGCATTCTTTGTTTTGGGTATCAGCTCTTACTACCTACTCAAAGGTCGTGATATTGGTTTTGCAAAACGTTCTTTCGCAGTTGCTGCTACTTTTGGTATCGCTGCTGTATTATCTGTTATCGTACTGGGTGATGAATCTGGTTACGAAATGGGTGACGTACAGAAAACCAAACTGGCTGCGATTGAAGGTGAATGGCATACAGAAGCAGCGCCAGCTGCATTCAATTTGATTGCATTCCCTAATCAAGAAAAAATGGAAAACTCGTTCGCATTACAAATTCCTTATGTTATGGGGATTATTGCAACGCGTTCTTTTGATACGCCAGTGTTAGGTCTTAATGATCTGATGAGCCAGCATGAAGTTCGTATTCGTAATGGTATGAAAGCATACGAATTATTAAGCGAACTGCGCGCCGGTAATACCGATCCTGCTATTCGTGCCGCATTTAATGACGCGAAACAAGATTTAGGCTATGGCTTATTACTTAAGCGTTATACTGATAAAGTTGTTGATGCAACAGAAGAGCAAATCAAATCTGCTGCAAAAGACACCATCCCTAATGTCGCACCTCTGTTCTGGTCATTCCGTATCATGGTTGCCGCAGGCTTCCTGATGTTACTGGTTGTTGCGATTTCCTTCTGGACTGTTCTGTCTAACCGCATTGGTAACTACAAATGGTTACTGCGTGCTGCCCTGTTTAGTATTCCATTACCATGGATCGCAGTGGAAGCAGGTTGGTTTGTTGCAGAATATGGACGTCAACCATGGGCGATTGGTGAAATCTTGCCTACAGCAGTAGCAACTTCTTCATTGACACAGGCTGATATTCTAGTATCTATGGGACTTATCTGTGGTCTGTATACCTTGTTCCTAATTGCTGAAATGTTCCTGATGTTCAAATTTGGTCGCCTTGGCCCAAGTAGCCTGAAGACGGGTCGCTATCACTTTGAACAGAAGACAGCTTCTTCTGCACAAAGTAAGTAACACAGGAGTCCACTATGTTTGATTATGAAGTATTGCGGTTTGTTTGGTGGCTACTGATTGGTATCTTACTGATCGGCTTTGCAGTCACTGATGGTTTTGATATGGGTGTTGGTGTGTTATTACGCGTTATCGCGAAAGATGATACAGAACGCCGTATTTTGATTAACTCTGTTGCGCCTCACTGGGATGGTAACCAAGTTTGGTTAATCACAGCGGGTGGTGCGTTATTCGCTGCATGGCCAATGGTTTATGCTGCGGCATTCTCTGGTTTCTATTTCGGTATGATTTTCGTACTGGCAGCATTATTCTTCCGTCCAGTTGGCTTTGACTACCGTTCTAAACTAGAGTCTCCGAAATGGCGTGGTATGTGGGATTGGGGTATCTTTATTGGTAGCTTTGTTCCGCCGCTAGTTATCGGTGTCGCTTTTGGTAACCTGTTACAAGGTGTTCCATTAGAAGTCGATAGTATGCAACGTGTATCTTATAACGGTACGACTAATGCGCTGATTAACCTGTTAAGTCTATTAAACCCATACGGTTTACTCGCAGGTATTATTAGCTTAATGATGATCGTTGCACACGGTGCAAGCTATCTTCAAATGCGTACTACTGGTGAGTTACATGAGCGTACTCGTAAAGCAACTTACATTACCTCTTTAATTACTTTCATTGCTTTTGCGGTAGCGGGTGTGTGGTTAATCTATGGTATCGATGGCTTCATTGTGACTAGTGCTATTGATACAGCAGGCCCTTCATCTCCACTACTGAAAACTGTTTCTCACGAAGCAGGTGCTTGGATGACTAACTACAACAACTATCCAGTATTATGGGTATTGCCGGCCTTAGGTCTGTTATCTCCATTACTGGCAATTGTTGCCACTAAAGCAAATAAAGGTGGTTGGGCATTCCTGTTCACTTCACTGACAATTGCATGTGTTATCCTGACTTGTGGTGCAACTATGTTCCCATTTGTGATGCCGTCGAGCACATTCCCAGATGTGAGCTTAACAATGTGGGATGCAACTTCTAGCTTGTTTACTCTGCAAGTAATGACCGTTGTTGCGATTATCTTTGTACCTATCGTTCTCCTTTACACTATCTGGTGTTACTGGAAAATGCATGGTCGCCTCGATAAGAAATTTATCGAAGGTAATAATCATACTCTTTACTAAGGAGCATAGAGAATGTGGTATTTTGCATGGCTTCTAGGCACACTCTTCGCTTGTAGTATTGCGGTGATCGCAGGACTGGCTTACGAGCATGCTGAAGCAAAAAAAACTTCAGAAAGTGAAGAATAATGTTGGATAAAAGCTACCAACTATTAGACAAGGGCCCTATTAGGGCTCTTGTTTTAATCATGGCGTTGGTCATGGCATTTTGTGTTATGTGGGATCCTAGTCGATTTGCAGCGAACACAAGTTCATTGGCTATTTGGCAAGGTATATTACTAATTTGGTCTGTGTGTGCAGGTGCGACTTTTGGTTTAGCATTCCGGCCTAAACATAACATCGCAAAATGTTTATTACACCCAATCCCTGCAATTATTATTCTAGTTGTTGGGCTAATTTATTTCTTCTTATAAAAAAACACCTTATTTCTGATCATGTAATGAAAAAGAAATAAGGTGTTTTCTTTTCTAAATTCTCCTTTTAAGCACTTCTATATTCTCACGTTATAACTGGATATTCTCTTTCAGATAATCAATAAATAAACGCGTTTTTCTTGGAATATACTCACTATAAGGAAAAATAATATTAACGGATTGTTTTAAGAGTGGAATTTCAGGAAATAACACGACTAATTTTTTTTCTAATAATTCTTGATGAATATACCAATGTGGCAAAATAGCCATCCCAGAGTGGGCTAGCACCATTTTTTTTAATGCTGCAATAGTGTTTGTTTCAAAATAAGCATCTTGAGCTAACTGAGAGAGTAGGGTATTAAATTCTGAAGACGATGAAAGCTTACTTTGACGTAAATTACTATTTGCTAAATAAGGAACAGTGTTTAAATCGTTAATTGTTTTTATTGAAAAATTTTTCAACAAATCAGGTGTTATCACTAAATTTATCTCATAATTGGCCAATTTTGTAGAACGATAATTACTGTCTTTTAATAAACCAAGGCGAACAGCAAGATCAAGTTTATGATTGATTAAATCTTCGATAGAAGAATTAAATGCATATTGTACTTTTAGTTTTGGGTGTAATTGCATAAATCGATTAAGTAATGGCAAAATGTAATGTTCGCCAAATTCAGCCGTTGAGCTTAATCGCAACGATCCTTGCAAATCTTGCTGTCCTAATCGCGCTTTATCTAAGGTTTGTTCTAATTGACTTAATACAAGGCGAAAATCTTGATAAAGCATTTCACCTGTTTCAGTCAGTGAAAAGCGTCGAGTATTACGATTGAGGAGTGAGACGTCTAATTCTGTTTCTAATGTTTTGATATGAATACTTACCATCGATTTACTTAGGCGCAGATATTTTGCCGCCTGAGTAAATGATCCTGTATCAACAACAGCAATAAAAGAGCGAATGCGATCAATTTGGTTTTGCATGATTGTTTACTCTGATTAAACAATAAGTTCTATTTTGTCAGATAGACGAAATTCGTCAATCTTCCGTACTCTATGTACGGAGGATTTTTATGACTTATCGCTATCGAATTGCATCTATATTTCTACTAGGTTTCTTTATAGATTGTATTAATATTTTTATGTCAGCGATTGCATTACCTGCAATCGCTGACGATATGCAGATTTCAATCGTTTCTGTTACATGGGTTTCAAATAGTTATATTTTGGGATTAACATTAATTATTCCATTAAGTCACTGGCTATCTCAACGCTTTGGAATTAAAGCATTAATGGTAACATCAATGTTGATGTTTAGTTTGTCTGTAGCACTAGTGGGATATTCACACTCTTTTAGTGAGCTTATTTTTTGGCGCTTTATTCAAGGGGTAAGCGGGGGGCTATTAATTCCAATTGGGCAGGCATTAACTTTTCAATATTTTCAAGGGGATGAGAGAAGCAAGATCTCAACTTTTATTATGGGAATAGCCCTGATAGCCCCAGCAATATCACCCACTTTAGGTGGATTTATTGTTGATACAGTTTCATGGCGTTGGGTCTTTTATAGCAATATTCCGTTCTCATTATTAACTGCATTTCTAGCATTTATTTGGGTAAAAGAGCCATTATCTAAAGAAAATACGATACCTGATATCAAAGGTGTCATTCTTATTAGCTTGATCATTGTATCTGGGTTGTTCGCTTTATCTGCTTATGGTGAATATCACTCAACATTGCTTGCTTTACTTATAGCCATATTTTTAGTGAGCTTTGTCGTACTCTATTATTGCCATTATCGACATCATTTATCACCCGTTATTAATTTAGCATTATTGAAAAATAGAAATCTATCACTCTCTATTTTTATTTATTATTGTATTCCTGGTATTTTTACTGGAGTGAATATTCTCGCTATTTTTTATTTACAACAATATTTAAAATTCACAGGTCAAAGCACAGGAATTTTTATGTTGTTGTATGCAATTGGCGCTTTTATTTCAATAATCATAAGTGGTGCTATTTATAATAAATTAGGTATGAAGTGCTTATTTATTTTTGCTTTATTATTACACAGCATTGGTATTTTTTTATTAACGTTTGTGAATAGTAATACCGATATACCTTTATTGGTTATTGCTTATTTAATTATTGGTATAGGTGGGGGAATAGGTGCAAATACTGCACAAACAACGGCATTATACGACTTTAGTTCACCAAAATTAGTTCAAGCAAGTGTCATTTGGAATATTAATCGACAGGTGGTTTTTAGTGTTGGTGCAACGATGGTCGCTATGTTGTTTAATATTATCTCTCTTTTTTATTTACCACAAACTGCTTATAGCATGACGTTTTTAATATGCGCTTTAATTGGCCTATTACCTCTTACATTATTATTTACGTTAAAGAAAAAAAGCATTACACAGGAAATACAAGATGAAATTTAATACTAATTCAATTATAGAAAGCATTAAATCTTTACATGATGAGATTGAAGCTGTTTTTACGCAATCTCCACTTTCTGTTGATGCAATAGCTAAGATAGAAAATATTTTATCTAGTGAGTTTTCGATGGTGGGAATCAACGGAAAAACAGTGAATTATGATGATGTTATCGCGATGTTCAGACAAAATGTAGGGAAAAGACATGGTCTGAAAATAAAAACAGATAATTATAAAATAATTTATCAATCAGATTGTTTGGCTTTTGTCAGATATCAAGAAACACACAGTGAAAATGAGAAAATTCTTATGAGGGAGTCAGTGGCACTATTGAGACGCAATTCTCATGAGATGAGTTGGCAATGGCACTACCTACATGAAACACAAATCATGAATAATTAATTGATTTATATGAAAAAACAGTCTTGTTACTGGTTTTTTTTGTCATTAAAAATAATACTAATAAATAAGACAATCTATGAATTTCTAATTAGCAAGCATTTTTATGCTGTCTTAATAAAAATATTTTTTCTATTCGGAGCACAAAGCATATTGCGTGTTGCAAAGAAGAGTTTATGATTGGCGCCTGAAAACTGTGTTTTCTATTCTTTACGTTACTATGATTCCCTTAGAGCGACCTCTTAAGTATAGTTAAGTAACCTATAGCTTAATTATTTATGGACTTAACTCGGAAAATGTAAGGAAGATATTATGCAGTTTCTTTGGCCTGTTCGTGTTTATTATGAAGATACTGATGCTGGTGGTGTAGTCTATCACGCTAGCTATCTAAAATATTTTGAACGCGCCAGAACAGAACTACTCAGAGAAAAAGGTTTTCATCAGCATGATTTACGGGAGTATGATCATGTTGTATTTGTTGTACGTAAATTATCAATAGAATATATTGCGCCAGCTCGACTCGATGAGCTTTTACAAGTAGAAAGTGAAATTACCCTATTACGTGGTGCTTCAATGACATTTTCTCAAAAGCTTATTAATCAAGATGGTTGTGTTTTGTGTAGCGCAGATGTGCTCGTTGTCTGCGTAGATTCATTAAAAATGAAGCCTGTAGCGCTTCCTAAGTCCATTATCGCGGAGTTTAAGTAGTGGCTGACATGAATGTTATCGATCTCTTTCTGAAAGCAGGGCTTTTAGTTAAGTTGATCATGTTGATTTTAATCGGATTTTCTATTGCATCTTGGGCGATTATTATTCAGAGAACCAAAGTCCTGAATGCTGCCGATCGTGAAGTTGCTGATTTTGAAGATAAATTCTGGTCAGGTACTGATTTGGCTCGTTTATATAAAGATAGCCAAGCTCGTCGTGATGAGTTATCAGGCTCAGAGCAAATTTTTCATTCCGGTTTTAAAGAATTTGCACGTTTACATCAAGCAAACGTTCATGCCCCAGATGCAGTCGTAAATGGTGCATCAAGAGCAATGCGTGTTTCTTTCAATCGTGAATTAGAATCTCTAGAAACTCATATTCCTTTCCTTGGTACTGTTGGTTCTATCAGCCCATATATTGGTCTGTTCGGTACAGTATGGGGGATCATGCATGCATTTATTGCATTAGGTAGTGTTAAACAAGCAACATTACAAATGGTCGCACCCGGCATTGCTGAAGCGTTGATTGCAACAGCTATCGGTTTATTTGCGGCGATCCCCGCAGTTATGGCTTATAACCGGTTTACACAACGTGTAACTAAACTGGAACAAAGTTACGATAACTTTATGGAAGAGTTTTTGACGATTTTACATCGCCAAGCTTTTGCCTCAGCAGAAAAGAAATAGTTAACGCAGAAGGAGATAGCTGATGGCACGGGGTCGCAGTAGCCGCCGAGGCGTAAAATCAGAGATTAACATTGTTCCTTTGCTTGACGTATTGTTAGTGCTTTTGCTTATTTTTATGGCTACAGCACCCATTATTTCGCAAAGTGTTGAGGTTGATCTTCCTGAAGCAACAGAGACACAAACTGTTTCAAGTAGCGATAATCCCCCAGTGATAGTCGAAGTTGCAGGTGTTGGAAAATATAATATTCGTGTTGATCAGGAAATATTAGAATTATTGCCTGAAGAACAGATTATGGCTGAAGCGAAACGACAATTGGAAAAAAATCCGAAAGTTGTCTTTCTTATTGGCGGTGCTAAAGATGTTCCTTATGATGAGATAATTAAAGCGCTCAACATGTTACGTCAAGCAGGTGTCAAATCTGTAGGTTTAATGACTCAACCTATGTAATAGGTTGAAATAAGTTTGGATAATAGCGTGGGAAAGAAGACGAAGCCAATCCGAAGTAAATTGAGCGGTTCAGTTATCTTGTCTACCGCCTTGCATTTGCTTGTTATCGCATTGCTTATCTGGGGGTCATTAACTCAGAAATGGGATTTAGGTGGCGGCGGTGGTGAAGACGGGCAAGTTATTGATGCTATTATGGTTGATCCTAATGCTGTCGTGCAACAGTATAATCAGCAAAAAGCACAACAAGCTAACGTCCAAAAAGCAGAGCAAGAACGTAAAGCGCGTGCTGAGCAACAAGAAGAAGAGTTGCGTCAGCAGCAGATGAAAGAACAAGAACGATTGAAAACCTTAGAAGTTGAGCGTTTACAAGCAAAAGAGGCAGCAGAAGCTCAAAAACGTGAAGCAGCGTTAGCTGCCGCCAAAGCGAAAGAAGAGCAAAAAGTGGCAGAAGAAGCGGCTGCACAAGCGAAAGCAGAGCGTGATCGTATCTTAAAAGAACAAGCAGACGCAAAAGCACAAGCTGAAGCTGAAGCAAAAAAACAAGCAGAATTAGCCGCGAAGCAAAAAGCTGAAGAGGCCAAAGCAAAAGCTGAGGCTGATGCTAAAGCAAAAGCTGAAGCAGATGCAAAAGCGAAGGCTGAGGCGGATGCTAAAGCGAAAGCCGCTGCTGAAGCCAAAGCGAAAGCTGCCGCAGAGGCCAAAGCAAAAGCAGCAGCTCAACAACAGAGTAAAGCTGTTGATAGCTTGCTTGATGGCTTAATGGCTGATGGTAACAAACAAAGCGGTGCATCAGCAGCGGGACAAGGTGGTGGAAATCGTACTGGTGCCAATGGTGAAGGTGTTGATCGCTATAAAGGTCAACTGAAAATTGCAATAGAACAGAAGTTCATTGATCCAGAGTTATATAAAGGTAAAACGTGTGAACTAAGAATTAGTATTGCACCTGATGGGATGTTAATTAATGTGAAGATTGTAGGTGGTGATCCCGCATTATGCCAAGTGGCATTAAGAGCGGCAAATACCGCTAAGTTACCGAAACCACCGAAAGATGTTTATGAAGAAGTAAAATCGTCAGTAATTGAGTTTAAACCATAAAACTATCTGATTGTAGGAAAACATACACTAATTTATAGCTATTTTAGAATGTTATTGATGCGTTGTATGGTGTTGTTGAAAAGCGTTTGTTACTATTCTGTGCGTTATTGCGTAATAATCGCAATAATAAAAGGGAGACATGATGAAGCAGGCATTAAATGTTATCTTCGGACTTTTAATTTTATGCGTAACCACTCTGGCTAACGCTGAAGTTCGAATTGAAATTACACAAGGGGTGAATACTGCACGCCCTATCGGTGTCGTTCCTTTTAAATGGGAAGGTACTGGTCAAATGCCAGAAGATATCGCTGGTGTGATTGCAGCTGATTTACGTAATAGCGGAAAGTTTAATCCTATTGATGTATCACGTATGCCTCAACAGCCTGTCACGGCTTCTGAAGTCCAACCTGCATTATGGACTGCATTAGGGATTGATTCTGTTGTTGTTGGACGCGTACAACCGTCAGCGGATGGCCAATATTTAGTAAGCTATCAGTTAGTTGACGTTGCTGGCTCTCCAGGCGCGGTTTTATCTCAAAGCGAGTTTAAAGTCCCATCTAAATGGCTACGTTATTCTGCTCACACGGCCAGTGATGAAGTGTTTGAAAAACTGACTGGTATTCGTGGCGCATTCCGTACACGTATTGCTTATGTTGTTGTGACTAATGGGGGCGCATATCCTTATGAATTGCGCGTTTCTGACTATGATGGCTTTAACCAAGATCGTGTTTATCGTTCATCACAGCCATTAATGTCACCAGCATGGTCACCAGATGGTGCTAAACTGGCTTATGTAACTTTTGAAAGCGGTCAATCTGCTTTAGTTGTACAAACATTAGCAACAGGCGAAATTCGCCAAATTGCATCATTCCCAAGACATAATGGTGCACCTTCGTTTTCACCAGATGGCTCTAAACTTGCTTTTGCTCTTTCTAAGAGTGGTAGCTTAAATCTGTATGTGATGGATTTAGCAAGTGGGAATATGACACAGGTAACCAATGGCAGAAGCAACAATACCGAGCCAAATTGGATGCCAGATGGACAAACCTTGGTCTATACTTCAGATCAAGGTGGACGTCCACAAATATACAAAGTTAATATTAACGGTGGAACGCCTGAACGTATTACGTGGGAAGGTAAACAAAACCAAAACCCAGCAGTAAGCCCAGATGGTAGTTTCTTAGTTATGGTGAGTTCTGAAAGCGGTAGGCAACATATCGCTAAGCAGGATCTAGAAACGAATTCCGTACAATATTTAACAGATACGTTTCTGGATGAAACGCCAAGCATCGCGCCTAACGGCACAATGGTTATTTATAGCTCTACACAAGGCTTAGGCACCATTTTGCAGCTAGTATCGACTGATGGACGTTTCAAAGCGCGTCTTCCGGCGACTGATGGTCAGGTTAAATCACCTGCCTGGTCACCGTTTATGTGATGCATAAGAATTATGTATGGCAAACAAAATAAAGGAACAAATAGAGATGCAATTAAACAAAGTGTTTAAAGGGTTGATGTTAGCATTACCACTCGTTGCTGTAGCAGCATGTAGCTCAAACAAAAACGAAGATCAAACTGACACAAACAATGTACCAGTTGTTGAACAAGGTCCTACTGCTGAAGAGTTAGCTCGTCAGCAATTAGAACAACTGAAACAACAAAACATCGTTTACTTCGGTTTTGACAAATATGACATTAGCTCAGATTACGCTAGCCTATTAGATGCACACGCTGACTTCCTGCGTGCTAATCCATCAGTACGTATCACTGTAGAAGGTCATGCTGACGAACGCGGTACTCCAGAATACAACATCGCTCTGGGCGAACGTCGTGCTAACGCTGTGAAAATGTACCTACAAGGTAAAGGCGTATCTGCTGATCAACTGTCAATCGTATCTTACGGTAAAGAAAAACCAGCTGTACTGGGTCATGACGAAGCCGCTTATGCGAAAAACCGTCGTGCAGTACTGGATTACTAAGAGAACGGCATGAACAACAGTAACTTCAGACCTTTCTTGATGAGTCTGTTGTTACTGGTTGGCGTAGCGGCTCCTGTAGCCGCTATTGCCCAAGCGCCAATCAGTAATATCGGTTCTGGTTCGACCGATGAACGACTCGCCCAACTTGAGCGTTTTTCAAATGCTCACAGCCAGCTTTTGACTCAATTACAGCAACAACTTGCTGATTCTCAGCGTGATATTGATATGTTACGTGGTCAAATTCAGGAAAACCAATACCAGCTAAATCAAGTTGTCGAACGTCAACGCAATATCTATCAACAATTGGATAGCCTAGGTGGCGGAGCTTCAACATCGACAGAAGCCACTCAACCTGATAATGCTACTTCTTCAACACCTTCTGCTACAACTAATTCTGGGCAAGGTGATGAGAAGGCCGATTATAATGCTGCAATTGATATCGTATTGAATTCAAAAGATTACGATAAGGCAATTGTTGAATTAAACAACTTTATCAAAAACTATCCGAAGTCTAGCTATCAATCAAATGCACATTTTTGGTTGGGTCAGATGTATTACTTAAAAGGTAATAAGGATCAGGCAGCAAGTACATTTGCTATCGTTGTTAAAAACTATCCGAAATCTCAAAAAGCAAGTGAAGCCTTTTATAAAATTGGTCTGATCATGCAAGAGAAAGGGCAAAAGGATAATGCTAAAGCTATTTATCAACAAGTGATTAAGCAATATCCAAATAGTGCGGGCGCTAAATTAGCGCAAAAGCAGTTAGCAGCACTCTAATTATTGACCCCGTAATGTAAAATCTTACATTTTCGGGGTTAAATGATTGTTTTTTAAACGCTCGATTGTTTTTTTGAAAAAAAACATTGCACAAAAACATTAAATCAGTATTATTACCCGCCGTTGCCACAGAGAATGTGGCAAATTCGAAAAAGGGTCGTTAGCTCAGTCGGTAGAGCAGTTGACTTTTAATCAATTGGTCGGGCGTTCGAATCGCCCACGACCCACCATTTTCGAATACCAATCCGTTTTTATTGAAATGGGTCGTTAGCTCAGTCGGTAGAGCAGTTGACTTTTAATCAATTGGTCGGGCGTTCGAATCGCCCACGACCCACCATTTCAAACCCTTCCTTGATTATTTACCATCGTTCTAATAATTAGCCACATTATCAATTAATGTCTCTCCAGTTTTTCTGATAATGCTATCTAATCTCTGGACTGAATAACTAAGATAGTTTTTTCAAAATTGAAAAAAAGACCTCACACTTTAATTAAAAATCACTTTGAAATCAGTAATGGCAAATAATTGATGACGTAATCTGGGTATATTCATTTTCAGTCAAAAGTTCATTGTCAATAAGCCAATTACTCACTTGCTCTTGGGTTTTTTTTGCGGTATCAAGGGAATAATCAAGCCGTTTTGATGCATCAATAAAAAAAGCCATCATAATCGAAAGGGCTGCGGCTGATTCATAAGGTGTACTCATTGCAAGTGTACTTTCTAATGATCGTAATGAATAAAATTTAGGTAGCCATTCTTTCAGATTTTTTCCTTGATACCACACATCTTGTGTTGGTGCGGTGTGTAACGCAACTTGTTCAAGTAACGCGATTAGCCATTCACGCATATCGTTCATGCGATAATTAGCAAACCAAAATTCATGGCGTAAAATGGCTATAGCGACCTGTGACGCTTCAAACCAGAATTCTTGAGCATTATTGTAAGCTTGCTCTTTAGTGAGCGTAGGTGGCGTTATGGTGCTAATTTCAGGAAGTCCGTCACATAAACCTGTTTTATCAAGTAAGATTTGGTATCCACGCTGGTAAACTGGGCTAAGTCCTTCTGTTTTCATGTTAAAAATACGCTCAGGCTCTGCCATCATAATATCCATTTTGCGACCTTGAGCTAAAACATGTAGGTAGATAGGCCAAAATTGACCTTTGGGATCTTCACAGTCCAATTGTAAGCTGACAAGGCTATTTCCAAATTGTGATAGCCAATGTTGGTTTTTTGCGAGCTCTGTCGCGCCATAACCGATAAGCTCTATATCAATATCAGAATAACTGTCTATCTTTTTATTACGCCCTAATGATCCTGTCAGTATTACAGCTTCAATTCTGGGATCAAGGAGAGCAAAAGATAGTGTGCGATCGATTAAGCGTGTTGTTGGCTCCATATTTCTCTCTAATAATTAAAATGTATAAAGTTATTTGTCGTTTTTATTGTTTAAAGCGTAAATTAGAATAATTTGTTTAGTATATAAAACACTTTTTTGTTATTTTTATAGCTCAATAATATAATGTTTAGTATTAAAAACTAAGTACCATTATAAATATGAATTTATAATATATCTTTACTACTTTGCAAAGATGTCGCAATAACCCATATTTTCTTTGTTTTTTTCTATGATTAAGTCGGGGTTGTAAAATGGATGTCATGAGTTGGTTTAGTATCAATAATATTTTAGTCAATATTCCACTTGGGCAAGGTGGATACCCACTTTCGTGGATTGAAGCTGTGGGCACTATAGCAGGTCTCTTATGTATATGGCTTGCAAGTCAGGAAAAAATAATTAATTACTTATTTGGACTGATTAACGTCACCTTATTTGCCATTATCTTTTTCCAAATTCAGTTATATGCGAGTTTATTGCTTCAAATTTTCTTCTTTGCAGCCAATATTTATGGATGGTACGCATGGAGCAGAGTAAATGATTTTGAGCAAGCTGAACTAAGAATTCGTTGGTTAAAACCAAGCCATCGTCTTTTTTTAATTATTGTTTCAATAGCTGCTATTGTCGCTTTGACCTTTAATATTGATACTGTATTTGGTTATTTAGCCATTATTGCTGTTGATATCTTAAATGTCTTTGGTGCAAATTTAGCTACGCCAGTGCTTGAACCTGATGCTTACCCATTCTGGGATTCTACAATGACGGTTCTTTCTATTGTGGCGATGATCTTAATGACGCGGAAATTAGTTGAAAACTGGTTAATTTGGTCCGTGATCAACGTGATTAGTATCGTTATATTTTACAAGCAAGGTGTTTATGCCATGTCTGTTGAATATATTATTTTATTGGCCATCGCGATTAATGGCTCTCGTTTGTGGATCAAAACAGCAAAACGTACTAGCAGAAATAATTATCTCTCCTAATAAAAAAGGCTGGTAGAGTTATCTTTCTCTCCAGCCTTACTATTCATTGTTTTTATTCTTATCTTTAACGCAATTTCAAATCATTATTTTGCTTAAGTGCGCTATTTCCATTTTTGGCGATTTTTTAGAAAGGTGACTATAGATACTTTAGGGTGAAAGGGTGTTTACAGATAGAAAACGAATGGTTAGATTGGGAAAGCAATAATAACATTGACTAGATAACATAAAAGAGTGGATACACGGGAATGAATTATCAAAATGATGACCTTAAAATAACACAAATTAATGAACTCTTACCGCCCGTCGCTTTATTGGAAAAGTTTCCAGCGACTGATAATGCGGCTTTTACAGTTCGTCATGCCCGTGAAGCTATTCATCAAATCCTAGCAGGAAAAGATGATCGTCTATTAGTAGTAATTGGACCTTGTTCTATTCATGATCCGAAAGCTGCGTTGGAGTATGCGCAACGGTTAAGCCTCATTAGAGAAGAGCTTAAAGATAAACTTGAAATTGTTATGCGTGTTTATTTTGAAAAACCACGTACAACCGTAGGCTGGAAAGGTTTAATTAATGATCCTCATATGGATCATACCTTTGATATTAATGAAGGTTTACGTATTGCTCGTAATCTTTTATTAACCATCAACGATAGTGGCTTGCCAACAGCTGGCGAGTTTTTAGATATGATAACGCCTCAATATGTTGCTGATTTAATGAGTTGGGGTGCCATTGGTGCTCGTACTACAGAATCTCAAGTACACCGTGAGCTTTCGTCTGGCTTGTCTTGTCCTGTTGGTTTTAAAAATGGTACAGATGGAACCATTAAAGTTGCTATTGATGCAATTAATGCCGCGGGATCGCCACACTGTTTTCTTTCTGTCACTAAATGGGGCCATTCAGCCATTGTGCGCACAGCAGGTAATGGTGATTGTCATATTATTTTACGTGGTGGTAAAGAGCCAAATTACAGCGCTGAACATGTTGCAGCAGTAAAAGAAGGGCTTAAAAAAGCAGGTTTACCACAAAATGTGATGGTTGACTTCAGCCACGCTAATAGTTGCAAGAAATTTGAGAAACAAATGGAAGTTGGTGCTGATATCTGTCAACAAATTAGTTCAGGTGAAAAAGCATTAATTGGTGTTATGGTTGAAAGCCATTTAGTGGAAGGTAGCCAGTCATTAGAGAGCGGTGAACCTTTGGTTTACGGTAAAAGTATCACTGATGCTTGTATTGGTTGGGATGATACTGAAACGCTGTTACGCCAATTAGCAGATGCAGTTGTCGCTCGTCGCGGTTAACTGATATTATTTCAGTACACAAACTGTAATACCGTTGATAATTAATCAACGGTATTTTTTTATGAAAAAATAAGTTAATCATGTATCTTCAGTAGATCAAGCCTAAATTTAGCGGGTTTAAATCCAAGCTCATATGACTTTTGATACCATTCACATGCTTTTTCTTTGTCAGCAATGACACCCAATCCTTTTTCATACAAATAACCGATATTATAAATAGCGGAGGGATCATTATCTTCAGCCGCCTTTAAATAGAAGGTCATTGCTTTCTGATAATCCTGCTCAACTCCTAAGCCATGTTGATATGAATAAGCAATATTATTGTTTGTTTTGATATGTCCATTACTAACTGCTTTTAAATACCACTCCATTGCTTTTTCGTAGTCTTGTTTAGTACCAAGACCATCTAAATATAAAAGACCTAGATTATTCTGTGCTCTACTAAAATTCTGCTCTGCAGACTTTAAATACCATTCAATTGCTGTATAGTAATTTTGTATAACACCTAAACCATCATCATACATATATCCTATATAAAACTGTGCAGTAGGATTATTTTTACTAGACGATTTTAATAGCCACTTCATGGCCAGTTCATAATCTTTAGGGAAATATAAATTTCCATTAATGTAGAAAGAACCTATTTTTGCTTGAGCTTCCGCATTCTCGTTATAAGCAGATAATAAATAAAACTTGCGGGCTTTGTTTTTATCATTCTTAGTAAAATAAATATCGCCTAAGTAAAGTTGATAATGTGAAAGACTTTGTTTAAATAGAGATGGAGAAGGATCATTTATTCTACTTAAATGGAAATAAAACAAACATTATTATAATCATAATAATGATAAATAGAATGGTAGCTATTTTTAATTTCATATTAATGTCCCTATTCTTTATTTTATTTTTAATGTTTTATTATAGTAGTATATTTGAGATTATTATAATTAAAGGATTAAAAAAATAAAATGGGAAACTTAATTTATTTAACAATCGAAGGAAAACAACAAGGTTTGATTTCAAGAGGATGTGGAACAGTTGACTCTATTGGAAATAAATGCCAAGAAGGAAAGGAAGATGAAATTATTATTATTGAATATAGTAGCACGATAACAAGAAATTAAAATGTATCTCATCATCCAATAGAGTTTATTAAAAATATTGATAAATCATCACCTTTGTGATTAGTTGCTATTTCTAATAATGAAGTTCTTAAATTAACATTTGATTTTTATAGAACTTCACAGCACGGTAAAAATGAAAAATATTATACTATTGTATTAAATCAAGCTTCTATTGTCGATTATTCTACTCGTTATCCACATAGTATAAATAGTAATAGTTCCCAACCGGAAGAGTCTGTTCTTGTGCAATATAGAGACATAACTTGTAGCCACCATATTGCAGGAACATCAGGATGTAGTATCGCAGATTAATTATTTTTTGAATTTAATAAAGCAACATAAGCTTGTAAAAGCTCGTATGTATCATGCGAGTTTTTATTCTCTATTATATTTAGAATAGGGCTAATATCTTCTTCAAAAAAAAGATAAGTTAAAGATAGTTGCTTATTATCTAATCTATAATATAACTCCGGACTAAGAGCTCGTAATCGTCTAGATGCTCTATCTAATTTTTCTATAAAACCATAAGAGCTCACTAAAACAATTGTAATATCTATCCATCCTTTTGATAATTTTTTTTTGTTTTTTAAACTTGCTTTTGATTTAAATATGTTTAATCTTAAAATTGCACTTCTGGTAATTAGGTAAATAATTATGGATAATAGTAATTTTCTTACTACGGTATTTTCTATAAAGGATGGTACTTCATTAAATCCATTATAGTATGCAAGTTCATTAACTTTATATTTGGTTGCATCTGTATCAATGGATAATTCTCTTGTATTTAGTATTTTATTCAATTCATTTTTTTGTTGTTCATCTAAATTTTCATAAATATACTCACCAATAATAGTTCCTGCAATATTTACAACTTCAGAAGGATTTTTAGCATAAACTAAAAGATGTATCGCTTCGACATCTCTATCAAAAACGGGATTTTTTGAGGGAGGTGCTCGTAATAAATGGTGATAAAGATAAACATCAGATAATCTATCTAGACCCAGTGCTGTTGTTTCAATGAGGCCGAGAGTACCTGATACGGCTTGATCTGAAATAGCCTCGGCCATTTCTTCTAATGATTTATTTTTAGATTTTCATACCCTTTTCTGAGTGAGCGAGATAGTGCTTGTCTTTCTGTATAAAAAGGTTGTTCATGAAGTTCTAAAATTCACCCTTCTGGAGAACAATATCACCAAGATCCATAAGAGTTATAATTACACTCAGACATAAAATATCCCTATTTTAATATGCGTTTGTTATAAGCGTTTTATATTTATAAATAATTAAATTACTTAAAATCTAATATTAAATACTTAATAACTGCAAGTGATAATTTAATATTTTTTAATTAATACTATCGAGTTAAATATTATATTTTTAATGTAAAATAAACAACAATGTGAAAAAATTGAAATCTAGAAATTTAATATAAAAAAATACCGCTATTTCTAGCGGTATTTATAATATAAACCTAAATAAATAGATTTAAAGCAAAATTATTTCGCTTTACCTTGGTTAGCAACAGCGGCTGCTTTTGCTGCGATTTCGTCAGCATTACCTAAGTAGTAACGTTTGATTGGTTTCATGTTTTCATCAAATTCGTAAACTAAAGGTACAGCTGTTGGGATATTCAGCTCAAGAATTTCATCTTCGCTCATGTTGTCTAGGTATTTAACCAGAGCACGCAGTGAGTTACCGTGAGCTGCAATAATCACTTTCTCACCAGAAGCAACACGTGGTTTGATAACTTCTTCCCAGTATGGTGTTACACGGTCGATAGTTAATGCTAGGCTTTCTGTTAATGGCAGTTCTGCCGCAGTTAAAGATGCATAACGAGGATCTTTACCTGGGAAACGTTCATCGTCTTTAGTTAATTCTGGTGGAGTGATAGCAAAACCACGACGCCATTGTTTAACTTGCTCATCACCATATTTTTCAGCAGTTTCAGCTTTGTTTAAGCCTTGCAGAGCACCGTAATGACGTTCGTTTAATTTCCAGCATTTTTCAACTGGCAGCCATTGTTGATCAACTTGATCAAGAATGTTCCACAGGGTGTGAATTGCGCGTTTCAGAACAGAAGTATATGCATAGTCAAATACGAAACCTTCAGCTTTCAGCAGTTTACCTGCTTCTTGCGCTTCATTACGGCCTTTTTCGGACAGCTCAACGTCAGTCCAGCCTGTAAAACGGTTTTCTTTGTTCCATACACTTTCACCGTGTCGAACTAGCACAAGCTTAGTTACTGCCATAGTTTAGACTCCTATAATTACTTTCTTAATATAAGTTTAAAATTAGCACTTCAATCATTATATGGATCATCGACAAGAACGCCAAACATAAGTGACAAAACAAGGGGGATTAAGTCAAAAATGTCGTTTGTTCGATGAATTATTGCACAGTTGTCACACCTTTTGCTTAATCGTTCAAGCTATTAATCTAGCGGGATCGGCGTAAAAAAACAAAATATCCGTTTTGTATAAAAAATAGACGAAAATGACGTCCATAAAAACGACAGATCTTTTATTTATTATTGTTTAAATAACAAGCAAAAAATGTCGATTTAAATAAAAATTCAGACCTAAGTTTAGCGTTAATTTCTAAAATCATTGCCCTGATTATGACAGTAAAAATCATCATTTAACAAATTTCTTGCTGGTAGCGATAAATTTCGCCTTCTTTAATAAAAGTCAATCGATGAGTAATACACGATGGCGCATCTTCTTGATGGTGGCTTACAAACAAAAGTTGCGTATTACTGTGGCTTATCATGATATCGATAAAACGTTGTACTAAGAGTCGGTTCGTTGTGTCTAATCCTTGTAGTGGTTCATCAAGAATAAGCAAGGTAGGGTGTTTAACTAAGGCTCTAACAATTAACACTAAGCGTTGTTGACCCCACGATAAAGAATGGAATGGATGATTAGCATGTGAGGTTAAACCAATTAACGCTAACCATTCATCAGCAAGTTTAAGCTGCTTATCTGTAATGGCTTGATAAATGCCAATAGAGTCATGAAAGCCTGAAATAATGACATTTTTTACCGTTGAAGAAACACGATAACTTTGATGCAAGGCATTACTGACATAACCAATATGACGTTTAATTTCCCATACTGTTTCACCACTTCCTCTTTTACGACCAAATAGCGTCAAGTCATTGCTGTAGCCTTGAGGGTGATCGCCCGTAATTAAACTTAATAACGTCGATTTCCCTGCACCATTAGGGCCTAAAATCTGCCAATGTTGCTGAGGTTTTACTTCCCAGCTTAAATGGTGAAGAACAGGTTTATCGTTATAGCTCACTACGCCATCTTTTAACACGATAGGAGAAAGAGTCGGTGATAATTGAGGAATGGCATCAGGTAGATCTTGTTCAGGTAATGTGAGATTTTCCAGCGTTTCGCTGTGAGATAATTGCCCTATTACAGAGTCAGATAAAACCTGCTCTTTCTCACCGTTGGCGACTAATTCGCAATTAATGAGTAGACCTGCATACTGAATAAAATCAGGAATATCATTAAAACGATTTAGAATGAGTACGATAGTCAGATTTTGTTGATGTAATAGTGTTAGCAATTCATTTAAAGCACGGCGAGAATCAACATCTAATCCATCAAAAGGCTCATCTAAAATAATTAAATCAGGTTTATTCATTAAAAGTTGAATAAGCAATATTTTTCGAGATTCACCAGTAGATAGATATTTAAAACGTCTTGATAAAAGGTATTCAACACCAAATTGCTTTGCTAGTAAAAAGCATCTGTCATCATCTTTAACCTGCATTTGAATAACTTGAGCAACGGTTAAGCCAGTATCTTCTTCACCTTCACTTAATAAATCTGTGTTATTACGACGCCACTCTTCTTCAATCATTTTTTGCTGTTTTTCAAAAGAGAGGCTAATTGGACGAGAAAATGTGCTGATAAATTCACCAGAGAGCAAAATACCTTCTTGGCATAATGCGTTTGCTAAGGCGGTTTTGCCACTTCCATTACTGCCTACAAATGCCCAACTTTCACCTTCATTTATGGCTAAATTGTCAATTTGTAAACAGAGTTTATCGCTTAAGCGAAATTGTGTTTTGTTGAGTTGTAAGTGTTTCATTATTATTAGCCTTATTTTTTTAATGTAAGCTAAGTGCAAGTTAAGTATCTAGCAATATAGGGTTAATAGAAACTTGTCAATATTTGCTGAAAGAACTTTTTCCAAAAGCCTTATACATCTACTATTTAATGATAACCTTTAAAATGCGTTTCCTATGTAAATATATAAACATCTCTTTAAGGATGACTTATATATGCATAAATTTAAAAAAATAAACTTATTCTTTTTTATATTTTTACTCATTAGCAAAAATAGTTTTTCTTCGAATAATAAAAATGTAAATAGTAATTGCTTTCTTATTGATAAAGTTGATCTTACAGAAAATACTCTATTAGATTATAGACAGAAATCTAAATTAATTTCACCGTATCTACAAAAATGTCTAACATTAAATGATATGCATGAGATCGCTAAATCAATTACTAATAATTATATTGAAAAAGGTTATGTAACCTCACAAGCTATTATTCCAGAGCAGGATCTTTCTAATCATAAGTTAGTAATAAAGATTATTGAAGGTAGAATAAAAGATATTTCTATCAATGGTGTTTCATCTAGATTAATTGATATTATTTTTCCTTCCTTCAAAGAGAAAATTTTAAACCTACGAGATTTAGAACATGGATTAGAACAGCTTAATCGATTAACAACAACGCAATATACATTGGATATTCAACCAAGCGATAGTGTGGGATATTCATCTGTAACCATTAATCGAAAAGCTAAAAAACTTCCTTTAAAGAATCGATTAACAATTGATAATTCGGGAACAGAAACAACAGGAAAGATCTTACTTACTAATACAACAACAATAGATTCTTTGTTTGGCTTGGGTGAGCAGTGGATTTTTTCACTAAAAACAAATACAGATTTCCTTCATACTCACTATTCTCGTGCTTATACTGCAAGTGTGAATATCCCTTATGGTTATTGGTTTTATCAATACCAGTTATCTCATAGTAGTTCATCTTATTCCTTCCATGATAATCAAAAATATATTTATAAAAACAAAAATAGAGATCAGCAATTTGATATTAATCGTCTAGTCTATCGAGATAATAAACAACGAATAACACTAAAGGGAATGTTAAAGCATAAGAAAGCAAAAACACAATTAGCACAACAAAAATTATTAATAAATAGCCCCACATTAACTTCTTTATCATTTAGCCCTGAATATACTTTAAGGTTACATAATGGATATTTAATTATTAATCCAACTGCTGAGTTTGGGATCTCTCTTTTTGGCGCGACACCTGATTATATTGCTGATAATTCACCTCGAAGTCATTATCGAAAATTGAGTTTAAATTTAAGCTATCAATATTTATTGACTGATCAGTTTTCCTATCTCACTTCATTTCATAGTCAATATACGCCTGATAACCTTTATGGTTCGGAAAAAATAGCAATAGATGGAATAAAGGCTGTTCGTGGATATAAAGAAACAAATTTTAATGCTAATAATGGGCTTTATTGGCGCAATGAAATAAATATATCACCAATAACTTCGTTTTTAAGTAAATGGAATTTTATTTTTGCACTTGATTATGGTGTCGCCCATTCAGATCAATATGAAACAGAAAAGAATAAAATAATTGGAAGTTCAATAGGTGCTTCTTTTTATCATTCCACTTTTTCTTCTCAAATTTTAATTAATAAACCTGTGTTTTATCCCAAATCATTAAAGCCAGATTGCTGGTCTTTTTATTGGTCCATTTCTCTTGCTATTTAAATGTTAGGAGTTTTTATGTGTGAAAAGGATATTTCTTGGAAACAACGTTTAATAAGTTATAGCATAGCTTATGTAATTGCTATTTATCCATTACATCCAGCTTGGAGTTTAGCAATTACGCCCTCCGATAAAACGATTAAAGTCAATCAGCACAATACTGTTCCTATTATTAATATTGTAGCACCTAATGATCTTGGTATTTCTCATAATAAGTTTCATTCGTTCAATGTTAGCAAGCAAGGTGTTGTAATTAATAATGCGACAACTTCTGTTAATACACAATTAGCCAAACAAGTAAATGCCAATACTAATTTAAAAGGAAGTGCTGCTCATTTAATTATTAATGAAGTGGTGGGAAATGGGCGCTCACAATTACAAGGAAAATTTGAAGTCGCGGGAGAACAAGCGAAAGTTGTTATTGCTAATCCAAATGGCATTACGTGTGATGGCTGTTCATTTATTAATACTCCTACAATTACGCTAACAACAGGAAAACCTCTTTTTAACCCTCAAGGTGCTTATTCGGCAATAGAAGTGAAAAAAGGTGGTGTTGTTATTGGCAAGCAAGGCATAGATCTCCGAACTCAGGATTATGCCGACATTATCAGCCGCAGTATTGAGTTAAATGGAAAAATTAACGCTAAAACCCTTTCTTTAATGCAAGGAAATAACCGTATCGATTTTGATAAAGGTACAGTAAATAGCATTAATGGTGAAGGCGTTAAACCTACGCTGTCTATTGATACGAAAGCGCTAGGTGGAATGTATGCCAATCAAATACGTCTAGTTAGTACAGAAAAAGGTGTCGGTGTTAATTTAAGTGATATTAAAACGAACCAAAACAGTGTGAATTTAACCGTTGATGGAAAAATTACCTTTAATGGCAATATTCAATCTGATCAAGATATTAATGTTAGTAGTAAAGAACTACAAATTAATAGTAATACAAAGTTAAAAGCAAAAAGAGATATTACTTTAGCAACTAATACGCTGATTAATCATAGTAAAGTTATCTCAGAGAAAGATATGCGTTTATTTGCAGATAAACTCACTAATAAAAATGAAAAGGCACTTATTCAAGCGAAAGATAATTTATGGATACAGAGAAATGCGCAGGGTGAACCAAGCACTTTAATTGAAAATCAATCAGCCACGATAAAAACAGAAAAGGGTGATTTGATTATTAGAACTAAGAAATTGGTTAATGAATCTATAACACCTTTATTTAAAGAGATAAAACAAGAGCCTAATTCTAAAGAATTTTACAGTGTTAGAAATCAATTTATTCCATCTTATCCAAGTAGTAGTTTTTCTCAGGGTAATTATGAAGCATATATTATTTCTTACATACCTGAATTAATAGATGAGAAAAATAAAAAATGGTTTGGTGTGGCAAATTTAAATGATGATTATGGTATAAATACTGAGAGAGAAAAAGTAGATTTAATTTCAAGTTATATCGGTTCTAAAATTATTTCTGGTAATAATTTATACATTCAATCCAATAGGATTTTAAATAGTCAATCATATATTTTAGCAAATAATAATTCTATTTTAACTGGAGAGAGTGCTTTTTTTTTAAATTACTCAATAGGTCAGTTAGATAAGTGGGTGATATATGAAAATAGAAGTCCTTTCCCAGAAATAAATTCACTATTTGAGATACCAAATAATTTAGTTGAAAAATCAAAGTATAAAAAAGTATATTTATATATACCATATATTTCCACTGATATTTATAGTTACCATTTTAAATTTGGAAAAAACAATGAACATATCAGAGCAGAAGAGAATTTAATTTTAGATTTTAAGAATAGCATTAATATAGAAACTAATCCCCCATCTAAGTATTCATCAATAAAAAAATCAATAAACAAGTTACACTCAGGTTATAATGTTTTAGCTAATAACATATTGATTAATTCTAATTCTATTAATATATCGTCAAATATAAATTCAAATAATGAATTATCTGTTATCTCTAGTGGAGATATTATTGTAAAAGATTCACACCTCTCATCTAAAAAATCATTAAGCTTAATTTCAAATAAAAATATAGAGCTTAACCAAGTAGATCTAACAGCAAAAGACGGTGTTGTTCTTGCTAAGAATGGAAACATTGATTATACATTAAATCCCATTTCTGCATTTAATGAAAATGATGTTTTAACTCCACCGGCTATTAATGTCTCTGATTCTATTTTATTTCAATCTGGAAAAGATATAACTTTTAATAATATTGAAATTAATAATGCTAACTTCTTAAGCTTAATTTCACAAGGTGATATAAAAATTCAGAGAAATGAATCGGAACTTTTTAAGATATTACCATATTTTCATTTGTATAATAAAGAGCCTGCATTATCAAAAACGGAAAGCTGGAAAACGCGAGGTGATATTATATTTACGGCTGGTAAAGATATTATTAGTCAAGGAATAAAATATCACAGCGATAAAGCTATAACCTTTAATGCAGGACAGGATATTTTCCTTGCCTCAAAATCAATAAAAGAAGCCGATCCTTTTTTTAGTGATATTCATTATCCTCAATTACAATCTAAGTTATTTTCAGACAATAACCTTATCTTAAATGCAGCGCGTGATATTGATTTAAGTTCAACAGTATTAAATTCAAAAGATAAAGTCATTGTATTAGCAGGTAGGAATATAAAGCTGGGTACAAATGCTTATTCTGCCATCAAAGATCCCCACGAAGATTCTCAAGATATCCAGTATAGCACAGCGGCCATTATAGGAAATAAAGGTATTTCGATTGCGTCATCAGGTGCGTTAATAACAGAAGGTAGTTCACTCAAATCAGACGATAACATTACGATATCCAGTGGTGGTAATATTCAATTAGGATCGGTAAAAACACATTTTCGTAAAGAGTCGGGTTCTAAGTTAGAAGAACTTCGCAAACAAGTCAGTACTGAAATTAATAGTGGTAATAATTTAACTCTATTATCTGAAGGCAGTATTTTATTTCAGGCATCAAAATTGATTGCCAATAAAGAGATAGATATTGCTGCTAAAGGTGGATTTCTTTACGCACAAGCGATGGAAGAATCGAGTTATTACGAAGAAGAGAAGAAAAAATGTAATCGATGGACTTTATGTACTACCAAAAAGAAATATACGAAAAAACGTCATAATACAAATAATAAAGTTACCGATTTCATCGCTAATGGCGATATTAATTTATTTGCTAAAGATGATATTACCTTAGAAGCGAGCAAACTAGAAACAGCGAAGAATGCAAAATTAACCAGTAAAACAGGAAAAGTTAATTTTAAAGCAGTTAAAAATACAGCATTTAAGCAAGTTATTACTAATTCAAAAGATATTTATATTACTCAGCGCGATCAGGGATATATAAAAGAGAGTTGGGCATTACCGACACTTTATATTGGTGGAAAACTGACTATTGATGCTCCTAAAGGAATATCTGCTGATATTAAAGCTCAAAAAGGACAATCACTAGAACAAGCATTAACAGTTTTAAGTAACACTCCAGAATATGCATGGCTTAAAGATCTTCAACATCATCAAAACGTCAATTGGAATTTAGTTAAGGATACCTATTCTGATTGGGATGATAAAACAAAACAATTAAATCCTGTTGTTGGTGCGGTTATCGCTATTGCAGTGGGAGTTGCCACTTACGGTACAGCAACCGCGGCAACTATTGGTGGAATGGCAAGTAAGGCAACCATTGCGGCGGGCGCTTCAGCAAGCGTGGCTTCAACGGCATCGGTTGCAGCACAAGCAGGTTTTGCCTCTTTAGTTTCGCAAGCGGCGGTCTCTTTAGCTGAAAACCAAGGCAACATCTCTAAAACACTTGAATCACTGGGGCGTAGCGACACGGTCAAGTCTGTGGTGACGAGTATGGTTGTTGCGGGGGCACTTCAGGGCCTTGACCAATTTATGGGGTGGGATCAAGCAATCCAAGGTGGAACATTACCTTCAACAGGTAAGTTACTTGCGACCGATAGCGCAACATGGAATCAAGTTGCACAACGCGTTGCCTCTCATTCAGTCGTCAGTTCAACATTGGGCACTACCATACAAGGTGGCAGTTTTATTGATAATTTTAAAACCGCGCTATTAAGCAATATCGGTAGTCAGCTTCATGCCGAAGGCGCCAATTTAATTGGTGATAATGGCGCGGTATTAGGGCATGCAGGAAAGGTTTTAAGTCATGCAACATTATCTGGTTTATCTGCCCAAATTAGTGGAGGAAATATTAATGGTGCAGTTATAGGTAGCTTAGCTGCTGAAATTGCTGCTATTTCATTGGGTGATAACACTATTAAGGCTGAGGAATGGCAGAGAAAATCAGAATCACAAGCGCAATTTGTTAGATTATTTGGTGGTATTGTCGGTGGTGTTTTTACTGGTGAGCCAGGTGGTGTATATAGTGGTGCTAGTTCAGCTGAGAATATATTCCGTTTCAACCATTTATTTCATGATATTTCGATGGATTTCGATCGAGAAATACATAAATGTGGGTCTAATGCTGAATGCCTATCAAAGATAATCGACAAATATACAGTTTTTAGCAATGAAAATAGTTTAAAACTAGATGTTGAATTAAATACTAATCCGTTAGCAGTTATAGAGATCAAGAAAAAAAGAATTGAAAATGCACTTGAATTAACTAAAAGACCATATTGGGCTAGCTATCTTGGTGCTGATACAATGCAAACTGAGATAGCTAAACAATATGTTCAATATTGGAATTCGCAAGATTTAGATAAAATAGATGTAAACACTCCTTCTTGGTTAAAGTTTTCATCGTGGATCTCAGAGCCAGATAACCAGTTTTTTCTTGTTAGTGCTGGTTTTTTAGTTAAAGAATTAAGCGATTTTGCTATTAGATATTTTGGTAGAAATTCAGCAAGTAAAACAATTTCTGCTTCTGAAATTGGTATGAAATGGTCTTCTGGGGGAGGAAATATAAATACACAAGGAATGTCATGGGAAAACTCTATTGCGAAAAGCTTACCTGTTCACACTAGATTGCCAAAAAATTTTAAAACATTTGATTTTTATATTGCTAAAGATAAAGTAGCAATAAGTGCAAAAAGCCTAGATACTCAAACGATGAGTAAACTTAATCGACCAAAACAAATTTATAATACAATTAAAGGTAATATAGATGATGCTGCAAAATTTGAAGGTTATAGATTGTCAGGAGTTAATTTACATTCAGAAATGATAGCAAAACGAGAAATTTGGCTTGCTGTACCACAATCGACAACAAAGGCCCAATGGATTGAAATTAATCGTGCGGTAGCTTATGGAGAAAGTATGAATATTGAAGTAAAAATAACGCAGGTAAAATGATGACGTTTATTAACGATAATGAGTATTGTGCTTTGATAGTAATGACAGATAAATTTTTTTGCTTAAATACGGAATCTGGCTATGGGCTAATGACACTCGATCCTAATTTTTCATCAATTATACTTTCTTTAACATGTTCAAATAAGGAGCTTGGCGAAAGTTTAATTAAAGTTTTAGAGAATAGTCGAACTCAGCTCAAAGATGAGGAATATGACAAACTCTTTAAAAAGGAAAATATAAAAAAAAACTGGGATTCATGGCTAGAATTATTACAGTATAAATATAACTATCGCTCAAAACGTCAACTTTTAGCTAATATGCTAAATTGTTCTGTTTATCTTTCTAATAACAAAATATTAATTTCACCTTCTCACCATTCAAGTCTTGAAGGATGGGAAGGAATAGGGGCATCCCATAAGGTTATTTTATCGCTAGATAGCTCATCTGATGAGATAGGTTTGGGTATTCGGCTTGCATTTAGTCGGTGTACTACGAAGAGATTTTAACTTAATGAAAGTGAGTATTTTTGTATAATTGAAATATAATATATATGTAAATTATTAGGCAATAAATAATTAAATGTTTTTAATTTGATTTTTAATTGAATTGATAGGGATTTTTCTTTTTTGAGTTTTTAATGAATTATATGAGTACCGCCCAGTAGGGTATGAAGGAGAAAATAAAATTGGTGATTATTTTCGTTTTATTGTCCCTAGTATTTATGCTTCGATTGAAGATATTCCTGAAGATTTAAGAAAATATGTTGTAGTCTCTGATAATATTGATTTTACTAAAGATAGATTACTCGATAATAATAAGATTAATGATTATTTTACTCGTATGTACTCAAAATAATTTTAGTTACTAAATTTTAATGAGAAAATTATTTAATCCAAAAACTATTGCTTAATATGACAATTAGGTGATGGTTTTTTATTTAACGATAATTATCTAAGTTGTTTATAAAAAGGGAAGTAAAGATGATTATAAACTACTGAATGACAGGAATTAATCAATGGAAAATAATTAGCTATTCAATTAAAAATGCATCTTCAAAGAATATTAGGTTTAATATTACTGTAATTGAGGAGTAGTTAATGATTATATCGAAGGGCTATAATTTATATGCGGATATTTACTTTAATTATGATTACTATATTATAGTAACTATCTCGGGATGCTATATCCACTTTATGGATTTAAAAAATGGATATAACGTTTTATCTAAGAATATCACTGATGATAAGTTAGGTCATTATTCAAAAATTTCTTTAAGTAATAGTAGAAAAATAGAAAGTAACTCACAAGAATTTAATGAGATGTATAATGATAAAAAATATTATTCAGAGTGGGTAAAAAAAATAATTAAAGAATATAGTTATAAAAATAAAATAGCTCATATTTGAAAATATGAACTTATGTGGTTTAAGCTTTATAGGTAATGAAATTATTATTAAGCCTCAAAACCATTTACGTATGGATCATTGGGTCGGCGAGGGAATACCTGATAGCGCAATTATTACGTTAAAAAGCAATTGTAGTGACGAGGTTTTAGGTGCCTCAATAAAAGAAGCATTTACGCGTTGTATTAGTCGAAAAGTTTAAATGGATATTAAAATTACCTTATATCAATCAAGTGTAAGGTAATTTTATATAATTTAATCAATTAAAAACCATCACTTAATATTATTGTTAAAATAATAACTAAGTGATGGTTTTATCTTTTATTTAAAAGTAATCATATTAATGATTAACACAGTGTTGCAACAATCACCTGATCAGCATTAAATAAAGCCGTTACGCTGTCATTAATATGTAGTTTTTGCTCTTTAACATGCTGATTAGAACATGTGGCACAAACTTCTTGTCCACCTTCTAATGTCACCACTAATTCGCTGTTTTCACTACCTGTCTCAATTTGAGTGAGTGTGCCTGAAAGCGCATTGTCATATTGCTGTGTTAAAGAAGTTCCTTTTTCAATATTGACCCAAGGTGCCTTAATTAAAATCAGTACTTCTTTACCTTTTTTAAGCCCTAGGCGATCAGCGCTTTTCTCTGTTAAAGCAGCACGAATGATCGTTTTTCTATCTGCAAGTTGCACATTAACATGTTGTTGAACTTGCAGGTTGTCACGCTCAATAATCGTACCAAAAAATTGGTTTCTAGCGCTGGTTTGTAATGAAAAACGAGAAATAGCCGCTAAAAGACTATCCAGAGGGAGTGAATCATCTTTCAATACATCAAAGGCTTTTTGCTGAATTTGACCGAGCAGATCGTAAAGTTGAAGTAAGCGCTCACAATAATGTGTGAGAGTTGCACCACCGCCACCTTTACCGCCTGTTGCTCTATCAACAAGAAGTTCGTCCGCGAGTTGATTCATTTCATTAATGGCATCCCAAGCACTTTTATAACTAATGCCCGCCATTTTTGCCCCTTGGCTAATTGAACCTGTCGCCTTGATCTGTTTTAACAATGCAACACGACGAGGATCGGCAAAGAGCTTATCTTGAAGTTTAAGAGTTAATAATATTTCTGCTTGCATAATGATAGGCTTCTTCTTTTTTTGTGTGTTTATCGCATTTTTTGTGCCGACACAAAGCGATAATTCTCTAGAATATATACATCTATAGCGTTATTATTCGTCATTCGTGAAGAAATGCCAACTCTGGCTTTCCGAATATACCATGATAAAGAGGTTATCATGCTTGAATTATTGAAAAGTTTAGGGTTTGCTCTCTTGATGGTACCTGTTGTAATGGTACTGATTATGGGCATCATTTATGGTTTAGGTGAAGTGTTTAACTTGATTTCACCAAGTCAGCCAAAAGCAGACAAAAAATCATAATTTCTCCCTTCCTGATTTAGAACAGCCCTTTATTTTGTAGAGGGCTGTTTTTTTATCTACGCGTACTTGTCATACTTCAAGCCACAGCGTCATTCGCACTAGCCACATAACTCATGATACTCGTCATACTTCAAGCCACAGCGTTGTTGGCTGTGTTCATTCGCATTAGCCACATACTCATGATACTCGTCATACTTCAAGCCACAGCGTTGTTGACTGCGTTCATTCGCACTAGTCACATACTTATGTATGCTCCTAGCGACTCATTCACTTGTCGCCTAGCTGTGACTTGAATTATTTAGAGTATCTATTCACACATTTTAAATTGTCGTGTTGTTGAGTACGCTTCTATTTCTATTTTTTACCTCTATTTTTATGGTTATATTTATTGATATATAACCAGTTTCTAACATCTAATTCTTTCATTTTACGCTGTATCTTGGTATATACAGCGTGTCATCCTTTAATTTAAGTGGAATTAGAACATGAAAAAATTATCAGGCAAGCTACTTGCTGGCGCAGTTATCTCTTTTGCTTTAGTAAGCCAAAGTTTTGCATCGGAAAAAGTAACGGTATTTGCTGCCGCTTCTCTGACCAATGCTCTTAATGAAATTTCGGCACAATATAAGCAAGAAAATAAAACTGAAGTTGTTGCATCTTATGCCTCTTCTTCAACACTGGCTCGTCAAATTGAGCAGGGTGCACCTGCAAATCTGTTTATTTCAGCAGATCAGCAGTGGATGGATTTCGTTATCGATAAAAATTTAATGGTTGCAGATTCACGTCATACACTATTAGGTAATGATTTAGTACTCATTGCCCCTAAAGATAGTAAATTAAATGACGTTGTTATTAATAAGGAAACTAAATGGAAATCCTTACTTAATGGCGGAAAACTAGCCGTTGGCGATCCTGACCATGTGCCTGTTGGTATCTATGCGAAAGAATCATTAGAATATTTAGGCGCATGGGATACAGTAAGCCCAGATATGGCTCGTACTAATAACGTGCGTAGCGGTATGGCGCTGGTTGAACGCGATGAAGCACCATTAGGTATCGTATACGGTTCTGACGCGGTTGCGAGTGATAAAGTGAAAGTGGTCGGCGTATTCCCAGCTGATAGCCACAAACCTGTTGAGTATCCAATGGCAGTTGTAAAAGGTCAGGACAATAAAGCAGCTCGTGATTTTTATGACTATCTGAAAACACCTCAAGCCGCAGAAATCTTTAAGAAATACGGCTTTAGCCCACTGTAGGAATTATACTTTTGGAGATGTTAAGTGAATACGAATGGCAAGCCATCATACTAAGCCTTAAGGTATCGACTGTTGCAGTTATTATTAGTCTACCTTTTGGTATTTTTATGGCTTGGCTTTTAGTTAGGGTACGTTTTCCCGGTAAATCATTGCTTGATAGCATTATCCATTTACCTTTAGTTCTACCTCCTGTTGTGGTTGGTTATCTTTTACTGATCAGTATGGGGAGACGTGGATTTATTGGTGAATGGCTGTATGACTGGTTTGGTTTTAGCTTTACCTTTAGTTGGCGAGGCGCAGCACTTGCATCCGCAGTCGTTGCATTTCCATTGATGGTAAGAGCGATCAGATTAGCATTAGAAGCTGTCGATCAACGTATGGAACAAGCAGCGAGAACCTTAGGGGCCTCACCGATACGCGTCTTTTTTACCATAACGTTACCTTTGTCTATGCCAGGGATCATCGCAGGAATTGTGTTGGCATTTGCGCGCTCATTGGGAGAATTTGGCGCAACAATCACTTTCGTCTCCAATATTCCGGGGGAAACAAGAACTATTCCTCTAGCAATGTATACCTTGATTGAAACACCGGGTGCGGAAATGGATGCGGCTCGTTTGTGTGTTATTGCAATTATTTTGGCGCTCGTCTCTTTAATGGCTTCAGAGTGGCTAACTCGTTGGGGTCGTAAAAGATTGGGGGGCGTATGCTAGAGATGAATTTTAAACAGACGCTAGGATCACTGCGTCTGGAAGTCAATACTGAACTACCAACAGAAAGTATTACCGCTGTTTTTGGTTTATCTGGAGCCGGTAAAACCTCATTGATTAATGTGATTGGCGGTTTAACCAAGCCAGATTCAGGACGGATTATATTAAATAATCACACACTGGTTGATACAGAAAAGAAAATTTATCTGCCACCTGAAAAACGTAAAGTGGGTTATGTATTCCAAGATGCCAGACTGTTTCCTCATTACACTGTAAAAGGAAATCTGCTTTACGGTATGTCGCCGACAATGAAAGTGCAGTTTGATCGCATTATTCATTTATTAGGGATTGGTCATTTACTCACTCGTTTTCCTATCACTTTATCAGGCGGTGAAAAACAGCGTGTTGCCATAGGACGAGCGTTATTAACAGCGCCTGATATTATGTTGATGGATGAGCCTTTGGCTTCACTTGATTTACCGCGTAAACGAGAGTTACTGCCATATTTAGAAAAGCTCTCACAAGATGTACAAATTCCTATTTTGTATGTGAGTCATAGCCTTGATGAAATTATTCGACTTGCAGATAACGTCATTGTGATGGATGCAGGAAAAATTAAGGCGACAGGTAAGCTGGAAGATGTATGGGCAAGCAGTGCATTACGTCCTTGGTTACAAAAAGAGACACTCAGCAGTATCGCGAATGTGATGGTAGTAGAACACCATAGCCATTACGATATGACAGCAACGGCTTTCGGTAATCAAGTGCTGTGGTTGCCTCAAATCGAGACTAAAATTGGTCGTGATGTTCGTGTTCGTATTGATGCTTCTGATGTGTCACTGACTACCACTCGCCCATCAAATAGTAGTATTCGTAATATTTTGCATATGAAAGTGGTTGAAACCATTAAAAATGATGGCCAAGTTGATGTGAAACTTGTCAATGATGGTAATTATTTATGGGCAAGGATCACGCCTTGGGCAAAAGATGAATTGAATATTCAAGAAGGGCAATGGCTTTATGCGCAAATTAAGAGTATTTCACTAAGCCGCCATCTTTGATTTATCCGTTATATGTGTCGATAAAAAGACCTCATTAAAAACGAGGTCTTTTTCTTTTAGCTGAGGTAAAAATAAGGCTAAGACAAAATATATTTATGAATAGTTTCAGCAATACCTGGTTGTGAATTCACTTTAGTGACCATTCTTGCGCGTGCTTTTACTTCATCTGAAGCATTACCCATTGCAACACCTAAGCCAACATGCTCTAGCATGCTAAGATCATTAAAATTATCACCAAAGGCAATAACGTCACTCATATTCATACCATTCGCTTCAACCCAGCGTTGTAAACGACGACCTTTACTGTTGCCTTTTTTGGCGATATCAACTTGATCAACCCAAGACCATTCACACTCTAAACCGACTTGTTGCTCAATTTTTTCAACTAAAGTGCGTAATTCATCGTGATCAGGCGTTGTTGTTGCAATTTTCCAAATGGCATTAACATCATGCATGGCTTGATAGAAATCATCGACTTTGATTAAATTTGGACGCTGTGCAGTAGGTAATGTTTCTGACCATTTTAAAGTGCGTTGCACTGGGGCTGATAGTTGGTCATACATCATTGCATCATCAGCATAAACTAAGTGATGTACATCTGTTTGTTTAACAAGATCTAATACTGCGCTGGTTTCTTGAGTCGTTAATGGATCGGATTCCAGTACCTTTTTACCAATATAATCATAAAGGTAAGTCCCATTACAGCAGATCGCAGGGGTATCAAGATCGAGTGCTTGATAGAATGGATGAATAGCAACATGATGACGACCTGTTACAATTAAAACTTTAACACCTGCTTTTCTTGCAAGATTGAGTGCTTCTAAAGATTCTGGCAGGATACGTTTTTGGTCATCAAGCAGTGTGCCATCAAGATCCAAAGCAATAACGCGATATGACATAAATAAGCCCCTTGATAGTATTAAGATGCAATGTTGCTGATGGTACACGTTAACCAATAAAAGATAAACTAGCTTAATCGTGACAAGTAAACGTTAGTTATTCTATTATTCTTTACAAATCAATGGGTAATCGGTTTTAAGGAGAAGGGATGAAACAGGTAGTCTACATAGCATGTCCAGAGAGTCAGCAAATCCATGTTTATGGATTAAATGCTGAAGGTGAAATGGATTTATTGCAGATTGTTGAGGTTGCAGGGCAAGTACAACCGATGATTGCAAGTGCGGATGGAAAATACCTTTATGTTGGGATCCGTCCTCATTTTAGTGTAGTGACATTTGCGATTACGGCCGATGGTCAGTTAGAACAAAAGGCGATGACTTCCATTCCAAGCACACCTGTCCACTTATGCCTAGATAAAACAGAGCGCTTCTTGTTTGTTCCTTCTTATCATCAAGGCAATTTGGCTGTTTTACCTATTAATGAGAAGGGGATCCCGCAATCACCTATTCAACTGATTGAAGGATTAGATAAACCTCACTCGTCGAATATTGATTGGAATAATAAACAACTGATTGTACCTTGCTTAGGTGAAGATCATATTCGTTTATTTAATTTATTAGAAGATGGGCATTTAACAGAAGTGGGTACTGAAGAGCTGACAACAGCACAAAATGCAGGGCCTCGCCATATGGCATTCCACCCTAATGGTAATGTATTTTATTGCCTTAATGAATTAGATGCGACAATCAATGTTTATTGTCGTATGGGGGATTTATATCGTTTAATGCAAACGGTTGATATTGTGCCTGAAACCTTTAACAGTACTCGTTGGGCATCAGATATTCATATCACACCTGATGGTCGTTTTCTTTATGCCAGCGAACGCTCTGAAAGCTTTATCTGTGGGATGGCAATCTCTGAGGCTGGTGATTATCTACAACCTGTAGGACATTACCCAACACAGGCACAGCCTCGTGGCTTTAATCTTGATAATACAGGCAATTACCTGATTTCTTGTGGTCAAAAATCAGATTTTGCTTCTGTTTCTCGTATTGATAAACACACGGGTGCATTAACTGAATTAGCGTGTTACCCAGTAGGTAAAGGTGCAATGTGGGTTACCGTTGTGACGAAATAAAAATCACTGAAAACCTCTAGCAAAACATTACCTTGCTAGAGGTTTATTTTGATGAAAGATTTATGAGATATTAACCACTTTCTCAATAGCTTGAGTGAGTTTAGTTAGGCTTGCTGGTGGTATAATAAATGGTGGCATAATATAAATAAGCTTGCCAAAAGGCCTGATCCAAACCCCTTCCTCTACAAAGATTTTTTGTAATTTTGCCATATTAACGGGCTCGTTCATTTCGACCACGCCAATCGCACCTAAAACCCGCACATCTTTGACACATTTAGCCTGTTTTAACGGTAATAGCTCGCGTTTTAGTTGTTTTTCAATTTCTGCAACTTGGTTTATCCAATCGCCATTTGCTAATAGAGATAAACTGACATCAGCAACAGCACAAGCCAAAGGATTTCCCATATAAGTAGGGCCATGCATAAAGCAACCCGCATCACCTTGACTGATGGTTTCGGCAATATGACGCGTGGTTAAAGTTGCTGATAAGGTCATGTAACCCCCCGTTAATGCTTTACCTACACACATAATATCAGGAGAAATTCCAGCGTGTTCACAGGCAAAAAGTTTACCTGTTCGGCCAAAACCCGTAGCTATTTCATCGGCAATGAGTAATACATCAAATTCGTCACACAGGGCTCTTGCGCATTTTAAATATTCAGGATGGTAAATCCGCATACCCCCCGCGCCTTGAACAATGGGTTCAAGCATAACGGCGGCAATTTCTTGATGATGTTGCTCTAGTGTTGAGCGTAATGAGTTGATATCAGCTGGATCCCACTCTTCATAAAAGCCTGTTTTGGGTGCATCTACAAAGAGATGATTAGGCAAGTAACCTTTGTAAAGACTGTGCATGGAGTTATCCGGATCACATACTGACATCGCGCCAAAGGTATCACCATGATATCCCTGTTTTAACGCCACAATACGTTGACGTTTTTCACCTTTAGCTTGCCAATATTGCAAGGCCATTTTCAGTGCGACTTCAACGGACACCGAACCTGAATCCGCTAAGAATATGCATTCAAGAGGCTCTGGTGTTATCGCCAATAATTTACGACAAAGTGATACTGCTGGGGGATGAGTAATGCCACCAAACATAACATGAGACATATTGTTTAGTTGCGTGGTAACCGCATGATTAAGCTCTGGATGATTATATCCATGAATTGTGGCCCACCATGAAGACATTCCATCTATCAATGTTCTGCCATTAGCTAAGACTAATTCAACGCCTTTAGCACTAACAATAGGATAAGCAGGTAACGGATGACTCATCGAGGTGTATGGGTGCCAAATGTGGCGTAAATCGAAAGCGATATCTTCAGGTGTCATTTTATTTTTCACTCAATCATGTAAACCAATGGTGATCAATTTTAGTTGACATGATAACCCTATTATTTAAACTGGCAATCACTTTTAAACAGGAGATTGTATTGTGAGCACACTAAAACGCTGGACATTAAAAGAAGCCAGAGCATTGTTTGATATGCCATTTTTAGATTTGGTTTTTCAAGCACAACAAGTGCATCGTCAACATTTTGACCCTTCACAAATTCAAGTCAGTACGTTGCTTTCTATCAAAACAGGGGCTTGCCCTGAAGATTGTAAATACTGTGCTCAAAGTGCGCGCTATAAAACAGGATTAGAAAAAGAGCGCCTAATGGAAGTGCAACAAGTGATTGAATCGGCAAAAAAAGCAAAAGCGGCGGGTTCAACCCGTTTTTGTATGGGGGCCGCTTGGAAAAATCCGCATGAACGTGATATGCCTTACCTTGAGCAAATGGTAAAAGAAGTGAAAGCACTGGGTATGGAAACCTGCATGACTCTGGGTAAATTAGATGATTCACAAGCTAATCGATTAGCCGATGCGGGGCTGGATTTTTATAACCATAACCTTGATACCTCCCCTGAATTTTACGGCAGTATCGTGACAACGCGAACGTATCAAGATCGTTTAGATACACTTGATAAAGTTCGCAATGCAGGCATTAAGGTATGCTCTGGTGGAATTTTAGGGTTAGGTGAGGAAGTGAAAGATCGCGCGGCAATGTTGGTGCAATTAGCCAATTTGCCACAACCTCCAGAAAGTGTGCCGATTAATATGTTAGCCAAAATCAAAGGTACGCCATTAGCTGATAATGAAGATGTCGATCCTTTTGATTTTATTCGTACAATCGCCGTTGCTCGTATCATGATGCCACGCTCTTATGTACGCCTTTCTGCCGGTCGTGAGCAAATGAGTGAACAAACACAAGCATTCTGCTTTATGGCTGGGGCGAACTCTATTTTCTATGGTTGCAAATTATTAACAACAACCAATCCGACCGAAGATAAAGATCACCAATTATTCCGTAAATTAGGTTTAAATCCTGAACGATTAGCAGTATCTATGGGCGACAATCAGCAAGAAGATGCTTTGATGCAAGCTGTTGCCAATAAAGACACTGAACAATTTTATAACGCGGCACTGTAATGAGTTGGCAAACCTATTTAGATAAACAACTTAATGGGCGTAGAAATACGCCATTATGGCGAAAACGCAAAGTGATCAAACAGGCTACGGGGCGCTTTTTGATCACAATATCAGGTGAAAAGTACCTTAATTTTTCAGGCAATGATTATTTAGGTATCAGTCAACATACGGATGTCATTAAAGCATGGCAACAAGGTGCTGATAAGTACGGTGTAGGTAGCGGTGGATCAGGTCATATCACCGGATTTACACAAGCTCATGCGCAATTAGAGCAACATCTCGCAGGTTGGCTGGGTTACGATAATGCACTGCTATTTTCATCCGGTTATAGTGCTAACCAAGGCGTGATTTCGGCATTACTTGAAAAAGGCGATGCCATTATTGCAGATAAACTTTGCCATGCTTCGTTAATGGAAGCCGCCGTATTATCACCAGCCACATTATGGCGTTTTTTACACAATTCTCCTGACTCTTTATCTCAACGACTTAATAAAACGTTGGCTAGTAAAACCTTAGTGGTTACCGAAGGGGTATTTAGCATGGATGGAGATCAAGCGCCATTAACAGAAATGGCAACAATAAGCCGACAACATGATGCATGGCTAATGGTCGATGATGCGCACGGTATTGGTGTTTTAGGTAAAGAAGGTCGAGGTAGTTGTGATGAAGCGGGTATCAAACCTGAGCTATTAGTGGTGACTTTTGGTAAGGCTTTTGGTGTCAGTGGGGCGGCAGTGCTTTGTAACCAGTCGACAGCGGAATTTTTTGAACAATATGCTCGTCATCTTATTTACAGTACCTCAATGCCACCAGCACAAGCTATCGCTTTAAATACTACTCTAAATGTCATTAAGCGAGCGGATAATGAGCGAGAATATCTACAGCAATTAATTAATACCTTTCGCCAAGGTGTTGTTTCGCTTCCTATTAAATTATTACCTTCACAAACGGCTATTCAGCCAGTAATTATTGGTGATGAGCAATTATGCCAAACACTTTCAGATTATCTGCAATCTAAAGGGCTTTGGGTAAAAGCCATCTTTCCACCTACAGTTCCACCTCATAGTGCACGTTTACGAATAACGTTAACCACTCGCCATCACCTTTCAGATATTAAGCTGTTAATCGAGACGCTTCATGCATTCTTTAGTCAAAACAGATAAACAACGTATAGCTCAAACATTTGGTAAAGCGGCGATTCATTATGATAATCACGCTAATATTCAGCGCTACAGTGGCAATAAATTAATGGATTTAGCACGTTATGATAGTGGCAATATTGTCTTAGATGCAGGATGCGGAACCGGGTATTTTAGCCAAAAATGGAAACAACGCGGGCGCTTTGTTATTGCACTCGATTTATCACATACGATGCTACAAGTAGCAAAACAACAACGACGGGCAGATGGTTATCTACAAAGTGATATAGAACACTGTGCGATTGTGCCACAAAGTATGGATATCGTATTTAGTAATTTAGCGATGCAATGGTGTGATGATTTATCCGTTGCAATTAACTCACTCATGAAAGTGGTAAATAAAAAAGGCGCGCTTTATTTTTCAACACTCGCTACATTGACTTTGCAAGAAGTCAGAAATGCTTGGCAATCTCTTGATAACCATCCGCATGTTAATCCTTTTTTATCTCTTCAAGATATTGAGAAAGCGTGTTGTGGTTTTCATTGTCAATTTTCTACTGAAACAATCACCGAACACTATGATTCATTACATGCGTTGTTTGCTTCTTTAAAGGGCGTTGGTGCCAATTTTGTGCAAGGTGATAGACAAAAAGGGTTAATGACTCGACAAAAATTTCGTGCACTAGAAAAGGTGTGGAAAACAGATTCAGGTAAATATTTACTTACCTATCAAATTGTTATAGGAAAAATATCACATGGCTAAAATAGTGTTCTTAACAGGTACAGATACAGAAGTGGGTAAAACCGTTGTGAGTAGTGCACTATTGCAATGTGCTACAGAGCAAGGATATCAAACCGTAGGCTATAAACCTGTTGCTTCAGGAAGTGAGTGGCTAAAGGAAGGTTTGCGTAATTCGGATGCATTAACACTGCAAAAATTCAGTACAGTAAAATTGGATTATCACCGTGTTAATCCTTACTGTTTTGAAATACCTACATCGCCTCATATTGTCAGCGGCGAAATGAATCAGCCTATTGATTTTAATGTAATGTCAGAAGGTTTATCTTACTTAAAACAGCAAGCAGATTGGGTTTTAGTCGAAGGGGCTGGTGGATGGTTTACGCCATTGTCGGAAAACCAATTTTTCTCTGATTGGGTTATTAGTGAACAGCTTCCCGTTATTTTAACGGTAGGGATTAAATTGGGTTGTATTAATCATGCGTTATTAACGCAACAAGCAATTATTCAGTCTGGTTTAACATTTGCGGGTTGGATTGCTAATGAAGTTGAGCCAGCAGGGCGATATCAGAAGGAATATCTGGCAACATTAAAAAAACATATTAAAGCTCCGTTCTTAGGCAAGATACCCTATTTAAATGAAACAAAAGAGCATAATTTTAGGCCTTATCTTGATCTTTCTTGTTTAAAACTAGGTTGATAAGCTTCTCTCTGGTAAATAATAAAAGTCTATTTTTTAAGCCAATAAAAAAATAAAAAAAATAAATTTTGTCCTTTTTAAGGAATATTTTAAGGCAAAAAAAAAGACGTAACTTACCGAGAGATAACAATTTTGTGTAGTTATCCACTATTCCTGTGGATAACCTTGTGTATTACCATTATAAAAATACTCTGAATAGAGAGAATACAAGGCATTGCTAAAGATTGGTGTTATTCTCAACTTTTATTTTTAATTCTTACATATCAATTAATTAAATAAAATCAATAGAGCGAGTGATGTCTGCGCGTCTCTTTGAATAATTCACAAAATAGGGGGTTGCTTTTTAAATTTTTTCCAGTTTCAAAACTGGGGATAACTGATGCTAATTATTCATACAATTTTTAGTAGATAGAGATTGAAGCTGGATTTTTATCCAGTATCATAAGGAGTGTCAGCGAGGAGAAGAAAATATGAGCAAAGTTTTTAAACTGCATTCTGAATTTAAGCCTGGAGGCGATCAACCTACAGCTATTGCTTCACTTTGTGAAGGATTAGACGATGGGCTTGCGCATCAAACTCTTTTAGGGGTAACAGGTTCAGGTAAAACTTTTACTATTGCTAATGTAATTGCCAATTTAAATCGACCCACGATGGTGCTTGCTCCAAATAAAACCTTAGCAGCACAGCTTTACAGTGAAATGAAAGAATTTTTTCCTGAAAATGCAGTGGAATACTTTGTTTCTTATTACGATTATTATCAGCCTGAAGCGTATGTGCCAAGTTCTGATACTTTTATTGAGAAAGATGCTTCAGTTAACGAACATATCGAACAAATGCGTCTGTCTGCGACAAAAGCTTTATTAGAGCGTAAAGATGTCATTGTCGTGTCGTCTGTTTCTGCGATTTATGGTTTGGGTGATCCTGATAGCTATTTAAAAATGATGCTTCACCTAACAAATGGCATGATAATCGATCAACGTGCAATTTTGCGCCGTCTTGCTGATCTACAATATACCCGTAATGATCAAGCCTTTCAGCGCGGGACATTTCGTGTCCGTGGTGAGGTTATTGATATCTTCCCTGCTGAATCTGATGATTACGCTTTACGTGTTGAATTATTTGATGAAGAAGTCGAGCGCCTGTCTTTATTTGACCCTTTAACAGGGCAAATCCATTATAATGTGCCTCGTTTTACGGTTTATCCCAAAACACACTATGTCACACCACGTGAGCGCATTCTTGAAGCGATGGAAGAAATTAAAAAAGAACTTGCAGAGAGACGCAAAGTACTTTTAGCGAATGATAAACTCGTTGAAGAACAACGTGTGACACAGCGTACCCAGTTTGATCTCGAAATGATGAATGAGCTGGGATATTGCTCTGGTATCGAAAACTATTCGCGTTATCTATCAGGTAGAGGCCCGGGCGAGCCACCACCAACCCTGTTTGATTACCTCCCTGCTGACGGTTTGTTAGTAATTGATGAATCACACGTTACTATTCCACAAATTGGTGGAATGTACAAAGGTGACCGTTCTCGTAAAGAAACCTTGGTTGAATATGGTTTCCGTTTGCCTTCAGCGCTTGATAACCGTCCATTACGTTTTGAAGAATTTGAAGCATTAGCACCACAAACAATTTATGTTTCAGCAACACCGGGTAAATATGAGCTTGAAAAATCAGGTGATGAAATTGTTGAACAAGTTGTAAGACCAACAGGCTTACTTGATCCGATTGTTGAAGTGCGACCGGTTGCTACACAAGTTGATGATTTACTCTCTGAAATTCGTATTCGTGCTGCAAAAAATGAACGTGTATTGGTTACCACATTAACAAAACGGATGGCGGAAGATCTAACAGAATATCTAGAAGAGCATGGTGAGCGAGTTCGTTATTTACACTCTGATATTGATACTGTTGAACGTGTCGAAATTATTCGTGATTTACGCCTAGGTGAGTTTGATGTATTAGTGGGTATCAACTTACTTCGAGAAGGCTTGGATATGCCAGAGGTCTCTTTGGTGGCGATTTTAGATGCTGATAAAGAGGGCTTCTTACGTTCAGAACGTTCATTAATTCAGACTATCGGTCGTGCGGCTCGTAACCTTGAAGGTAAAGCGATTTTATATGGCGATAGAATTACGGACTCCATGGCGAAAGCAATTGGTGAAACCGAACGTCGTCGAGAGAAACAGCAACAATTTAACCTTGAACACGGTATTGTGCCTAAAGGATTAAATAAAAAAGTGGGCGATATTCTTAAGATTGGTCAGCCTACCCAAGGACGTAATAAAAATAAAAAAGGGCATAAAGCAACAGATATTCATGATAATTACCCGTTGTTATCGACTGCTGAACTAGAAAAAGAGATCCAACGTTTAGAAGCCGAAATGTATCAACATGCCAAAGATCTTGAATTTGAACAAGCAGCAAGCACTCGTGATAAGTTGCAAGCGTTGCGCGCTCAATTTATTGCGAACTCTTAATCACTAAATTTAAATCAGAACAATGAAGGGATAACTGCATATTTACCTCGGATTATCCCTTTTCCCTTTTTATCTTTCACTTTTTCCCTAGTTTTATATTCCCTTAATGGCGTTCAACTGTTTAAATATCACCACAAACAAAGCGTCAATTATTTACAAAGATAAAAAAGACATTAAGGACAGTGAATGAGTGGTTATGTTTATGCAGGGTTTCCTAGCTCTGCAGGGGTCATTATTGGTGTTATTCTTCTTATTTTGCTTTTTAAATGGTTACGCAAATTTGCTGTACAAGATAGTGAATTATCAAAACCATTAACAGCAGGGCAGGAGCCCATTTTATCTGAAGCAAAAAATACGCCATCAGATCAGTTATTGCCTCATGAATGGGGATTGTATGTAGCAGCGCCTTATGCCGTAATGAATGAGTGGGCATATAATGAATATAATCCAGGAAAAGATGATGGTGGGTTGTCAGCTGGTTGGGGAATTAATGACCGTTGGGATTTAGTGTATCAACTGTTTTGGTTGCTGACTCAGGGTCATACTAATGATTTTTATCAGTTACGCGACCAAATTTTAGAGAGCAAAGAAGAGGATATTCAGTCATTAAAAAATGATATTTTGCTTTCAGAGTTGACGGAACATGATAAAAACGAGCGTTTATGGCAAATCGATATGATGAGCACTAATCGTATGAATATCCAAAATGTGAAATACCTTATTTGGGATCTCTGTCGTTTTAACAAGCTTTGCTTAGAAGGTTGTCAGCAAGGTTATATAACCCAGCAAGAAGCACAAACATGGTCATTAATGAGTGCCTCAATGTTACGTCGAATTTACGATGGCTGGGAAGATATGTGGAAAAACTTTATTGCTGCGCGTTGGTTTTGGGCGAGTGGCGATCAAGATTGGGTATCTTCTCATCAAGCTTTTACGGATGTTATACAAACTATTCTTAATGCAGAAGATACGTTGGCAACAGAAGAAAATTGGATAATGGATTTACCGCCACTGGATTTAACATCGTTCTCTCGTACTGTGGCAGGTCTGGGTTTAATGAAAAATGATGTGCCAATGACATTATCTGAAATTGAAGAAACCATCAGTCAACGTATTACGTTAAAACACCTTAATAGTTAAAATGAGTTAAAAACCAATAGCGATATTGTGTTTTTATCGACAAAAACCGCACTTGCTGTTTATTGCAGATGCGGTTTTTTTAATGAAATTACGTGATTAAATTCTATTTAATGGCTTGAGATGAAGCGTTACGTTGTCCTAATTGTTGCAACGTTAACTCAATCGCTTTGCCTAATAGATGACGGTCGTGGCGATAAGGAATATCTTTGGCTTCCAATTGAGCCTGCACAATTAGCCGGCCTTTCATCGACTCATATTGTGTTTCAGGGCTAATAATGACAGCGTCTATCGTTTGTAGGCCAATATAGTTTTCCATCATGGCGATTTTATCAGACATCGTCATACTGGCAGCCGCAGGGCTTAGCTCTTTGCCTAAATTACCAATATAAATGGTTGTTGCACTACTACGGCGTAATGCTTGTGCAAGCTCTGGCAATAATAACAAAGGCATTAAACTGGTAAAAAAACTACCGGGGCCAATTAAGATAAGATCAGCTTGCTCAATGGCTTCAATGGCTTCTCTTGTCGTTGGTACTTTAGGATAAAGATCAAGTTTTTGTGGGATCTTAGGCAAATTATCAACATTGACCTCCCCATAAATCTCATTACCTTGGTCATCTATTGCCATCAGGTCAACGGCTTGTTCAGACATAGGAATAAGGTGCGCATTGACTCTTAATAATCCCCGAATAAGATTAATCGCTTCTAAGGGGCGAACACTTAGGTTATCCAATGCTTTTAGCATTAAATTCCCTAAATTATGACCAGCAAGTTCCCCTGTCCCTGAAAAACGGTATTCAAACATTGCAGAAGCCACTGAAGGCTCAGTAATTAACTGGTTAATACAATTGCGCATATCACCCCACGCAATGCCACCTTCTTCTTGACGAATACGGCCAGTAGAACCGCCATTGTCTGTTGTTGTAACAATACCAGTAAGGCGAGTGCCTAAGTAGGAGAGTGCTGAAAGCACACGTCCAAGGCCATGACCACCACCAAGGGCAACAACACGATCTAAATCACTTAGCGTGCGATTTCGCATATTTGTTCTACTCATCTTTAAAAATTTGTCGCTAATTTATCACAATTAAATTTTAAGCCTATGATCACGACGTGATTTCATCACATTCCTAGTTTAATTTTACTTTTGATAGCCAAATATTTAACCAATGAAAGTGTTTTTATTTATGTTATTAACGCAACTAAAGTGTTGTAAGTCGTTGTATTGTAAATTATATAGCGAAAACATTATTCGCTTTTTATATCATTAGCAGGTAGAATCCACAATAAATATATAGGTATTAGAAACCTGTGCAAAACAGGTAAAGATAAACTCCTAGCCTTAACGTCTAAGTCGAGTATTGACAAGATATGATGTTCTGGCCGTGACAATAAGTCACCAGGGTGCAAGGTAGAAATGTCTGCATCTCCCGATTTGGAAAGGTGTTATTATGCAACAACTCGTTGATGCGTTTTCCCGCAAGTTTTTCTATTTACGTCTTTCAATTACAGACGTGTGCAATTTCCGTTGTACTTATTGCCTACCCAATGGTTATAAGCCTAATGGCCACAAATCATTTCTTTCATTAGATGAAATCAGCAGACTTACACAATCTTTTGCCGCATTAGGGACAGAAAAAATCCGCTTAACAGGTGGTGAACCCACAATGCGTCGCGATTTTACTGATATTATCGCGACAATTAAAGATAATGCTGCGATTAAAAAAATCGCAGTGACAACAAATGGCTATCGTCTATCACGCGATGTTGCACAATGGCGTGATGCGGGATTAAGTGCGATTAATGTGAGTGTTGATAGTCTCGATCCCCGTCAATTCCACGCTATTACTGGACAAGATAAATTTAGCCAAGTGATGGAAGGTATTGATGCCGCATTTACCGCAGGGTTCGAAAAAGTCAAAGTTAACGTTGTGTTGATGCGCAATGTCAATGACAAAAATCTCCCTGATTTTCTTCATTGGATCAAAGACAGACCTATTCAATTGCGCTTTATTGAATTAATGGAAACCGGTGACGGTAGTGATATTTTCAACCGCTTTCATTTGTCTGGTGAAGTTATTCGCCAACGCTTATTTAATGAAGGTTGGTCGCAGATCCCTCGCGCCCGTAGTGACGGGCCAGCTCAAGTATTTACCCATCCTGATTATCAAGGCGAAATCGGTCTGATCATGCCTTATGAAAAAGATTTTTGCCTAACTTGTAACCGTTTACGTGTTTCAGCTATTGGTAATCTTCATCTTTGCCTATTTGGTGAACATGGCATTCCGTTACGTGATCTACTTGCTGACGATAGTCAACAAGAGGCATTACAACAACGTATTCAGGGTGGTCTTCTTCATAAACGAGAAACGCATTTTCTTCATCAAGGCGATAGCGGTATTACACCGAATTTATCTGTTATTGGTGGATAGTTTTTCGCTCTGTTATTTCGTTAATTTCAGGAGTTGTGCATGTCTCAACTAACTCATATTAATGCTGCCGGTGAAGCTCACATGGTGGATGTTAGCGCTAAAGATGAAACAGTGCGAGAAGCGCGAGCTGAAGCCTTTGTTGAAATGTCAGCAGAAACATTAAATATGATCACGGAAGGTAAGCACCATAAAGGTGATGTATTTGCGACTGCAAGAATTGCAGGTATCCAAGCGGCAAAAAGAACATGGGAGTTAATCCCATTATGCCATCCGTTATTATTAACTAAAGTCGAAGTGCGTTTAGAAGCACTCACTGGATCTAATCGTGTACGCATTGAATCTGTTTGTCGTTTAACCGGTAAAACAGGCGTTGAGATGGAAGCATTAACTGCCGCATCGGTCGCAGCATTAACGATTTATGATATGTGTAAAGCGGTTCAAAAGGATATGGTGATAGGTCCTGTGCGTTTATTAGAAAAAACAGGCGGTAAATCAGGTCACTTTAAGGTGGAAGCATGATCAAAGTTCTCTTTTTCGCACAAGTGCGTGAGTTAGTTGGTGTAGACTCGCTTGAATTAGAATGTAAATATCACACGGTAGATGATTTACGTAATGCATTAATTACCAAAGGCGAACGTTGGTCATTGGCACTTGAAGATGGCAAATTACTTTCTGCGGTTAATCAATCTTTTGTTAAAGGCGCTCATATAATTAATGATGGAGATGAAATCGCCTTTTTCCCACCTGTTACAGGGGGTTAGAATGAACGCATCAACACGCATATCAGTACAAACCGACAATTTTAGCGTTGGTGATGAATACCAATGGCTTTCAGAGTGCGACAGTGATGGTGCTGTTGTGACCTTTACGGGGAAAGTTCGCAATCACAATTTAGGTGATGAAGTGAGTACGCTCACACTTGAACATTACCCTGGCATGACAGAAAAAGCGCTTAATGACATTGTCAATGAAGCTCGAGGACGTTGGCCTTTGCAACGTGTCAGTGTTATTCACAGAGTAGGAACATTGCATATCGGTGAAGAGATAGTGTTTGTCGGTGTGACCAGCTCTCATCGTAATAGTGCGTTTGAATCTGCGGAATTTATTATGGATTTCTTAAAAACACGTGCGCCATTTTGGAAGAAAGAAGGGCTCTCTGAAAATAAAAACAGATGGGTTGATGCGCGTCAAAGTGATTATGACTCAGCCGAGCGCTGGGAATAAATCACCACACTCAATTTAATGCTACAAAACTTTACCTCAATTTATTTTACGATGACATTTCATACAGTTTATTTCATGGAAATGTAAAATCAGTGTGATAAAATTAAATTCTAATGAGCCCATAATGGGCTCTTTACTGAAATAAACGTTATCGTTAAACCTAACGTTATCACTATGATTAAAGGGTAATCATCATGGATCGATTTTCACGTTCTAATGATTCAATCGTACAGCGCACAGGTTCTGGCCTACAAACCTTTATGGCTCAGGTTTATGGTTGGATGACTGTTGGTCTGTTATTAACTGCGTTCGTAGCACTCTACGTTGCATCAAGCGAAGCATTATTATCAATGATTTTTTCTAGCAAGGTCGTCTTCTTTGGTCTGATCATTGCTCAGTTAGGGTTAGTTTTCGTGTTATCAGGTATGGTTCATAAAATGAGTGGTGCAGTTGCAACCTCATTATTTATGCTATATTCCGCATTAACAGGGGTAACTATCTCTAGTGTATTAATTATTTACACTGCATCATCAGTTGCGAGTACATTCTTTATTTGTGCGGCAATGTTCGGTGCATTAAGTGTTTATGGTTACACCACTAAGCGTAGCTTAACGGGTATGGGTAGCTTCCTGTTTATGGGGCTTATCGGTATCATTATTGCTTCTATCGTTAATATCTTTATGCAAAGCTCAATGATGAGCATGGTTATCTCTTACGCGGGTGTGTTAATTTTCGCTGGCTTAACTGCTTACGACACACAAAAATTAAAAGACATGGGTAATGAGATTAATCAAGAAGATAAAGAAAATATGCGCCGTTACTCCATTATGGGTGCATTAACGCTTTATTTAGATTTCATCAACCTGTTCTTAATGTTACTGCGTATTTTAGGCGACCGTCGTTAATTTTAACGATATTTACGTGCAAACGTAGTTTAACAACAGCATAAACAATAAATCCCATAACTTAATAAGTTGTGGGATTTTTTTATTTAATAAATTAATGGCTATCGTTTTAAGCTATTTTTCTTTGGAAAAGATAATATGCAAAAGAGCCAGTACCTGCTGCAATCACCAATAAAGGCCATAAACTGTGCCATATTACGGTAATATCGGCATTTTTAAGGTAAATCTGTTTTGTGATATCGGTAAAATGACGAATAGGGTTTATCCATGTGGCATGTTGTAGCCAAACGGGCATGTTTTCTACGGGGGAAATATAACCTGATAGTAAAACGGCTGGCATCATAAATACAAACACACCAATAAAAGCCTGTTGTTGTGTTGAACTTAATGCTGATATTAATAAGCCAAAACCCACCAGCGATAAACCATAAATTAGCATGGTAAAGTAAAACAGCAATAGTGAACCTGAAAAAGGTATTTGGTAACCAAATATCCCTATAATCAATACAATAGTGCCTTGAATGGCCGCCACTACCATTGCTGGCACCGCTTTACCTACAAAGATTTGCCATGTTGATAATGGTGAAACTAATAATTGGTCTAATGTGCCTTGTTCACGCTCTCTCGCAACAGAAAGTGAAGTGACTATCATAACCCCAATAGTAATAATCAGTGCTACTAAAGAGGGGACAATAAACCATTTATAATTTAAATTCGGGTTATACCAATTGCGAACAACCAGTTCTGTTTTATTTAGTAAAGAAGGTGTATTACCTGCTAATTCAGTTTGATAATTTTGTACGATTTGTTGTACATAATTTGCAGCAATTTGTGCACTATTTGAATTTCGGCCATCTAAGATTAATTGCAATTTAACAGGAACATGGCTTTCTAGATCAGCACTAAAATTCTGCGGAAAACGAACTAATAAAAGCGCTTTACGATTATCAATAGTCTCTTTTATTTCATGTTCATTTTTAAGCAAAAGAGTTTGAGAGAATGCACTCGCTTTGGCGATACGTTGGGTTAACTCGATAGATTGTTTACCATTGTCCTCATCAAAAATGGCAATAGAGGCATTAGTAACATCTAACGTTGCTGCAAAAGGAAATAAAATCATCTGAAAGATAACTGGCATTATTAAAATAATACGCGTTTGAGGCTCTTGTAATAATGACTGTAACTCTTTCATTATCAGGGTGAGAAGGCGATAAAACATAAAAGCTCTCCCTTTAATCTAATCGACGACGTGTTGCTAACGCCGTTAATCCAATAAAAAATATCGCCGATACAATTAATAACCACATATCTAGCATTAATATCAACGGAATATCACCAGCCAAAAAGAGTGTTTGTAAACTACTGACAAAATAACGCGCGGGAATAAAATAAGTCACCACTTGAATAAATATGGGCATACTATCAATTTCAAAAACAAAGCCTGATAACATAATTGCGGGTAAAAATGCGGCATTTAGCGAAATCATCGCGGCATTAAATTGATTACGCGTTAGCGTGGAAATAAGCAATCCCATGCCTAAAGCGGTAGCTAAAAAGAGCGAGGTGATCCCGCCTAAAATCCACAACGATCCTCTATAAGGTACGCCAAGCACAAACACGGTGACTACCATACATAACACCATGACAAAACTGCCTAACACTTGGTAAGGAATAAGCTTTGAAAGTAAGAGTTCTGTGCGTGTTATTTGGGTAGAAAGTAGCGCTTCCATCGTACCTCGTTCCCATTCACGCGCAATCACTAGCGAGGTAAGGATAGCGCCTACGACGGTAATAATAATAGTAACGGCACCCGGAATAATATAGTGCTGACTTATTGCCGCAGGGTTAAACCAATAACGAGGTTCTATTTCGATTAAGGGGGGAGTATCAATACCTTTGCTGATAGCTTGTTGTTGTAACCAGATTTGCCAAACCCCTTTGGTATAAGCTTGTACAAAGTTTGCGGTATTGGGTTCGCTACCATCGGTGATCACTTGAATGGGCGCTTTCGTGCCCTGGCGAGCCAGTAATTCAGCAAAATTAACAGGGATAACCACAATACCTCTAATTTGCCCCGCCTGCATTTTATCGATTAATAATTGTCGATTATCGCTAATGGTTGCATTGATATAAGGTGAGTTTGTAAAGGTATAAACGAGCGCTTGCGAAGGTTGGCTTTGTTGATTGGTTAAAATACCGATATTTAATTTACTTGAGTCTAAATTAATGCCATAACCAAATATAAACAGCAAAGTAAGCGGAATAACAATGGCAATTAAGGCACTACTGGGATCGCGAGTAATTTGTTTTGTTTCTTTTAAACACAGTGCGTATAAACGTCGCCAAGAAAAGCGGGCATGAGAGGATTGAGCTGAATTAGGCATGTGTTTCGCTCCCTTTATCATTTTCACGTTCAAGTTTTTTATCGTAATCTAGCACCAAGCCAATAAAGGCATCTTCCATTGAAGGCGTTGGATTATCATCACTGGCAACCATTTTCTTGAGCGAATCAGGTTCGCCAGCAGCAATGATTTTTCCGCGATAAACCAAACCAATGCGATCACAATACTCGGCTTCATCCATAAAGTGGGTCGTCACCATCACAGTCACCCCTTTATCAACCATACCATTAATGTGTAGCCAAAACTCTCGCCGTGTTAAGGGATCAACACCCGATGTGGGTTCATCTAAAAAGAGAATATCGGGCTCGTGCATGAGTGAACATGCAAGAGCAAGGCGTTGTTTATAACCTAAAGGTAAAGTTTCCGTGATTTGATTCACCATTGGTTGTAAACCAAAAGCGGTTATCATATCGTTGATTTTATCGCGCTGTTGCTTACCATGTAAGCCATAAATACCAGAGAAGAATTTTAAGTTTTGTCCCACTTTAAGATTGCCATAAAGTGAGAATTTTTGTGCCATATAACCTAAATGTTGGCGTGCTTTACCTGAACTCTCTTTTAAGTCCATACCTAATACCAGTGCTTTACCGCTGGAGGGCACCAATAAGCCACACATCATTTTAAATGTTGTCGATTTACCCGCACCGTTAGGCCCCAATAAGCCAAAAATTTCACCACGTTTAACTTGAAAATCAACATGATCAGTTGCTGCAAATTGACCAAACATTTTGGTGAGTTGTTGTGCTTCAATGACGGTCTCATTGGGCGCAGGTGGGATTTGAGGCATGATTTCAGCTAATTCAGATTTATGAGAAGGGCCTCCCCCTAATAAATCAATAAAAGCATCTTCAAAGCGTGGAGTGGCTGGAATAAGTTTAGCGTCAGGTTTACCTAAGGCATTGAGTAATTCGGATTGATTGCTTTGTTTTTTCAAGATCAAACGGACAGATTGTCCTTGAATAACACCATCTGTTACTTGAGGTTGAATAATGGCTTGTTGTAATACTTTTCTTCGCTGATGCCCTTCAACATCAAGCAGAAAAGAGCGACCAGCCATTTTTGCTGTTAAATCTTGCGGAATACCACTATAAAGCAACTCCCCTTTGTTAAGTAAGAGAATATTTTTACATTGCTCTGCTTCATCAAGATAAGAAGTACTCCACAGTATCAACATACCATCACTGGCTAAGGCATGTACCATTTGCCAAAGCTCACGCCGTGCAATGGGATCAACGCCAACACCAGGCTCATCAAGTAACAAGACTTTAGGGCTACCTAATAAAGTACAAGCCAACCCCAATTTTTGTTTCATTCCTCCTGAAAGATTGCCCGCAAGGCGAGAGGTAAAGCGAGTGAGATCGGTAAAAGAGAGCAACTGCTGGTAAACTTTTTTGCGCTCTTCACCGATGACATTTTTTAAATCAGCATAAAGATTGAGATTTTCTAATACCGTTAAATCTTCATAGAGGCCAAATTTCTGAGGCATATAACCAAGAATGGCTCGGACATCCACGCTTTGGCGTTGTGGATCCATGCCCAAAATACGAATATCACCTGCATCAGGTTTTAATAGCCCTGCAAGCATACGAATGAGTGTCGTTTTACCCGCACCATCTGGGCCGACTAAACCCGTGACAGAGCCACCAGTAATGGTGGCGGTTAATGCAGAAACCGCTGGGCTTTCTAGTCCAGTAAAGCGTTTTTCAACACCTTGTAGTTCGATAGTGTAATCAGTGTGTTCCATTTTGCCTCCCACTTAATGAGTGGGTGCAAATTTTAAAGTCACGGGCATCCCTTGGCGTAATGCATCATCAGCATCCGTCACAACGACTCGAAGTCGATAAACTAAGTCAGTTCTTAATTCCGGTGTTTCGACACTTTTCGGCGTAAATTCTGCTGTCGGTGAAACAAAACCGATTGTGCCATGATAAGGTTTATCTTTACGTCCATCGGTGTAGAGATAAACGTCTCGATTAGGGATAGCTTCGCTTAAGTGGGTTTCACTAATATACGCTCTAACCCAAACCGGGTTGGTTAAAGACACTGTAAATACGGGATTACCTGCGGATAAAATAGTGCCAGGTTCAACGGCTCTTGTTAATATTGTACCTTGTGATGGTGAGATTAACTGCGTGTCTTGAAGGTTTAACTCAGCTTGAGCAACGGCGGCTTTTGCCTGCATAACTTGGCCTCTAGCTGCATCAATATCTTCTTTTCGGTAACCATTTTTATATTGATTTAATTTATCTTGGGCTGCCTTTAAGGCAGCTGCTGCTTGATTACGATTATTTCTTGCGCTGTCTAAGTCATTGGCCGAAATCACGTTACGATTAGCTAAATCTTGTTGGCGTTTATAAAAGTTGTCGGCATATTGCCAAGCGGCTTGTTTTAATGACACATCAGATTGAGCTTGTGCAATTTCCTCACTGCGATAACCCGCTTCCATTAAGGCTAACGCAGCAATAGCACTATCGCGCTCACCATAAGCTTTATCGAGTGCATTACGATAAGGGGCATCATCGAGATTTCCTAGCAGTTGCCCTTTTTCGACAGAAGCACCTTCATCAACAAGCAATGAATCTAATTTTCCTGCAACACGAAAACTTAGATTAACAGTACGTATATCGACATTGCCATAGAGTACTAATTCAGACTCTTTGTTTTCTTCGTAATAATAGATACCTGCAACAACACCGATAATAATCATTAAGATGATAAAGAAGCTGATTTTTTTAGTTTTCATAATAACTCTATTTATGCATGATGTGGGTGAGTGTAAATCTCTCTTAATCCATTGAGTAATAACGTAATATGTGTTTTTAAAGTATTGGAGATAATTTGATATTCATTCTTACCAATTCTATCCCATCCTGTTTGTCTTAGAATGGTTTCTCTCACTAAACGAAATGATAGCACTTCTCCTAAAATAGCGTGAGTGTGTAACATTGTCGTCGGAAGTGTGGGATCTAAACCAATATAGAGAGCTAATAATTTATTTACGCGTGTTAAAAGTGGCGATAACGCTTGTTGGTGAATAAGCGAATATGCTTCTGTGGGGACAAGCTGTTCTCTCGCCATAATACGACTAAGATGAATATTGGCTTTATCAAGTACCAGTTGAGCATATTGTAAAAAGCTATCCGTGATCAGTGTTTGTAGCAATGGCAGATGTTCGGTTGGGTTTGGCCGCTCAAGAAATTCGTCGAGGATGGCAACAGTAGGTTCAAAATCAAGACGGATAAGATCAGCGATATGTTGTGCAACGGCGAGATACAACCCGTCTTTGGAGCCAAAATAATAAGCGATAGCGGCAATATTTTGTTGAGCGGCTTGTGCAATCTGGCGTGTTGTGGCTGCATCGGGGCCATTCTTACCAAAGATCTCACATGCTGCTTCCAATAGTTGTCGTTTTGCTAGTTCACCACGTGTCGTCTTCTGATGGGTTTCTGACATAATAGAAGATACCTTACTTAAGTAAAATGTAACAAAACCAATGATATTAAAAACAGAGATAACAAGGAGTATTATATTAGATGATATTGAACAATAGGGAAATTTTGTAATAAATAATCAAATAAAGGTGATTTGTAATAATAAAAACAACGCTATCTATTATTGAAAATTATTTTTGTATTCTGAACATAGCAAAAACTGTTAAAATAAGGGTTATTAGGTTAACCTAGCAAGGTTCATTCTCTTTTATCACTGTCTATACCTATAAATGGTAGTACCTATAGAGCAATAATATCTATAGATTGACAGTATGAAAGCCCGTCATTTTTAATTTTCAATCACCGTGTTATACGTTCTGGTTGTAGGAGACTACTGTTTTGACCGATTTTACATCGCTTGGCTTAAGTGAGGCGCTTCTCCGCGCTATTGATGAACAAGGGTATAAAACCCCAACCCCTATTCAACAGCAGGCGATTGAGCCGATTTTGGCAGGTAAAGACGTATTAGCCAGTGCGCAAACAGGAACGGGTAAAACAGCCGCTTTTACATTGCCTATCTTGGAAAAGTTAGCTCAATCGGCAGAAAAAACCAAAGGTCGCCAACCTGTTAAAGCACTCATTTTAACGCCAACACGTGAACTCGCAGCACAGATTGCTGAGAATGTGAAAGCGTATAGCCGTTATTTACCGATCCGTTCACTTGTTGTTTTTGGCGGTGTGAGTATTAACCCGCAAATGATGAAATTGCGTGGTGGCGTTGATGTATTGATAGCAACCCCTGGGCGTTTACTCGACCTTGAACATCAAAATGCGGTCGATCTTTCTCGTGTTGAAGTTTTAGTACTTGATGAAGCTGATCGTATGTTAGATATGGGCTTTATTCATGATATTCGCCGAGTGATCAATAAATTACCTAAAAAGCGTCAAAATTTATTATTCTCCGCGACATTCTCTAAAGAGATCACAGGACTGGCCAATTCTTTATTAAATCATCCTGTGAGTATTTCAGTTGCGCCAAAAAATTCGGCTGCTGAATCTGTTGATCAATATGTTCATTTAGTGGATAAAAAACGTAAAACAGAGTTGTTATCACACTTAATTGGCTTAGAAAATTGGTCACAAGTGCTTATTTTTACACGTACTAAGCACGGTGCTAATAAGCTTGCTGAACATTTAAATGCCGATGGTATTAAATCAGCTGCTATTCATGGTAATAAAAGCCAAGGTGCAAGAACCCGTGCTTTAGCTGACTTTAAAGACGGTAAATTAAAAGCGCTGGTGGCAACAGATATTGCAGCACGTGGCCTCGATATCGACCAACTGCCTTATGTTGTCAATTTTGAATTACCGCAAGTGGCTGAAGATTATGTTCACCGTATTGGTAGAACAGGACGAGCGGCGGCAACAGGTAAAGCTATTTCACTGGTTTGTGTTGATGAACATGGATTATTAGCCGATATTGAGCGTTTATTAAAACGTGAAATTCCACGTTTAGCGTTAGAAGGTTATGATCCTGATCCTTCAATTAAAGCCGCCCCATTACATAAAAAGCCAAAAAACAATGCACCACGTAGAAGTGGTGGTGGCCATGGCCGTGCAGATATTCGTGGCAAAGATAATCGCAATAATCCCCGTAAAGAGGCGGGGAGTGAAGGCGGTAAAGAAGGTGATCGTAAAAAAAACAAAGAAAACTACCGTAATAAAGATGGCTCTCGTACCGGTAAATTAGGGCCTCGTCGTTCACGTAAAAGTGATGAAGGTAGTGATAATCAAAGCCCTTGGTCAAAAGCTAAAAAAGAGTTTTGAGGTTAAACCGTGCGAGTTCTATTAGCGCCAATGGAGGGGGTTTTAGACCCCCTTGTGAGAGAGTTGCTCACTTCGATTAATGATTACGATCTCTGTATTACAGAGTTTGTGCGTGTTGTTGATTCATTACTGCCAACAAAAGCTTTTTATCGCTTATGTCCTGAATTGCAGACTGAAAGTCGCACAAAAAGTGGCACACTTGTGCGAGTGCAATTATTAGGGCAACACCCACAATGGTTGGCTGAAAATGCGTTTAGAGCGGTGTCATTAGGCTCTTGGGGAGTTGATTTAAATTGTGGTTGCCCTTCAAAAACAGTCAATGGTAGTGGGGGGGGAGCTTCACTTTTAAAACAGCCAGAAACGATTTATCAAGCCACTAAAGCGATGCGTCATGCAGTACCTTTAGAATTACCTGTATCGGTTAAAGTGAGACTCGGTTGGGATTCTTCCTCGTATAGTCATGAGATTGCAGATGCGGTGGCGCAAGGTGGTGCTACAGAAATCACGGTACATGGCAGAACAAAAGAAGATGGCTATAGTGCAGACAAAATTAATTGGCAGGCTATTGGTGATATTCGCCAAAGACTCTCAATACCTGTGATTGCCAATGGTGAAATCTGGAACCGTGAAGATGCATTAGCTTGTTTAGCTACAACAGGGTGTGATGCGATAATGATTGGGCGTGGTGCAATGAATACACCTAACTTAAGTCGTGTTGTAAAAGGCATAGAAGCTAAAATGTCATGGCAGGAGGTTATTCAATTATTAAAGCGTTATATTCGTTTAGAAAAACGTGGTGATACGACGATCTATCATGCATCACGCATTAAACAGTGGTTTAGCTATTTAAGAAAAGAATATCCAGAGGCGGATGCGTTGTTTAGGCAAATCCGAACATTAAAAACGTCGCCAGAAATTGCAGTCGCAATAGAGGCTCTGTAGTTTAAACAACCATTTTATTTGATAAAAATAGTGCTTATTAATCAGCACTATTTTTTGTTCATTAAGCAATGATATTTCTATTTATCTTAAATATAGTGTTACTTATCTCTAATAATTGGAAAAAATAACTATTTCGACTTACACTCAATAAGTGGCATTTTTAGGTATGTTGTTTATATCATGACTATTTTAGGGGGAAATATGGGAATTCTTGCTTGGATTATCTTTGGTTTGATCGCGGGTATTTTGGCGAAATTCTTAATGCCAGGCTCTTATGATATTGGTCTGATATGGACTTGTATTCTGGGTATTGTGGGTGCGGTTGTTGGTGGCGCAATCAGTAGCTTCTTTGGTAAAGGTAAAGTGGATGGTTTTAACTTTGGTAGCTTTGTTGTTGCCGTTATTGGTGCCATTGTTGTACTCTATCTTGCCAAGATATTCGCCAGTTAATGCATTTATACTCAATCATGATAATAAACCCGCTTAATATGCGGGTTTACTTTTTAAGGCAAAGACTGATTAAGTTAGCATTCGCAAGGAAGAGCACTCTCTGCGCCCCATTGCGCCCAAGAACCGTCATAAAGTGCGATAGACTGACAACCTAATATTGTTAACGCTAAAAATAACACTGCGGCAGTCATACCTGAACCACAGGTAACAATGACGGGTTGTGATAAATCGACACCAGCCTGTTCAAATATTTGCTTTAATTCAGTTTTACCTTTTAATTGCCCATCAACAACTAACTCATTCCAAGGCACATTTTTACTACCAGGAATATGTCCACTACGCAAGCCTGGGCGGGGTTCTGGTGCTCTACCATAAAAGCGATCAGCAGAACGCGCATCAATCATCTGTTTTTGCTTTGTCGCTAGATTATCAATAAGTTGCTGTTTATTAGCATAATGTTGGGCGTGACGTTCAACTACAAATGGAGATGTTGCTGGTGTCTTGATAGTTTCACCTTGTTCTATAGCAAATCCAGCATCAATCCATGCTTGTAGACCGCCAGCAAGAATGCGCACATTACGACAACCTAGTGTTGTGAATGTCCACCAACCTCTAGGAACAGAAAATAAGTTGCCTTGATCGTAAAGAATAACCGTCGTGGTATTAGAGATACCTAATTGCGTCAGCGTTTCTGAAAATAGTGTGTCAGACGGCAACATATGTGGCAATGTTGTCGTTTTATCTGCGATTTCATCAAGATCAAAAAAATGAGCATGTGGAATATGGCGCTCAAGATAAAGCGCTTGATAGTCAATCTGTTGTGTTGGCATTGGTGCACTGACATCTAGGATCACAAGATCAGAGTTATTTTGATGTTCAAATAGCCATTGGGGAGTAACAAAGTAATCGTATTCCACGGTGCGACCTCATTTATTTAGCAGAAGATGAGCTGTCTGGGATAGCTGGAAATTGTTGTGCAGGTGACGTTTCATGTTGCGCTTTTTCTGTTTCTATTGGTGTAGTGGAGCGAGTATAGATATTTAAACCCGCAAGAAAAACACCACCGATAGAACCAAAAGCAAGGAGTGCGATAATGACAATAATTATTTTTTTCATAATGTTCATTTGCAGATGAATGTTGCGCAAAAGTATATCGAGATATGAAGTTGAAACAAGTATTAAGTGGGCTTAATCGACAAATGATGGTGGTTAGAAAGTTTATTTTTTGGGGAAAAGCAAGGGAGAGTAGATAAATAAACAGACTATTTATTTTTATAAATAGTCTGAGTAGGGTTAACGTTGGCGTTAATTATTTCAATCAAAGGTTACAGTCAATGATAAGAAAAAATCCCTTAAACTCAGGAGTAAATGAGTTTAAGGGGAAGGGTAACGCAACTTAATTAGGAATATAAAAACCAGAATGTCATCGCTAAGTTCACAATAGCCGCGACAGCCATAGGAATAGCAGTGCGTTTAACTATTTGGAACGGTGAGACATTCGCAATACCTGCAATGGCGACAATGGCGGCGGTAATGGGTGAAACAGTACGGCCGAAACTTGTCATTATTTGCATGGGTAAAATTAAGGTAATCACATCGACTTTTAAGAAGGCGGCAATTTTAGGTGTTAAGGCTGCAAATGAGAAAAATGCGGCATTGCCCGAACCCATTAAAAAGGCGGCTAATGCAAGAATGGCACTCATTACAATAATCATGGCTGCAATTCCGAAACCTGCATCTTGAGCAGAACTAATTAGTGTATCGACGGCACCACTTTTTAGTAAACCATTCGCAAAGAACTCACCGGAGACAATTAACGATACTACTAAGACAAATTGCTTACCCATTCCTTCAAAGAACAGCATAAAGCTATTCATTACCGCTTTTGCATCGCGTAAGCGAACATATTCAAAAAGAAGTGCAATCACAGTACTAATAATCATCGCTGTGGTGACTTCTAATTTAATATAAGGGTGTAGCAAAGGACTGAAGCCAATAATCAGAATTAAAGGGATCACGGGTAATAAGGCATAAGATAACGGAATTTTATTATCTTCTTCTTTTACAGAATCAATCGTTGTTGGGTCAAAAACAAATCCTTCACGTTTATCCCACCAGCGCTGAATAAAGAAGTGAGTGATGGCAACAGCAATAATAATAGGAATAGTGATCGGTAACTGATGTTGAACAAAATAGACGGCAGGTTCAATATCCGCTGTTTTCGCAGCCATAATCACGTTACCAGAACCGGGACCATGGTCGATAAACTGGCAACATCCAATAACACCTAAAGCGGAAAGTGGACTAATACCAGAACGAATTAATATAGGGTACATAGTGACCATCAACAGCATACCTAAACCCGCATGGCTAGGAATAAAGATAACCAAGATTTGGGTGACTAGAAATGAAATCACTAATAATAAGTAAGGCGATTTTATCGCTTTTAATGGTTTCTCAAAAATCGCGAATAAAGCACGGCTTGCGCCAACGTGTTCCATATAACGAGAGAAACCCGCAATGGCCATTAATGTTAAACCAAGACCCGCTAGGCGAGAACTCATAATATTCGTAAAGATTTGGAAAATATCAAAATATTTAAATTGAGTGGATTTATTTTCTGGCAATAACGGATTAAGGTCGAGAGATGCCGTTAAGAGTAATAGCAACAACCCGCCGAGTAATAATACTGGTTGAGGCTTATAACCTCGCGCCAGTAAATAAACCACCAACGCTGTTACCAGCGCGGCAATGATTAAACCTGTCATAGTGAATTCCCCGGTAATGACGCAATATTTTTTGTTATTGGTTTAATGCTGAAAAAGCTTGTGTAATATCTGCAATAAGATCGTCAGTTGCCTCAAGACCAATATGTAAACGGACAAAAGGACCATGACCTTCACGCCAATCAGATGCTGTTCTTGCACCAACAACATTGGCCGGTAATGCAAGGCTTTCGAATCCCCCCCAAGATGCACCAATCCCAAATAGCTCAAGCGCATCAATAAATTGCTCTGATTGTTTTGTGGTAAATTCTTGTTTGAACTCAATAGTTAATAGGCCGTTACTGCCTTTGCAGTCACGTTTCCATAAATCATGACGAGGGTGATTAGGTAATTCAGGGAACCATACTTTTTCAACTTCTGGACGAGTCTCTAACCACTGGGCGATAGTCAGAGCCGATTTACCATGAGCGGCAATACGTTGGCCTAATGTCCTCATTCCGCGAAGTACTAGTGCTGCATCATCAGGACTACTGGCTTGACCTAATGCTTCGGGTAATGCACCAATTTTTTCCCATGCTTTTTCATTGGCGACCATAATGCCCATCATGACATCAGAGTGACCGCATAAATATTTAGTTGCTGCAATAACTGAGACATCAGCGCCTAATTCCAGTGGGTTATAAAGCCATGCAGAGCCCCATGTATTATCAACACCGACAGGAATATTTCTTTCATGAGCAATACGGCAGATTTCAGGTAAGTCGAGCATTTCATAAAGGAGTGAGCCTGGAGATTCGACAAAAATAAGCTGTGTATTTTGCTGAATTTTCTGTTCAAAATCTGAACCGTCGGTTTTAAAGAAGCTATAAGCAATATTATTGGGTTCAAGGAAAGCAGAAGCGATTTTACGCACAGGTTCATAAACGGAATCGGCAAATAAAACATGCCCGCCACTGCGTGCATATCCCATAATGGTCACTGCGATAGCCGCCAAACCGGTAGGGAACAATTGAGCACGATGACCACCTTCTAGTTCTGTCACTAAAGCTTCTAAAGCAAAAGCGGTTTCGGTACCACGAGCGCCATAACTCAATACACGCTCTGTCGCACGACGATCACGTACATCACGCCAGCTTTTAATTGAGTCAAAAACAATAGTACTGGCTCTCATAACAGGTGGATTAATGGGACCAGAAGTCTTAATTTCTTGACGTCCACTGTGGATTAATTTTGTTTGTTTATTTTGTTTCATTATTAATATCTCCAAATATAGAAATAGAGTTCCCCGGTAATTAAATAAAATGATTAATTACTGTTTGTACTTATTTTGTTTCTATTATTTATAACAAACTTATTTATTTTTAAAATAGCTATTTTCTAAAAATGATGATCTCCCTCTAACTTTTTAGCATTAATTATTCTAATTGAATCTTAAATGTTATTTAAGATTCAAAAGTTATAATTCATAAATAAAAGATTATTTATAACATATTGAATTAATGTTACTTTTTAATTGATAAGAAATATTTGAAATTAGATTAAAATTATCAAAGTGTTTTTTTAGAGATTATATTGCATAAATAAAATAACAATCTAACAAGTCGTTTGATTAAAAAAACGATTTTTTTTATTATTCTTTTAACAGGGGAAATAATTATGGGAACCAGCGTTTTCGATTCGGTTTTATTAAAGAATTTATGGTCAACAGAAGAGATGAGAACTATTTTTTCTGATAAAACAAGAATGCAAAATTGGCTTGATTATGAAGCGGCATTAGCCATTGAACAAGCTGAATTAGGTTTGATCCCAAAAGAAGCAGCTAAAGTTATTGCAGATACCGCGAAACTTGAAAAGCTCGATATGGATTATGTATTAGAACAAGTGCGCCTTACTCGCCATCCATTAGTGCCAACAATTCGTGGTTTAGAACATGCTTGCCCAGAACACTATGGGGAATATGTTCATTTTGGGCCAACCACTCAAGATGTAATTGATACCGGCCTTGTGCTTCAACTCAAAGAAGCGCATCACACTTTTTTACGTGATATCAAAGTATTAGGTCGTGCATTACTTTCATTAAGTGAACGACATCGCAATACGCCAATGGTTGGACGTACATTAGCTTTACAAGCTCTACCTATTACTTTCGGTCATAAAACGGCGATTTGGTTAACTGAATTAGCACGTCATTACCAACGCCTTAAAGAAATTGAGCCTCGTTTATTTGTTGGCAGTGTTGTCGGTGCGGTGGGGACAAAAGCCTCTTTAAGTGATAAAGCTGATGAATTAGAAGCTCGCGTATTAAAACGCTTAGGCTTAGGCGTACCTGAAATTTCATGGCAACCTGCACGTGATAGATTCAGTGAATATGGTATGTTGATTGGCTTAATTAGCGGAACTTTAGGTAAAATTGCCAATGAAATCCTACTATTAGCACATAACGAAATTGATGAGTTATCTGAACCGTTTAGTAAAGGACAAGTGGGTTCTTCGACTATGCCACATAAACGTAATCCAGCGATTGTAGAAAATGCGGCCTGTGTTAGTAATACCTTAAAAGCAAATCTTTCTGTACTAACAGACATGATGAAACATCAACATGAGCGTGATGGTGCTATTTGGAAAATGGAATGGAAAATCATGCCAGAAATGTGCCTGATGTTATCTGTTATCTTCGATAATATGAAAACAGTATTAGGTGGATTAAATGTGCATGTAGAAAAAATGCGCGAAAATATGGACATATTAGGCGGTTTTATGTTGGCAGAGCGTGTGATGTTTGCATTATCTGATAAAGCAGGTAAACAAACCGCACATGAAATTGTGTATGAAGCATCCATGTCAGGACAAGAAGAAGGCATAACCTTCGTCGAAGCGATTAATCGCGATACGCGTATCCGTGATCACATCACTCAAGAAGAGCTTGATGCTCTTTTAGATCCAACAACGTATGTAGGAAATGCGCCGGCCCAAGTTGATCGTGTTGTCGCACAAACCAAAGCTTCTGGCTGGTTAAATGACTAAGTGACTTAATTACATCCAATCTTCTTATTATCTAAAAGCCGGTGATATTGCTGGCTTTTTCTTATCTATCCTGAGGTGTTTATGACATTGAGTCAGCAGTTAGCCCAATTTATTACTACAACCACTTTCTCTGATTTACCTGTTCAAGTTGTTAGTCAAGCCAAAATTCATTTATTAGATACATTAGGTGTCGCACTTGCTGGAAGTGTGCAACAAAGTGCTATTCAAAGTCGTCAAGGTGTGGCTTTTTTACCTGATAGCCAAGGTAACATTCCGATTTGGGGAAGTTCGCTAACAGCAAGCACTACAGTGGCGGCACTAACAAATGGTATTGCATCACATGCCTTAGATTTTGATGATACACACACTGATTCGATTGCACATGGTAGCGCGGTATTAACGCCGATTGCTTTTGCATTGGGTGAGTCTATTGGTGCTTCATCAAAAGATATTTTAACGGCATGGGTGATTGGCTGGGAAGTGGCAGCAAGAGTAGGCTTAGCAAGCCATAGTGGATTTCATCAGCGAGGTTTTCACGCCACAGCAATTGCGGGAATTTTTGGCGCAACAGCTTGTGCCGCTTCACTATTAAAGTTAACGCCAGAACAAACTGTGAATGCAATAGGCCTAACAGGAAGCCAAGCAGGAGGTGTGGCAGAATATCTTACTAATAGTTCATCTTCTAAATGCTTTCATGCGGGATGGGCTGCACAATCAGGTATTATTGCTGCATCACTAGCAAAAGGTGGAATGACAGGCCCTGAAACGATATTCGAAGGTCGCTATAGTCTCTACCAAACTCACGGTATTCGAGAACAAGCACAACCCGAACAAGTGGCATTGGGATTAGGTAAACGATGGGAATTTTTAAATGTTTCTATTAAGCCTTATCCGGTGTGCCACTTTGCTCATGCGACTGTTGACTGTGGACGTAATCTACTGAAAAAAGGGGTCACGGCTGATGATATTGAGAGCGTGGAGTGCGTGGTTGATCCTGTCGCAGCCGCTTTAATTTGTGAACCACTTGAAACAAAATGGGCACCTCAAACAGCTTATGGAGCAAAATTTAGTTTGCCGTGGCTATTTGCTGTGGGCTTTTTAGATAATGCATTAACGTTATCTTCATTATTACCCGAAAACTTACAACGTGAAGATATTCAATCGTTAGCGAAGCGTGTAAGTTATCGTTATCCTGAAAAAGCTGAAATACCATTCCCAACATATTTTCCAGGATTAATTTTTGTGACATTAAAAAATGGTGAAAAGATCACCGAGAGATTAGATATTCAATATGGTAATCCACAAAATCCAATGACTGATAAGGATGTGATCAGTAAATTTTACGATAATGCTTCATTAGTGATGCAAGATAAACAATTGACTCAACTCGTTGAAAAAACGTTGGATTTTGAGAATGTCACTCTTTCTGAGATTACACAATTATTGCGTATTGAAGAAAACACTAATTAAGTTAAAAATAACGTCAATAAGATGATGAAGTGAAGGATTGGTTTGGTCTATCCAATCCTTTTTTTATTGCCTTGCACACATAAATTCAGATGTACATACAATTTTTTCACCAATACGAACAATACCAAAAAAGCTAACAATAGTGCGTCGTTGTCGGCGAAACTGAATATCCAGATGTAGCTGATCACCCGCTTTTACCGCATCATAAAACCGTGCATTTTTTATACTGGCAAAATAACATTGCTGGCCTTCTTCCATAGGAGAAAGGTAGTAATGTGCAAGGATCCCTGCCGCTTGAGCCAGACTTTCAAGGAGTAATAAAGGTGGGTAAAACTCACCAAAAACAACCGTATCATTGGTAGTGACATTTTTTATTGCGATTAATTTGCCACAGGCAAGTTCGGCTGGCTCAGAAATAACGCCATCAATTAATAAGAATGGATAACGATGAGGTAATATTTCCATTATTTCACTGACTGAAATGGGCATATATTTTCTCCTCGTTATGGTGATAGAACAAATCGGATCCTGCAACAATAGTGGCTATTATTTCATTCTTATTCAATATCGTACAGCATATTGAACTGAATGGTATGCGAAAGCGATAACAAAGACTAAAATTGTAAAAAATTTAGCCTTTGTTATTTCTAAATAAGAATAGTTTATTAATCAAGTTGAGCAATAATTTGGCGTAGATCCGCTATTGCAGCATCATTTAAAGGCGCTTGCGGTAAAATGGGATCACCTACGTTAAAACCTTGAATATTGAGAGAGGCTTTAATGCATGATGCCAGTGAATATTTAGTAAAGGCTTCATTGAGTTGCCACATTTCTTTTTGTTTTGCCAATGCGGTATCAAAATTGCCTTTTGTTGCGAGTTCATACAGTTCAACACATTGTTTTGGTAAGACGCAAGCAGGGCCTGCCATCCAACCAACACCACCCAGCTTTAATACAAGCAATGGAATATGAGCAGAGGCGCTGAAAATTTTGGCGCGTTCACCAAAGGTGTTGATCATGGTGAGTAAACGACCTGTATTGCTTGACGCATCTTTAATATATTCAATATTCGGGATATAGCTAAGTTCATTGAATAAAGAGATAGGGAGAACATCACCTAAAAGCCCAGGATTTGTGTAAATTGTCATGGATTTTTCAGGAAAGGCTTCAGCGATAGTTCTGAAATAACCCGCTTGCGCTGTTTCGCTTAATGGGTACATTTTTTGTGATATCAGCACCATGCCATCTACACCTAATTGGGCGTATTGTTCAGCCTGATGACAGGCATCTGCGGTTGAAAAACTTGCGACACCTGCAATAACAGGAACCCGCCCCGCAGTTTGATCAACCGTAATACGCACAATTTCATTACGTTGCGCTTGAGAGAGATAAGCATATTCACCAGTGCTACCTAATGGACTTAGTCCATGAACACCACACGAGATCAAATGCTCAATCAAGTGGCGTAATGAGACTTCGAGGATCGTGCCTTTTGTTTGATCAACAGGGGAAACAAGGTAAGGAAAAATACCATGAAATTGGGTCATAATCGGTGTCCTGTTCTATGGTGTTAATATTTTATTACTTTGGTTATTAACGATATTATTTCATTCAGATATTTTATTCTTGTTGAAGAGTTATATCGGCATGATTAATAACTTCATTTTGTTCATTTTTTAATGAATCAAACAGTATTTGTGCTGCTTTTCCTGGGCTATTGGCATTGAGATACAGGTTATAACGAATTGCGGGTAAAGCGGGTAATCCTTCTTTTTCGCCTAAAATACGCAAATCATCACCTGAAAGCTCAATTGACCGCGCCATAATACCTAAACCTGCACGTACCGCAGCTCTAGCTCCTGAAAGCGTTGTAGCCATATAAGCAATTCGCCAACGAATGCCTTGTTGATCAAGGTGATTTATCATCATATCGCGGTATGTGCTGGGTTCATCTAGTACAACTAATGGCAATGGTTCATCAAGATCAAATCTGAAATGTTTTCCGCAATACCATAAGGAAGGGGAGACACGCAGGACAATTTTGGGATACCCCACATGTTCTTCGGTGGAAATAGCTAAATCAAGCTCGTTATTTTCTAGCATCGACATTAAAAACGGACTACGTTTAACAATGATTTCCATAATAAGGCGTGGATATGCACCTGAAAAACGTGCGAGAAGGTCTGGTAAAATCGTGTTTGCCGTATCATCAGGGGAACCAATTTTTAAGATCCCATCGATTTCTTCATGCATTAATGAAAGACAAGCTTCATCGTTCAGACGTAAAATACGGCGAGCATAATTGAGGAGTTGCGTGCCTGCTTCTGTCAGTGTTTTATTTCTGCCTTGGCGAGCAAAAAGTTCTTTACCTATAAGGGATTCAAGTCGCTGCATTTGCTGGCTAACCGCAGATTGAGTACGACAAACAGATTCTGCGGCTGCGGCAAAGGTATTTCCATCGACAACGGCAACAAAGGTTCGGAGTAAATCAAGTTCTAAGTTAAAAATAGGGCGCTTTGCAGAGGTCATTATAGGTATCTCTTAACTGGTGTTGTGTTTTAATAAAACCAATAAATCATATTTTTATAAAGCTATTTTTAATGTGACGTAACGAATACTCATACTATGAAGAGTTGAATTAATAATCTATAACAAAGCTCAATAATTTCGAGATGTTATCCATTCTTTGATGAAAAAAGAGAGTAATTAAAGGTAACTACTGATTTTTATACAGTATTATGAGACAATAGCACCTTTCTTAAAATCAGCTACAGAGTGGTTATGTCCCTTTCTCAATCAGTTAAAACTCAAATAAGTCAGTGGTATAAAGCTCTCCCCGAATATATTGATGGGTTTATTCCCCGTGCGCCACAGCGTGAAATGATCGCTGAAGTAGCCAAGACTTTTTCTGATGAGATGGGACGTCATTTAGTAATTGAAGCGCCAACAGGTGTAGGAAAAACACTCTCTTATCTTATTCCTGGTATTGCAATTAGTCGTGATGAGAAAAAACCACTGATAATCAGTACGGCAAATGTGGCACTGCAAGATCAAATTTTTAGCAAAGATCTCCCCTTATTAAAAAAAATCATTCCTGACCTTACGTTTACAGGTGCTTTTGGCCGTGGGCGTTATTTATGTCCTCGTAATTTAGATGCTATCTGTGCGACTGAAGGCGAGCAAATCGACTTAATGTTTTTACTTGAAGACAAAGTGGATGTGGCAACCAGTGCAGAAAGAGAAATTTGCCAAGAATTAAAAAATGATTTTACGAGTTTTGGCTGGGATGGTTTGCGCGATCATCATAAACGGGCATTAACAGATAGTTTATGGCGCAAAATTAGCACAGATAAAATGAACTGCTTAGGACGCAATTGTCAATATTATCATCGTTGCCCTTTTTTTATTGCTCGCCGTGAAATTGATGAAGTTGATGTAGTGATCACCAATCATGCTTTAGTGATGGCGGCAATGGAAAGCGAATCTGTGTTACCGGATGCTAAAAATATGCTATTGGTGCTAGATGAAGGGCATCATATTCCTGATGTTGCGCGAGATGCACTTGAAGTGGAAGGGGAAATTACCTTAGTTGCCCTTAATAATCAGCTCGATAATATCACTCGCCATGTTAGTCAGTATTTAGCGCAATTTATTCCAGCAAGGCCACCTAAATTGGCTGATCCTATTCGTTTTGATGCCCATATCGCTAAGTTACGTGAAGCTTATCAAGAGGTTGATACATTTACGCGCGTGTTATTACCAGAGCGTAGTGAACAAGATGAATATCTCTTTCCATTAGGCCAATTACCTGAACAACTTTTGCTAAGTTGCCAAACCTTATTTAAGTTAACGGATGGATTAAAAATGTTAGGTGAGGCGATTTTAAACGATTTAACAGAGCGTACAGGCAAAGAAGATGTTGTGCGTTTACATCGTGCTATTTTAACTACCAGTAGAATGGTGGGCTATTTAGAAAATATGGCCAAACTGTGGCGCTTAGCAACATTAGAACAGACGTCAAAAGCTCCCGTATCAAAATGGCTGACTCGTCGTTACGATAAAAAGCAGTCTCATCTCTATTTTCATTGTGCTGGCATTCGTGTTAGCGAACAACTGACACAATTGTTATGGAAAAATATCCCACATGTGGTTATTACTTCTGCGACATTACGCTCATTAAATAGCTATTCTCGTATTCAAGAATTAACAGGCCTAAGTGAGCATTTTGATGATCGCTTTATTACGTTATCTTCACCTTTTGAACATAAAGAGCAAGGTAGATTAGTTATTCCCAAAATGCACTATGAACCTACGATGAGCTATGAGCGTGAACATTTAAAAGAGATGGCTCAATATTTTCGACAAGGAATGGAAGAAAATAATCATCGAGGACAATTGGTTTTATTTAGTAGCCAACGGGCAATGGACGGCTTTTTGGAAGAAGTGAAAGATTTACGTTTATGCTTATTAGTACAAGGGGATCAGCCTCGTTATCGATTGGTAGAAACACATTGTAAGCGTATTGATGCGGGTGATAATAGTGTATTGATTGGTTTGCAATCATTTGCTGAAGGGCTTGACTTAAAAGGAGATTATTTAACACAGGTGCATATTCATAAAATTGCTTTCCCTCCTGTGACTGATCCTGTCATTGTGACAGAAGGTGAGTGGCTCAAATCACTGAAACGTTATCCATTTGAAGTGCAAAGCTTACCAAGTGCATCATTTAATTTAATTCAGCAAGTCGGTCGTCTTATTCGTAGTCATCATTGTCACGGTGAAATTGTCATTTATGATAGGCGTTTGCTAACTAAAAATTACGGGGGACGTTTATTAACGGCGTTACCTGTTTTTCCTATTTATCAACCTGATATGCCTAAAATAAATAAAAAAAGACTACCTAAAGAAAGGTAGCCTTTTTAAGTTATAATTATAACGTATTATATTATCAATTAATTCTCAATATTAGCTTCAATAAACCATAAGAATTTATCAAGATCACGTGATGCGGCTGTAAACATATCCGCGGTATCTTCGTCTTCAACTTCATCAATGGCTTTACGAATATCATTTGCAACGATAGCATAACGATCGGCCAGTGCTTTTAAGTGATCTTGCACATCGTGAATATCCAGAGGATAAGCTTTCAATGGGGTTTTCTTACTGACAACCTGTGCTGTGCCTAATACAGTGCCACCTAATTGAACAACACGCTCTGCAAATTCATCAGTGTGTTCATTAATGGTATCGCGGAAGCCGTCTACCATCTCATGAACAGAAATAAAGTTTCTGCCACGCATATTCCAGTGCGCTTGTTTTGTAATGAGAGATAGGTCGATAAACTGCGTCACCATCTGTTGTAGTAATTCGATAGCATGCAGTTTTACACTATCATCGAGATTATTACGGGTATAAAGCAGAGTTGAAGGTGTGGATTTGACTAATTTAGCAGTACTCATAATCGTTCTCCCTAAATAATTAATAAATCATTATCTTAATTTCTGTTAATTATGATAGTGAATTATTAATGGTTAGTCTTATCGATTGATACTATTAAATTGATAGGTCATCTATTAAAAAAATCTAATCTATCGAAATAGTCTATTTAGGGTAAGACAATGAGCGAAAAATAGCAATGATAGGTCAGTAAAGTTATTATTTAATAAGTAAAAAGGATCATAAGATCCTTTTAAAACTAATATTAATTTCTTACTGAGTAAAATGAGTTAAATATCTATTTTATTTCCTCAATTTTGGTTTTGCTTTTCATGGTCGTTGTTGAACCAATAGAGGCTAAAACAATAAAGGCTAAGGCAACCCATTGTATTAACGTCAAATGTTCATGTAAGAAAATAATACCAATAAAAGCTCCCATACAAGGCTCTAAGCTCATTAAAGTACCAAATGTTTTAGCTGGTAGACGCGTAAGTGCGATCATTTCTAAGGTATAAGGGAATGCGGTTGATAAAATCGCAATCGCCAAAGCAATAGGTAAAATAGACCAACTAAACATAATGTCAGGACTGCTTTGTAACATACCAATAGGAACAAAAATAAAAGCCGCAACTAACGAGCCAATAGAAACCGTTGCCGCGCCGTAACCTTTACCTGCACGTTGTCCGAATACAATATATAACGCCCAACCTACACCGGCACCCAGTGCATAAAGGATACCTAGAGGATCTAATCCATGAATATTATCGCCAATAGGCAGCAATAATCCTAAACCTGCAATGACTAAAATTATCCATAAAAAGTCGATGGCTCTGCGCGATGAAAACATAGCAACAGCTAAAGGGCCTGTAAATTCAAGGGCAACCGCAATACCTAAAGGAATGGTTTCAAGGGCGAGGTAGAAAAGGTAATTCATTGCCCCTAACGATAAACCATATAAAAACAGTGGCATAATTGACTCGCGGTTAAATTTGAGCCGCCATGGTTTAAAGATAAAAAAGAGGATCAATGTGCCTAATAATAGACGTAACGCCGTTACCGCAGGGGCACCGATAACAGGAAATAGGCTTTTAGCAAGGGATGCGCCACTTTGTATCGAAAGCATAGAAAGAAGCAAAAGAAGCACAGGATAAAATACCTGTAATTTAGCTGAGTGTCTGGCTGACAACATCCTATAAAACCTCGTCAATAATCAATCGTATGTGTGCTCTGTTAGCGAAATAACAAAGGATCGCATAATATAAAATAAAATTACGTGCTTTAATATAGTTATTTATTAATAAATATTTTTATTTAAATTTAGTTGAATAAATTTAGTTAAAATACAAGTCAATTAATATTGAATAAAATAAAGAATAGGATAATTTAAATATAAGATTTAATAATAATTAAAGATATATGCATGATAAAAGTGCAAAAACACTTTTTTTAACCTTTTTTATCAAAGTAGGCTTAAGTATAATTCGACATTCGTTTTAACTAGCAAAATGAGAATAAAAAATGAATAAAATAAAATCTATCGCTGTGTATTGTGGTTCTAGTTTAGGGGCCTCACCTATTTATAAAGAACAAGCCATTATTTTTGCCGAAGAGCTGGTTAAACGTAATATTACCTTAATTTATGGAGGAGCAAGTGTGGGAATTATGGGTACACTTGCAGATACAGTATTAGCTGAAGGCGGAAAAGTAATTGGGGTTATTCCTACGCTATTAGAAGGGCGTGAAATTTCTCATAAAAATCTGACTGAACTGCACGTTGTTGAGACCATGCATCAGCGTAAAAGCAAAATGATAGAACTAGCAGAAGGTTTTGTCGCTTTACCTGGTGGTTTTGGTACATTAGAGGAGTTTAGTGAAGTCTTTACATGGAGCCAAATTGGGTTGCATAAAAAACCCTTGGGCATACTTAATATTAATCAGTTTTATTCACCATTATTAATGATGATTGATAAAATGGCGGACGAACAATTCCTACATGAAAAATATCGCAATATGGCAATTGTAGAACAATGTCCTATTCAATTATTAAATAAGTTTGAAACATATATTGCACCTCCGGTAAAAACCTACAACAAATAAAGGTAAAAAATGATAATAATAAGAAAAGCAATTTTTTCTGATGTGGAAGAAATTAATGCACTTTACTCGGTTTTATTTAATGAAATGGCAAAATTACAACCCGATCGATTAAAACCAGGTAAGCAAGATGAAGCTTTTATTATTAATGGAATAAAAAATAATAAGTTTCATCTGTTAGTGGCCGATTTAGACGGTAAAATTGTTGGATTTAGTATGGCGCAAATACAAGAAACGCCAATGTTTAACTGCTTAGTGCAACGTAAATACGCCTATATTTATGATATCGTTGTTGATCCTACTATTCGTAGTCAAGGCACTGGGAGCTTATTGCTCAACGCCATGAAAGAGTGGGCGAAATCAGAGAAAATGACGCATCTTGAGTTATCGGTATTAGCTGAAAATAGTGCAGCTAAGCGTTTTTACGAGCGAGAAGGATTAAAAGAAGTAAGCACTGTAATGGGGATTACTTTGTAGCAGATTAAATTTATCTTAATTCTCATGGGATTAAGTGCATAGATAAAAATAAACCCGCTTTACACGGGTTTATTAATTATATTATTCAGCTAAATTGTGGGTTTCCCCGCTATGATCGTACACAATACCCTGACATTTTCAACATCTTCTGCCGATATTTCAAACAGGTTTCTATCTAATACAATAAAATCAGCAAATTTTCCGACTTCTAATGATCCAATTTGTCTCTCCATATCCAATGCCTGAGCGGCATTAATGGTAGCAGCTCGTAAGACTTCAATTAATGTAAGATTGCGATCGTTATCAAGGCGTGGGCTTGTGACATTTTTTTGGCGCGTCATTGCAACTTTAAAATTGTACCATTCATTAAGTGGATCTATCGGCCAGTCGCTACCAAAAGCCACGGTGACGCCTGCATCAATAAATTTTCCTGCCGTTTCCAAATAGTCACAGCGAGATTTACCTAGCATTTCAATATCTTTTTCGATATTGCTCTGCTCTACAGCAGCCCATTGGAAGGAGAGAAAAGGGGTGGTTTTTAGTTGTGTAAAACGAGCATAATCTTTTTCACACATCAATTCATTATGCGCGAGCCCCGGTCTAATGTCTTTTTTAGGTAAGACTTTACGCATTTCACTGATAGCATCCAGTGCTGTGCTGATTGCACCTTCAGCAACGGTATGAATATGAGGATGATAACCCTCACGAGCAATTTCTATGATTAATGGCGTTAAGATTTCAGGTGAAAAATAGAGGTCACCAACATGTTCAGATGGTTGCCAATGTGGTGTGTCATCTGTGCCCACATTGATGCGATATGGTGCGTGTAAACGAGCTGTCATAATCGGCGCTTGTAATACACCATCAAGAAAAAGTTTAATATGACGGATAGCAACGCTGGGTTGAGCATTTTCGCTGATTTGATGCCATTGTGAAAAACGAGTTGTAGCATGGCGTACCGCGTTTGGAATATCATCAATAGATGGCACATCATCGGGTGTGATTTCAACGGCATTTTCAACACGAAGGGTCAGTTCACCGGCTTTTCTTAATGTATTAAAGGCGCGTAATTGAGGTTCACCCGCACGCGCATCCATAATGGTGGTTACGCCTTGTTCATTTAATAATTTTTGAACATGACGGGCTATGTGTAGGTTTTGTGCTTCAGTGAGTGGAGGCAAGCTATCAATGGCTTGCATTGCGGGGGCATCTTCAAGAATGCCAATGGGAGTTCTATCGCCATCACGCTCGATATTTCCATCAGGAGGATCGGGTGTTTCAGCAGTGATATTTAACAGTTCTAAAGCTCGAGAATTAGCAAGAACGCTATGACAATCACTGGAAAAAAGTAAAATAGGGCGAGTCGTATTTAGGGTATCAAGGTGATAACGTGTCATTTGTACACCTTCTGGTTGCATTCCTTCACGATACCATGCAGAGACCTTTAACCATTCGTTATCACTATTAATAAAATTTTCATCAAGGTATTTTTGAATGCGCGATAAAATATCATCGATAGAGAGTGATTGATAATCAAGATGGCAACCCGCTAATGTTGCACCACCCCAAAATGGGTGCATATGTGCATCAATAATGCCAGGCATAGCCATTTTTCCCTGTAAATCAATCAGTTCAGTTTTGTCATTACAGTAAGAAAGTAAACACTCTTTTTTACCTGTAGCTATAATTACACCCTGGTTTATCGCGATAGCATCAACAATATTATCATGATGATCCGCGGTATAAATAAACCCGTTGTAATAAAGAGTGTCTGCAATTTGAAATGTCATTCTTCTACCTTGTATTGCTTTTTAGCACGTTAAACTTGTGCTTAGATGAGTATCTGTGCTTATCGGGCATCCTGTTGCGTTTTGACGCGGGCGGTTATAGTAGAATTAAATCAAGTTGAATACTACAAGTGTGTTACATTGATTTAACGAGGAATATGACTTAAAACGCGATTAAAATGATGATAAAACAGGTGAACACCCTTATATTTGAGGGTCGATAAGGTAAGGTTGAAGACGTTAGGCTTACCTTATCGAAAAGTATCAGAGTGGTTAGTTGTCAGGTAAATTGGCGGAGCACACTTCGCAATGTGGGTTTTTAGGGAGCTTAAACTCACGAAATTGCATTCGCATTGCGTCAAACATTAATACTTTGCCATGCAAATTTTCACCGTAGCCAGTGAGTAACTTTATTGCTTCAACGGCTTGTAATGTACCGATAGTACCCACAACAGGCGCCATTATGCCCGCTTCAACACAACTCAAGGCGTTATCGCCAAAAAGGTGGCTCAGACAACGATAGCAAGGTTCGCCATTTTGGTAGGTGAATACACTGATTTGACCTTCCATACGAATAGCAGCACCAGATACTAGCGGTTTCTTCTGATGAAAGCAGAGACGATTAAGTTGTTCGCGCACAGTCACATTATCCGTACAATCCATAACAATATCATGTTGGCTAATAAGCTGTGCTAAAGCCTCATCTTCAAGTAATGCATCAACGGTTTCTATTGTGACATGAGGATTAATAGCTTCTAATGTGGCTTTTGCAGAGAGTACTTTGGGTTGACCAATCGTGGCATCGCGATGAAGAATTTGGCGCTGAAGATTAGAAAGAGAAACGGTATCAAAATCTAATAATGTAAGTTTCCCTACGCCAGCGGCCGTTAGATATTGCGAAGCGCTACATCCTAAGCCACCTGCGCCAACAATTAGTACAGAAGCGCTTTTCAACGCTTCTTGACCATCAAAATCAAAGCCTCGCAATACAATCTGGCGATTATAGCGTAGTGTTTCTTCATCGGTTAATTCTATACTCATAAAGGCTATTCGCTTTTTAACAGGGAATTAAATAGCTCGATAGTAACGGTTTCGCCCGCTGCGATTTTGCCTCGTTCACGCTCTAAAACGATAAAGCAGTTAGCAACACTAAAAGAGCTATAAACGTGAGAGCCTTGGTGGCCTGAAGTATCCACTTGCCAAACACCCTCAGCATTAATACTTGCAATACCACGTTGAAAATCAAGACGGCCTACTGATTTTTTTAATGATGATTGGGCTATTGCTTGGAAACGTTGTGGTGCTTTCCAATGACTAAAGCCTGACAAGCGCGCGATTAAAGGCTGAACCAATTGGTAGAATGTGACCGTTGCTGAAACAGGATTACCCGGTAAGCCACAGAACCATGCATGATGTAATCGACCAAAGGCAAAAGGTTTTCCTGGTTTAATGGCTAATTTCCAAAAACCAATTTCGCCAATTTCATCAAGAATTTGTTTGGTATAATCAGCCTCACCGACAGAAACGCCACCACTGCTGATCACTAAATCGGCTTCTTGATCTGCTTTTTTAAAGGTTTCACGGAGTTTTTCCGGTGAGTCAGGAATAACGCCTAAATCTAAAACTTCACAACCCAATTTTTCAAGCATTAGGCGGACAGCAAAACGATTGGTATCATAAATTTGCCCCGCTTTTAATGGCTGACCGATAGTTTGTAACTCATCACCCGTTGAGAAAACGGCAACTTTTAAACGTCGATAAACGTGTACAGTGGCGATCCCTAAAGAGGCGATTAAGGGTAATTGTGCTGTTGAAAGCTTAGTGCCCGCCGGTAATACAACCTCATTTTCCTTAATATCTTCACCAATACGGCGAATATTTTGGCCTTTTTTCGCTGGATGAGGAAAACGAATACCACTTTCGCTTATCTCTGCTTCTTCTTGCATAATGACAGTATCAACACCAGTAGGAACCATTGCCCCTGTCATAATGCGTACACATTGACCAGCAGGAAGTTCTCCCTCAAAAGGAATACCAGCGAATGATTTTCCTGCCACAGGAAGAGGAGTTTGAGCGTCTAAGTCAGCGTAACGAAGTCCGTAACCATCCATTGCAGAATTATCAAAAGGCGGAACATTGAGTGGAGATGTAATATCTGCACTTAGAATATAATTGGCTGCATTATTTAATGGGATGTTAAGGGTATCGGTAATTGCCAGCGGTTTTTCAAGTAGTTTTTCTAGCGCTTCATCAAGAGATAATAAACCGCTAACGTGACATTGACTCATTATATACTCCAAGATCTATCGAAATGTTCTGTTTTATTTCATGATACTAATCTATCACGATGAACATCATCATGTCAGAGATCATCTTGTGACTAGAAAGAAATGAAACATCTTGTTGCAAAAAATGTTAACTGTCTGGGGTTAATATGTTGCTTGTTCTATTATTAATAAACAGCACATTTAAAATGTATAAAACAATAAAACAAAATAATGGATATCAATGAATACTTCAAATCACCAAAGTCATTCAGCGCAAGCTTTTCATATCGCGTTTAGTGGTTTTCTTGCTTTAGTCGTAGCGATGGGAATAGGGCGTTTTACCTTTACACCACAGGTGCCACTGATGATTGCGGGATCTCAATTGACACTCACGAGCGCAGGTATTGTCGCGGCATTTAATTACCTTGGTTATCTCGCAGGCTCTTATGATGCCATGAGAGCTATTAACGGTGTGGGATATCGCTTGTGGGCTGGACTTTGGGGATCCGTTGTTATTACCTTGTTGTCTGCCTTTTTAAATGATGCCTTTACACACAGTATTGCCCGTTTTTTTATTGGTTGGGCAAGTGGCTGGACACTTGTGTTGGTAGCCTCATGGGCCAATGAGTTACTGGCTCGGTTAAATCGTCCTGCTTTAAGTGTTGCTGTTTATGCTGGTACAGGAGCGGGTATATTCATTAGCGGTATGCTTGCTGTATTAATTATGAAATGGCAAATGACGGCGATGGCTGGCTGGATTATTTATGGTTCACTTGCTTTTATTTGTGCAATATATGTGAGCTATCACCTTCCTAAACCTTGGGCGATGAGCCGAGAAAACGTAAAAGTTGCACCTTTAACACTGACCCCAGCAATGAAAAAGTTGATTTGGGGTTATACCTTTGCAGGTTTTGGTTATATTTTACCGGCCACATTTCTTTCTCAAATGGCGGCAGAGCGCTTTCCGGGTAGTTTAATTGCACAATTTGTTTGGCCTGTTTTTGGTGCTTCTGCTGCATTGTGTATTGGAATTGCCATTTTAACGCGTAATGTATTAAACACACAGTTACGATTAGCTATTACACTTTGGCTCCAAGCATTAGGCATTTTAATTGCAGAGTGGATACCAACAATAACAGGGCTTGCGATAGGTGCTTTTTTAGTTGGTGGCGGTTTGATGTGTGCAGTACAACTTGCTTTTTTACGAGGTCGAGAATTAGCGCCTGATCATGGGCGCTATATGGCGGGTTTACTCACGACTTTTTATGCCATTGGGCAATTAGTTGGTCCTGTTATATCTTCACTTTCAACAGCATTAACAGGAAAATTAGAACCCGCGCTTTACGTTGCCTTTATCGTGTTGATCATCGGTGGTTTTCTGGTGTGTTTAAATGAAAAAAATTAGATTTAAGCTAAAAATAGTTCACACAAAAATGCAATAATTTCATAACGAAAAATGCGGTATTGCTGGATAATGTGATTCAGGTCATCTAAAGTGTAGGTTGTTGTCGCTGAGCGTGACAACAGCGACTTAATTAATGTGTTTATCGGAGAGTCCAATGTCATCATTAAGTAAAGAGGCGCAATGGGTGCACGCTGCGTTAGTTGAACGCGGTTTGGAAACGCCTCTTCGTGAATCAAAGCTATCTCCAAGTGAGAGTAAACAGCAAATTGAACATCATATGACAGAAGTGATGAAGCTGTTAAACCTGGATTTAAGCGACGATAGTTTGGCTGAAACGCCTCGTCGTATTGCTAAAATGTATGTTGATGAAATTTTCTCAGGACTGGATTATCACAATTTCCCAAAAATCACGCTCATTGAAAATAAAATGCAAGTGGATGAAATGGTGACGGTACGGGATATCACATTAACCAGTACTTGTGAGCATCATTTTGTCACCATTGATGGTAAAGCGATTGTGGCTTATATCCCAAAAGATAAAGTGATTGGTTTATCTAAAATTAACCGTATTGTGCAGTTTTTTGCTCAACGTCCTCAAGTTCAAGAACGCTTAACGCAACAAATACTGATTGCATTACAAACGTTATTAGGCACAAAAAATGTGGCAGTTTCGATAGATGCTGTTCACTACTGTGTTAAAGCTCGTGGTATTCGCGATGCAACGAGTGCAACGACAACAACCTCATTAGGTGGGTTATTTAAATCGAGTCAAAATACGCGTCAGGAATTTTTGCGCGCTGTTCGTCATCTTTGAGATTTTAAATAAAAATGAATGAATCGTCTCATCAACGTATCGAATCGCTTGATGCGTTGAGAGGAATGGCGATCCTTGGCATTTTATTGCTCAATATTTCAGGTTTTGCATTATTAAGAGTGGCTTCCTTTAACCCTTTACATTCGGGGGAAGCTTCTTTTGGTGATCGTATAACATGGATGGCATTAAATCTCTTTGCTCAAGGCAAGTTCCTCTTTATTTTTGCATTACTATTTGGTGGTACGCTTTATTTGCTTTTACGCAAAGGCACACGCTTTAATTTATCACGCTTAATTGTGTTAGCGTTGATTGGTGTTATTCATACATTATTTATTTGGGAAGGGGATATTTTATTCCCATACAGTGTGTGTGGTTTATTTGTTTTTGCTTTTATCAAATCAATGACAATAAAGCACCAATTTATATTGGGTGCAATACTCTATTTTTGTGGCGCTCTTATATTGGGTGCTCTATTTTATTATTATCGCGATTTTATTGATACTGTTTGGTATAGCACACCCTATTCTCAATTGGCTGAATCAGATTGGAAAACAGGATCTTATTTAAATAGTGTCTATTATCGCTTGAGTGAATTTAGCCTTTTTATCTTTAATTTAGTACGCCAATATAGCTGGTTTTTGTTTGGTGCTATGCTGATGGGCGCTGCATTAATGGCATCTGGCTGGTTACAGCAGAAATTTAGTCGTTCCCATTATGGGAATGTAGCGTTTTTTTTCCTCACAATCAGTTTAAGCTTACAAACGGTTATTGTACTGGTGGATTATTTTCTTGATTGGGATTATCTCTGGGCAGCGGTTTGGGCGCAACCTTTGACTATGTTGATCCAAGTAATACAAAGTTTGGGGTATGTGGCGCTTTTTTATTGGAGCTGGGATATCATTCAGCACTCCTATTTTGCTTATGCTTTACGCTGTGTAGGAAAAATGGCGCTAACGACCTATTTAATGCAAAGTCTTATTGGCATCATTTTGTTTCAGCGCATGGGATTATTTAACCAATTTACCCTACCTGAACTGATGCCTTTTGTTGTGGTTATTTGGGCAATCAATGTTGCTTTTGCCATAATTTGGCTACGTTATTTTCCACAAGGTCCAATAGAGTGGATTTGGCGCAAATCAGCTACAAAATTAGCGCAATTCTTTTAGTTTTTCTCCTGATTATTGTCACTCAGAGGAAGTGATTCTACTTCCTCTGGTGAAACTGCAGGATATCCTTTTATGCCATCAGGAATAGATTGTATCGCAGGAATGGTTTCTGGTGGCCCTAAAAAGCGCGGCTCACGGTTTAAAATATACACATCAATCATTGCACCCGCTCTGGCAAATACTTCACGTATACGTACTTTAAACATACTTTTTGGGGATGCAACAGCGAAACATTGTGCATCAATCCCTTTTTCAAGAGCAATAAAAACGGCGCGTTCGCAATGAAAACGTTGGGTAATAATAGTAAAGCCATCCGTGCCAAAGACTTCCTTTGTCCGCACAACAGAATCTAGTGTTCTGAATCCTGCAAAATCCATTACGATACGAGAAGCTGGAATACCTGCTTTAATGAGATCTTTACGCATCGTATTAGGCTCGTTATAGCTATGCTTTGCATTATCTCCACTTAACAATAAATATTGAATTTTACCACTATTATAGGCATTAACAGCACCCTGTATGCGATATTGATAAAATTGATTAATGTAACCACTGGTGTAGTATTTGGATGTACCCAAAACCATTCCCACTTTTTTAGCGGGTAATTTATCAATATCTTCAAAGATATAAGGGCTTGTTTTCCACCCGATCCAGCGATCGCAGGCAATTAGCGTGACAGCAAGTAGAATAAACAGTGTAAGAAAGAGATAAATGAGGCGTTTTAGCATGTCCTTGCCTTAATGACGCATGACTTTAATAATGCTTAAGGCTACTTGAGCGGAGATAGGGAAGCAAGAAAAAAGCGCCTCATATTAAGTAATGACGCGCTTTTCAGAATGGTACTTAGTGACAAAAACTGACTTAGAATGACGTTCTTTTATAAATGCGGTATTCAGGTTGCCAATAATTACGTTCAATCGCTTCTTCTAAAGCCGAATCTGAGGTGACAGTAGCAACACCTTGGACTTGTGCTTCCTTTGCAACTTGTTTTGCAATATAACGCGAAACTTGTTGAATATCTGCCAGTAAAGGTAATAGAGAGCCATTACCGTCTTTTGCCATTGGTGAGCAATCAGCTAATGCACGACTTGCAACCATTAACATGGCATCAGTCACACGTTTAGCACCACAGGCAATAACACCTAACCCAATGCCTGGGAAGATATAAGAGTTATTACATTGTGCAATTGGATACTCTTTATCTTTGTATTTTACAGGTGCAAATGGGCTACCCGTTGCAACTAAAGCTTGGCCATCCGTCCAATTGATAATATCTTCAGGGCGCGCTTCAACACGTGAAGTTGGGTTAGATAATGGCATCACGATAGGGCGTTCACAGTGTTTGTGCATTTCACGAATAATTTCTTCAGTGAATAACCCTGCTTGTCCTGATACACCAATTAGGATCGTTGGTTTTGCATTCTTAACCACTTCTAACAGTGAAATCGCATCGCTTTCAGTTTCCCAATTAGCAAGAGTTTCACTTTTTTGGATAAGTTTGCTTTGGAAATCAAGTAAATTTGGCAGTTTATCTGTTAATAAGCCAAAACGGTCAACCATGAAGATACGCTTACGCGCTTGTTCATCGCTTAAGCCTTCAGATTTCATTTGGGCAATGATTTGCTCAGCAATACCACAACCTGCGGAGCCTGCACCTAAGAAAGTGACGGTTTGGTCTTTTAATTGACGACCTGCAGCACGACTAGCTGCAATCAGACTCCCTAAGGTAACAGACGCAGTACCTTGAATATCATCGTTAAAACAACATAACTCATCACGATAACGGTTTAGTAAAGGCATTGCATTTTTTTGCGCGAAGTCTTCAAATTGCAGTAAAACATTTGGCCAGCGACGTTTAACCGCTTGAATAAATTCATCAACGAACTCGTTATATTCATCACCAGTAATACGAGGATGGCGCCATCCCATATACAGTGGATCGTTTAAACGCTGTGGGTTATTAGTACCAACATCAAGTACAACAGGCAGTGTGTACGCGGGGCTGATACCGCCACACGCGGTATATAAAGAGAGTTTACCGATAGGAATTCCCATACCGCCGATACCTTGGTCACCTAAACCAAGAATACGTTCGCCATCAGTAACAACAATTACTTTTACATTTTGTTTAGTGGCGTTTTGTAGCATATCGTCGATATTGGCACGGTTAGGATAAGAGATAAACAAGCCACGAGCACGACGATAAATATCAGAGAAATGTTCACAAGCTTCACCCACTGTTGGTGTGTAAATGATTGGCATCATTTCAGTCAGGTGAGATTCCAATAAACGATAAAACAGGGTTTCATTGGTATCTTGGATGTTTCTTAGGTAAATGTGTTTATCGTTATCGTTTTTGAAATCAAGATATTGGCGATAAGCGCGTTCAACCTGCTCTTCAATAGTTTCAACTGCTTCAGGCAGTAAACCATGTAAGTTAAAGGTGCTGCGTTCTTCTTCGCTGAAAGCACTACCTTTATTTAACAGGGGAAATTCAAGCAGGATTGGGCCTGCATACGGGATGTAGAGAGGGCGTTTACTTTCGTGTTCCAGTTCCATGAAAAATACTCTTGTAAGGCAGTTAGTCACATGACAATTGTAGATCCTACAAAATAATAAAAATATGTACAGCTTATGTTATTTTTTTATGATTTTTATGCTTAGAAATGAGAGATAGATACGGTTGTTACAACTTTTTCTGGTAAGCATCAGCAAAATTTACATGCTGATGCTTTTTTAAGAGAGATTTTTAGAGGAATAAGTTAAAACTTTTTACAAAGTGATGCGTTGCATTTGGCGACAACCTAAAGCAGTTAATGTTGCTTGTGTTGCATCCCATTGCGTTAAAATTGTCTCTGCTTTTTCGATTAAGACAGCCGATTCAATATCCATCACACTCTCACCTGCCATATTTAACAAAATTAAAGCTGCTTGTAATGGCGGTAAACTTGGATTGAATGCAGCATTTTCTGCGTAACTACCTTGGAAAATTTTGCCATTTTTCATTTGAACGGCAATACCACTATGCGACTCGCTATAAGGCGCATGGCTACGATTAGTGGCTTGTAGCGCTTGTTGCGCTAATTCACTAGGATTATCAATTTTGTAGTCGTGATTAACTTTATCCATCAATAGTGAAGTAATATTGAGATCTTTTGGACCAAAGCTATCGGGTAAATAATCTCCCAATGTTGCCAATTTTCTACCTGGTAATTGAATTTGAATGTGAGTGCCACTGTTGAGCTCATTCATAAACTGGCGACAATGACCACAAGGTGTATAGTTAACAGTGATTGAGATTAAGCGAGATTCGCCACGTAACCATGCGTGAGTTACCGCACTTTGTTCAGCATGGACGGTTTGTTGTAGTGGTGCACCAGCGAATTCCATATTGGCACCGAAGTAGAGATTACCACTTTCACCACGCGCAACTGCACCGACTTTAAAATTAGAGATGGGTGCAACAGCACAAGCAGCAGCAACCGGTAAAAGTGCTAGGGCTAAGGCATCATCATTACATTGTAACTGTGTTTTTATGGCGTTGACCTGCTCTGCCGTAAACATTGCAGGAAATTCATCCTGCTCAAGATAAGGAGCAAGTGCTTGTTGTAACTGAGGGGATAAATCTGACCAAACTGCCTGAAAACGAGTATGCATACATGAGTCTCCCATTAATCTTTCTGTATTATAAGATTCTAGGCATCTTTACCCATTCTTATATGTGATGAAAATCATATTTTCAATGAAACAATTGCAACAAATTCATTAATTGAGAGATGTATCTCAAATTTATAGTAAAAATCCCCGAAATAAATTTAATTAAATCGGGGATTTAAGAATGGAGAGTAAGAAAGATATCAACTATAAAGATGCAAAATAATAGGGAAGATAAATGGCGCAGTAAGGGATGTAATAATCCCACAGGTCATTAATGCCAATGAACTGTAAGCACCTTCGATATAATCCACTTCTGCGGCTCTTGCTGTTCCGACTGCGTGAGAAACGGTTCCCATTGCTAAACCACGAGAGGCGTGAGTGGGAATACGCAATATCTTGAATAGAGTGTGACCAAAAATGGCACCTAAAATACCTACTGCAATAACACATGCAGCACTGATTGCAGGAATACCACCTATAGAGTCTGCGACAGCCATTGCGATAGGGGTTGTGACCGATTTAGGTAAGACTGATGCGGCAATTTCAGGTGTTGCTCCTGCCCATAAGGCAATCGCAGTACCACTGACCATTGCAGCAACACTACCAATAAAGCAAATGCTTATCAGTGACTTCCACTGTGCGCGAATTTGGTGTAATTGCTGATAAAGCGGGATAGCTAAAGCCACAACGGCAGGTTGTAATAAATCATTTAAAATACGACTACCCGCGAAATAGTGTTCGTATGGCGTATGTGTAATTAACAAGATAGGAATAATAACCGCAATACCAATAAGTAAAGGGTTCAATATAGGTAATTTATAACGAGCAGCAAGCTTACGTGATAAATAAAAGATAATTATGGTTAAAGGAAGTGACCACCAAATATTCATTAACACTAACATTTTTTCTTCTCACTTAATGCTTTATCATCATCTTTTTCTTTTGTTTCAATAACATCTTCCACTAAGTCTGGTTTTGAACCCACGATAACACGCTCACGATGGACATAATGTGAACAGTAAGCAACCAGTGCCATAACCCCAAAAGTACTGACTACACAGGATAAAACGATAGGGAAAAGTTGCTGGCTTAATAAATCATAATAATTCATTACGGCTACCCCGATAGGGATAAAGAGCAATGACATATTTTTTAACAGTATATTGGCGCCAGGTTTGACCCAACGTAAAGGAATAAGTTGGAAAGCAAGTAAACCAAAAAGGATGAGTAAGCCAACAATACTACCAGGAACCGCAAAGGGTAGAAGGGCGGAAATAAGATTACCTGCAAAAAGACAAAGATAAAGAACCAAAAAAGATCGTAGATAATGCCAAAGTGTAATCTGCAATCGTGCCCGTTTAGATTTCATAAGTAAGTGTCCCAAATCAACTAACAGAATTATCATACACCGATTTTGAAAGTGTGCTATGGATCACAATAAAAAAAGAGCGGGGCTCTAATAGAACCCCGCCATTTATTTGTTTGGCAAATGAATCTTGGTTGTTATTTCACTTGTTGACCTGGTTTTGCACCAGAGTCTGGGCTAAGTAAGAAGATATCTTTATCGCCTGGACCTGCGGCCATGACCATGCCTTCTGAAATACCAAAACGCATTTTACGAGGTGCTAAGTTTGCCACCATCACCGTCAAGCGACCTTCTAACACTTTAGGATCTGGGTATGCAGTACGAATACCTGAAAATACTTGGCGAGTTTCGCCACCTAAGTCTAAAACTAATTTCAGCAGTTTGTCTGAGCCTTCAACAAAATCCGCTAGTTTAATTTCAGCGATACGCATATCGATTTTTGCAAAATCATCAAACTTAATCGTTTCTTGAATAGGTGAATCTGCTAATGGGCCAGTGACTTCTTTTACTGGCGCAATGGTGCTTTTAGATGCTTCAACCATCGCATTAGCTTTATCCATTTCAATACGATTAAACAGCGCTTTGAATTTTGTAATTTCTTGGCCTAATAGCGGTTGTGCAAGAGCATTCCATGTTAATTGGGTTTGTAAAAATGCTTCTGAACGTTCTGTCAGTGAAGGTAATACAGGTTTCAGATACGTCATCAGTACTCGGAATAAGTTAATCCCCATGGTACAGATTGCTTGTAACTGAGCATCTTGACCTTCTTGTTTTGCTACGACCCACGGCGCTTTTTCGTCGATATAACGGTTAGCTTCGTCAGCTAATGCCATAATTTCACGAATGGCTTTACCAAATTCACGGTTTTCAAATGATTGAGCAATGGTGTCTTGCATATCAACGAAGTGTTGATAAAGCTTAGCATCATCTAAAGTATCTGCTAATTTGCCATCAAAACGTTTGCTGATAAAACCCGCAGTACGCGATGCTAGATTAACGACTTTATTTACAATGTCGCTGTTTACGCGTTGAACAAAGTCTTCTAAGTTTAGATCAATATCGTCAATGCGTGATGAAAGTTTGGCTGCATAGTAGTAACGCAGGCAATCAGCATCAAAATGATCAAGGTAAGCACGCGCTGTAATAAAGGTGCCACGAGATTTAGACATCTTCGCGCCATTTACAGTGACATAACCATGAACAAACAGGTTCGTTGGTTTACGATATTCGCTACCTTCTAACATGGCAGGCCAGAATAAACTGTGGAAATAGACAATATCTTTACCAATAAAGTGATAAAGGTCAGTTTTGCTGTCTTTATTCCAAAACTCATCGAAACTTAAGTCACCCCGTTTTTCACATAAGTTTAAAAATGAGCTCATGTAGCCAATCGGTGCATCTAGCCATACATAGAAATATTTACCCGGAGCATCTGGAATTTCGAAACCGAAATAGGGTGCATCACGAGTGATATCCCATTGTTGTAAACCGCTGTCGAACCACTCTTGCATTTTATTTGCAACTTGCTCTTGCAGTGCGCCAGAGCGTATCCAATCTTGTAACATGTTGCTAAATGCAGGTAAGTCAAAGAAATAGTGTTCTGTTTCACGCATGACAGGAGTTGATCCTGAAACGACAGAACGTGGATTAATTAATTCTGTTGGGCTGTAAGTTGAGCCACACACTTCACAGTTATCACCGTATTGATCTTGTGCTTTACATTTAGGACAAGTGCCTTTCACAAAACGGTCAGGTAAGAACATGCCTTTTTCTTCATCATAAAGCTGAGAAATCGTTTTGCTTTTGATGTGGCCATTCTTTTTCAGTGCCAGATAAATTTTAGTCGATAATTGGCGACTTTCTTCACTGTGAGTAGAGTGATAATTATCATAACTGATATTGAAGCCAGCAAAATCCTGTTGATGCTCTTTGCTCATTTCTTCAATCATGGCTTCTGGGGTAATACCCAGTTGTTGTGCCTTTAGCATAATTGGTGTGCCGTGAGCATCGTCAGCGCAGATGAAATGAACTTCTTTGCCGCGCATTCGTTGATAACGGACCCAGATATCTGCCTGAATGTGCTCAAGGATATGACCGAGATGAATTGAACCGTTAGCATAAGGTAACGCGCAGGTTACCAATAATTTATTCGCGACGTGAGACATAGTAAGGATCTTACTTCCATAAAATTAATAAAGGGGCTTTGATGTTAACCGATCCGTCATGATGTCGCTAGGGCAATAATGGAGTTTTTGCAAGAGAAATTTCAGTTGGCAAATTGAGGTAAGGCATTATCGTAGTCATCTACTATCTGATATGATAGATACACTCATATATTTAATAAATAATGAAAACGAGAGGAGCCGGGATGAGTGATAAATCCCCCGAGCAGACCACCCCTGAGATTCTGAACGAAAAAGTTTCAGGTGTCTTGTCTACTTTTGAACACCCGACATTGAAACGTAATCTGCTTTCTCTAAAAGCATTACATCAATGTGCGATGATTGACGATGTTCTTCATATCGAGTTAGTGATGCCGTTTGTTTGGAAAAAACCATTCCAAGTGCTAATTGAAGAAAAAACAGCTGAACTTCGTAATATCACTGGCGCAAAAGCGATTGAATGGAAGCTCAAACATAATATTTCAACCTTACGTCGTGCAAATGATCTGCCCGGTGTTAATGGTGTGCGTAATATTCTTGCTGTGAGCTCTGGTAAAGGTGGTGTAGGTAAATCAAGTACAGCCGTTAACCTTGCACTAGCCCTTGCACAAGAAGGTGCTAAAGTGGGTATTCTTGATGCAGATATTTATGGTCCGTCTATTCCTAATATGTTAGGTACCACAATGGAGCGTCCTACGTCCCCTGATGGACAACATATGGCACCAATTATGGCTTATGGATTAGCGTCTAACTCTATCGGTTATTTAGTCACTGACGATAACGCGATGGTATGGCGTGGACCTATGGCGAGCAAAGCGTTAATGCAAATGCTCCAAGATACGCTATGGCCCGACTTAGATTATCTCGTTATCGATATGCCACCGGGAACTGGTGATATTCAATTAACCTTATCCCAAAACATCCCTGTAACTGCGGCCGTTGTGGTAACAACACCACAAGATATTGCATTGGTGGATGCGATGAAAGGGATTGTCATGTTTAAGAAAGTCAATGTGCCTGTATTAGGTATTATTGAAAACATGAGTGCACATATTTGTAGTAACTGTGGTCACCTTGAACCTATCTTTGGTACAGGTGGTGCGGCAAAATTGGCAGAGAAATATCATTGCCAATTATTAGGTCAAGTCCCTCTTCATATCTCTTTACGTGAAGACTTAGACCGTGGACAGCCAACTGTTATGCGTGATCCTGAAGGTGAATTTGCCGATATTTATCGCGAAATAGCATCAACCGTTTCTGCTCAAATGTATTGGGATGGTGATGCAATCCCAACGGAAATTTCTTTCCGCGCAGTGTAATCGCAGTAGAATAATGCATGACGTTATTTGTTAATTTAAATGGAAAGCCATTTGGCTTTCCATTTTTTACATATGATTTCCGACTGTTTTTGATAAAAAACAAAGAGATTTCTGGTTTTACTCTGGAACCAGAAGGATTTCAAAACTATAATCTGCGCTAGCGTAATATTTACATATTATTACGTTATCCCTCTTTTTATTTCAAACCAGGTTTTTGATTATGGCTGACACAGCACATCAGTGCACAATTGTAGGTATCGCTGGAGCTTCTGCTTCGGGTAAAAGTCTTATTGCAAGTACACTTTACCGTGAATTAAGAGCGCAAGTAGGTGATCATAATATCGGTGTGATACCAGAAGATTGTTATTATCGTGACCAAAGTGACTTGACGATGGAAGAACGATATAAGGTCAATTATGACCACCCTAATTCGATGGATCACGCACTTTTATACCAGCATTTGTGTGAACTAAAAGCAGGAAATGCCATCGAACTCCCTCAATATGACTACGTTGCTCACACACGCAAAACAGAATCCATACCTTTTAAACCTAAAAAAGTTATTATTATTGAAGGTATTTTGTTATTAACCGATAAGCGCCTGCGCGAAGAGATGGATTTCTCTATCTTTGTTGATACCCCATTAGATATTTGCTTAATGCGTAGAATTAAACGTGATGTAAATGAACGTGGACGTAGCTTAGACTCAGTCATTGAACAATATAATAAAACAGTTCGTCCAATGTTCTTCCAGTTTATTGAACCTTCTAAACAATATGCCGATATTATTGTACCTAGAGGGGGTAAAAACCGTGTTGCGATTGATATTCTGAAAGCAAAAATTGGGCAGTTTTGCGAATAATAGGTTCATTTTGGGGCAGCTTTCATGCATGATGAAACTGCCTATTTAACTTGAGGAAGGAAATAAAATGCGATTATGCGACCGTGATATTATTCAGTGGCTGGATGAAGGTAAATTAGTCATTGAACCCCGCCCGCCTGTCGAGCGAATTAACGGCGCAACAGCAGATGTTCGCTTAGGAAATCAATTCCGTGTTTTCCAAGGACATACTGCTGCTTATATTGATCTGAGTGGCCCAAAAGCTGAAGTGAATGCCGCATTAGAACGCGTGATGAGTGATGAAATTGTGTTACCTGATGGTGAAGCTTTTTATTTACATCCTGGTGAGTTAGCGTTGGCAGTGACACTTGAATCGGTCACTTTGCCTGACAATGTAGTGGGATGGTTAGATGGACGCTCCTCATTAGCACGTTTAGGTTTGATGGTACATGTTACCGCACATCGTATTGATCCTGGTTGGCATGGACAAATCGTATTAGAGTTTTTTAATTCAGGTAAACTTCCCCTTGCATTAAGACCGGGCATGGTGATTGGTGCATTAAGCTTTGAACCTATGTCGGGGTCTGCTGATAGGCCTTATAATCGACGTCAAGATGCAAAATATAAAAATCAACAAGGTGCAGTTGGTAGTCGGATTAGCGAAGATTAACTATCTTTATGATCATCATTATCATGTTCACTAAGCGGGTAATTATATGAAAAGGTTTTTGACAACACTGGCTATTTTGCTTGTGGTTATTTTGGCAGGCTTAACAGCATTAGTTTTACTCATTAACCCTAATGATTTCCGTGGATATCTTGTTGAACGAGTTGAAAAACAAAGTGGCTATAAACTCACATTGCAAGATGATATGCGTTGGCATGTTTGGCCAAAGCTGAGTATTATCAGTGGAAAAATGTCATTAACAGCACCAGGTGCTGAAATGCCTTTAATTACAGCAGATAATATGCGTCTGGATGTTGAATTATTACCGCTTCTCTCTCATCAACTTGAAGTAAAAGAAGTTATGCTTAAAGGGGCTGTCGTTCGTCAAACACCAGAAAGTAAGGCCATTCCTAAAATACCATCCCCCTCTACACCTAAAGATACTTCTCATCCAGTTATAGAGCCTAGGGCGAATAGCTGGCAGTTGAATATCGCAAAAGTAAACATTTCAGACAGCTTAATTATTTGGCAAATGAAAGACGGTGAGCAACTTAATTTGCGTGATATTAATTTATCGCTGAAAACAGACGATAAAAAACAAGTCAATCTTGAGATGAGCACGAAAGTGAATCGTGATCGTCGTGAGATCACGCTAAATGTTGCCGCTAATGCGGATATGAGCAGCTATCCTTACCAAATCAACGGTAATATCTCACAGCTGGATTATGTTTTATCCGGGGTAGAAATCCCTGAAAATGGCATCACAGGAAGTTTAACCTCAGATTTTACGATCCAAAATGAGGGGATGAGAAAAATTTCATTTGATAACTTAAATTTCACCGCTAATGACAGTCAGCTACAAGGCCATATTCGTGCTGAATTTGCGGATAAAACACGTTATCAGATCGATTTAAAAGGTGAGCAATTAAATTTAAATACGTTGCTACCAGAGTTAGCTACGGCTAAAACAGCTGAAACCGCATTATTGTCCCTTAAAGATAATAAGACACCGTCATCATTTTCATTATTCAATACAGCACATGCAGCTCCAGCTCCAAATGCAACGATTATAGCCAAGCCGGTTATTACTTCAGTGACGATTGAAAATAAAGAATATGATTTAACGCATTGGGGCAATATTGAATTTACGCTGAAATTAGCACTGAATAAGCTTCTTTATAAAGATTTGGAGATTAATTATTTTAAACTTGATGCGCTAAATAATCCCAAATCGCTGAATATTCAAACCTTAACAGGAAAAATTCTTCAGGGTGATTTTTCACTTCCTACCGTGATTTCTACCAGTATAGTGCCCGCTCATATCAGTATGGATATCACTATGAACAATATTCCCTTACAACCCTTATTGCGTGCATTTAATCAGCCTGAAAATTTCAGTGGGTTAATTTCAGCTAAAGGAAATGTTGAAGGTGCGGGATATAATCGAAAAGCCTTTTATCATTACTGGCAGGGCACACTGAATACCTCATTAACTCAATTTAAAATGCAGGGCTTAAATGTACCTCAGGTTATTCAGCAATCTATTGCTCAAGCAACGGATAAAGTGATTTACCCTGAAAATATCGAAAGTTACACTCAAGCAGATAATGTTATTGCCCAATTTAAATTAACGCCAAAAGGACAGTTGACGGTTAATTCACTTGATGCTCAAGCTAATACTTATCAAATTAAAGGGCAGGGTAACGTTAACCTTCAACGTCATGATCTTGATGTGACGCTATTGGTTAATATTAAAAAGGGGTGGGGTAAAGAAAACGAATTTATTCGCCAACTGACTAAAATAGATATTCCATTAAGGCTTTATGGGGATTGGAATGCGGTGCAATATGAGCTCAATGTTGAAAAATTATTGCGTGACCAATTACAGCAAAAAGCAAAACAAGCCATCGATAATTGGCTGAATAAACAAGACGCTGAAAGCCCTGAAGTCAAAGCACTCAATCAGTTATTGAAGAAAATTTAATTTCACGACTTTTAACGTCATCACCGCTTAATAAAAGCACACTATTTTGATAATTGTGTGCTTTTTGCTTTATATCTATCATTTAATTTATATTTTGAATGAAAAGTAAGCATTCGTGCTATATCTATGTAAAAAAATAGTCGTTTTTTTTGATATATGTCATACACTGCAACGTTGCCTTTGGGCAGAGTGTGTCAATCGCACTAAACGCAAAAATGATGATAAAAATAAAAAACTTCATTTTATAAATGACTATTTTAGACAGGATAAACCAATGATTGAAATTCTTATCGGCGCCCTCGTTGCAGTGGGTGTTGGACGTTATATTGTAAAAGGCTATTCACCAACGGGTGTGTTAATGACGGGTGGTCTGTTATTACTGATCATCAGCGTTATTATGGGTAGAGCTGTTTTACCTGCGAGTGCGACTGCGACAGGCTACGGATTAATTGACATTGTTGAGTATGTGAAAAATCTTCTAATGAGCCGTGGTGGCGATTTAGGTATGATGATCATGATACTGTGTGGCTTTGCTTCTTATATGACACACATCGGTGCAAATGATGTTGTAGTAAAATTAGCATCACGCCCACTGAAAATGATCAACTCACCTTATCTTCTGATGGTCGCGGCTTATATTGTTGCATGTTTAATGTCTCTGGCTGTTTCATCAGCAACGGGCTTAGGTGTGTTGTTAATGGCAACACTGTTCCCTGTTATGGTAAATATGGGAATTAGTCGCGGGGCTGCTGCTGCAATTTGTGCGTCTCCAGCCTCTATTATTTTAGCGCCAACATCAGGTGATGTTATTTTAGCCGCTGAAGCCTCTCAAATGCCACTGATAGATTTCGCCTTTAAAACCACATTACCTATCTCTATTGCTGCAATTATTGGTATGTGTATCGCTCACTTCTTTTGGCAGCGTTATCTTGACCGTAAAGAGCATATCGAAACAGAAATGTTAGACGTGAATGAGATCAAAACTCACGCACCAAGTTTCTATGCGATTTTACCTTTCACACCAATTATTGGTGTTTTAGTTTTCGATGGTAAATGGTTACCAGAACTTCATATCGTTGCCATTATTATCATCTGTATGATTTTAGCGGCTATTATCGAATTTATTCGTAGCTTTAGCGCCAAACAAGTTTTTGAAGGTTTAGAGGTTGCTTACCGTGGCATGGCAGATGCATTTGCTCAAGTTGTTATGTTATTAGTGGCAGCAGGGGTATTTGCTCAAGGCTTAACAACAGTTGGCTTTATTAACGCCTTAATTGAAGGGGCCCAGTCATTAGGCTCAGGTGCGATTGTGATGATGATCGCTCTGGTATTAATTACCATGTTAGCCGCGATGACAACCGGCTCGGGTAATGCACCATTCTATGCCTTTGTTGAATTAATTCCTCGTTTAGCAAGCAACATGGGTGTTAACCCTGCTTATTTAACTATTCCAATGTTACAAGCTTCAAACTTAGGGCGTACATTATCACCTGTTTCTGGTGTCGTAGTTGCGGTATCCGGTATGGCAAAAATTTCACCATTTGAAGTGATGAAACGTGTTTCTGTACCCGTATTAGTTGGGCTGGTTATTGTTATTGTTGCGACTGAAATTCTTGTACCAAGTACATTAGGTTAATTGTTAGTGTATTGAAATAAAATTAATTTTATCTTTATTGGCGGGTTTTGTTATGTCATAACAAAGCCCGTTAAAGGGGGGATTGCCTTTCTCTCTCAAGAGGTGTTAACCAAAGGATTTTGACACAGGCATGGGTTTTCATATCACTCACGATTAAACACAATTTTCAGATAAAAAATATCCGCCTTAAAGGCGGATATTTTGCTATTTGACAGGGATTACGCTTCGTCCACGTTTTCTTCGTCTTCCGGTGTAGGCTCCACAATTCGAACTTTATTAATTCGATGATTGTTGACTTCTAATGGCTCAAATTCAATACCATCAATTAGGATTTTTTCACCTACTTTTGGTACACGTTGTAAATGCTCCATTAATAAGCCTGCTAAGGTTTCATATTCACGTTTTTCATCCAATTTGATTGGAATATAAAGTACTAAGTCTTCAAGTGGTGTAAAACCGTTAACAGTCCATGAACCGTCTTCATTTTGAGCTAAATCGTGGCGTGAGTCGTTTTCTTCAGAGCTGACGGGTAAGTTACCTGCAATGGTTTCCATTACGTCAGTTAATGTAACAATACCTTCCACTGAACCGAATTCATCTACGACAAACGCGAAGTGAGTATGCGCACTTCGAAATTGTTCTAATGCTTGTAGCAGTGATAGACCTTCAGGGAAGATCAACGGTTGTGTGACCAATAAACGTAAGTCTAGTGGTTCATTACGTAGCTGTTGGTTCAACAGCTGGATCACATTAACGACACCAACAGGTTCATCACTAGATTGCTCATCGGTGATCACAAGGCGAGAGTGCGGATCTTTTTCCAATAATTGGCGAATATCATCTTGCGTTGCATTTAAATCGACGTACTCAACATCATGGCGAGAGGTCATGATACTGTTAACGTTGCGTTGACTTAAACCCAGCACACGCACAATCATTTGGCGCTCTTGAGGATCAAACACTTCTTCTGAACTAGAGACTAGATCAGAGGTGTGAGGATCTAATTCTGAAGTTTCAGGTTTACCATTAATAATGCGTAACACCGCTTCTGCTGTACGTTCACGTAAAGAACGAGAGGCAGATAAGAAACGGCGACGATTAAATTGTGCAAGCTGATTAAAGACCTCTATCATGATAGAGAAGCCAATTGCTGCATATAAGTAGCCTTTTGGAATGGCGTAGCCAAAACCTTCGGCAACTAATGCGAAACCGATCATCAGCAAGAAACTTAAACACAAAATAACAATGGTTGGGTGATTATTGACGAAGTTTGTTAAAGGCTTACTTGCCAGGATCATCAATATCATTGCGATAGTAACAGCCGCAATCATAACGCCTAAATGATCAACCATCCCCACAGCGGTTATTACTGAGTCAAGCGAGAATACCGCATCCAGTACGATAATTTGGGCAACAACAGACCAAAAGCTGGTGGTTTTGCGTTGTTTTCCCTCACCGTGGTCTTTACCTTCTAGCCGTTCATTAAGCTCCATCGTGGCTTTGAACAGCAAGAATATCCCTCCGAGAAGCATAATTAAGTCTCTTGCACTGAAAGGATGCTCAAACAGTGTGATAAGAGGTTTTGTCAGAGTGATAAGCCAAGAGAGACTAAATAACAACACAATACGCATAAGTAAGGCACACAATAGGCCTGTTATACGTGCTTTATCTCTTAGTTTTGCTGGGAGTTTATCTGCCAGAATAGCAATAAAAACAAGGTTATCAATACCAAGTACGATTTCGAGAACAATTAGGGTGGAGAGTCCTACCCAAATCGTCGGATCCAAGATCCATTCCATACAGTTTGTTTTACCTTCTATAAAGACGGCATATGCCGACAAGGGAATAATGAGCAATTTGCAGGAATTTTTCAATAATTTATTATTAATATAAAGGTAATAATTTCATTTCATGTGAAAGAGTGCGATATCGATTGCATCAATAACTACCACCAATGATGAGAGTGCGTTACTATGTGATCAGGTTAACAGATTGTCAGTACATTGATACTGGCAGGTTTATTTTCAGACGGGAGTTATTTTCATGTCAAAACAGCAAATCGGCGTGGTTGGTATGGCAGTAATGGGACGTAATCTTGCGCTAAATATTGAAAGCCGTGGTTATACTGTCTCCATTTACAACCGCTCAAGCGATAAAACCAACGAAGTTATCGCTGAAAATCCAGGTAAAAAACTGGTTCCGAATTATTCTATTGAAGAGTTTGTTGATTCGTTAGAAAAACCGCGCCGTATTTTATTAATGGTAAAAGCGGGTGAAGCAACGGATAAAACAATTGCTGCATTGACACCGCATTTAGATAAAGGCGATATCCTTATCGATGGCGGAAATACATTCTTTAAAGATACTATTCGTCGTAACCGTGAATTATCAGCACAAGGTTTTAATTTCATTGGTACAGGTGTTTCTGGTGGTGAAGAAGGTGCATTAAAAGGCCCTTCAATCATGCCGGGTGGACAAAAAGAAGCTTACGAATTAGTCGCACCAATCCTTGAGAAAATTGCAGCTGTTGCTGAAGGCGAGCCTTGTGTAACTTATATTGGTGCTGATGGTGCGGGTCACTATGTGAAAATGGTTCATAATGGTATCGAATACGGTGATATGCAATTGATTGCAGAAGCCTATTCCGTATTAAAACACTCTTTAGGTCTAACTAACGAAGAATTGGCAGAAACCTTTACCGAGTGGAACCAAGGTGAGTTAAGTAGCTATCTGATTGAAATCACTGCAGATATTTTCCGTAAAAAAGATGATGAAGGCAAATATCTTGTTGACGTTATTCTTGATGAAGCGGCAAATAAAGGTACAGGTAAATGGACTAGTCAAAGTTCTTTAGATTTAGGTGTACCTGTCACGCTTATCACTGAATCTGTATTTGCTCGGTATATCTCTTCATTAAAAGACCAACGTGTTGCTGCATCAAAAGTATTATCAGGCCCAACACCTAAAGCATTTTCTGGTGACAAAAAAGCCTTTATTGAAAATGTTCGTCGCGCACTGTATTTAGGTAAAATTGTCTCTTATGCGCAAGGTTTCCAACAACTGAAAGCCGCATCAGATGAATATAACTGGGATTTAAACTACGGTGAAATCGCGAAGATTTTCCGTGCGGGTTGTATTATTCGTGCTCAATTCCTGCAAAAAATTACTGATGCCTATAATGAAGATGCAAACATCGCAAATCTGCTGTTAGCACCATACTTCAAACAAATTGCTGATGATTACCAACAAGCTCTACGTGATGTTGTTTGTTATGGCGTGCAAGCGGGTATTCCTACACCAACTTTCTCTGCGGCTATTTCTTACTACGACAGCTATCGTGCAGAAGTGTTACCTGCAAACTTAATCCAAGCTCAACGCGATTATTTTGGTGCGCATACTTATAAGCGTACTGATAAAGAAGGTGTATTCCATACAGAGTGGATGGAATAAGTAAAATTAAATATTCGGTTATCTTAATCGAAATATAACAAATAAAAGGTGCTCAAATTGAGCACCTTTTTTATAAATTTTATATTGCGGTATTAAACGGAGATAGTACCATTTAAAACATCATTAAAGATGTTCTCTATCCATTGAGGTTTTTCTTCATGAACGCTATGTGAAATAAAAGGCACATTTAGTAATGAAGCTGATCCGATAGCACCAACATATTACAATAAGGTAATAATCTTTTAAGTAATCAACTAAAGGGTTAAATGAGGTTAAATTTCCCATTCCTCCATGCAGTAAAATAATAGGGTAATTTTTTGGGTTACCCAGTGTTTCAATATAAATATCTGCATTATTAATAAGCAAGGTTTTACCTTGTTGATGGTTGAAGTGTGTCATAGTAAAAGTCCTATTCTTTCTACCACACTTGTTTTAGCTCATTAAAGTAACAATAATTGTCAGTAGCATTTGAATACAATGGATTATTTATGGTGATTGAAACGTTACCACGGCGATAACGAATTAAATATAAAAGAAAAAATTAATAAAAAAGAGAGTATTTAAATAAATACTCTCTTTTATCATTATTTGTTTAAGAATAGATCCAATTTATTATTCTGATACTTTTACATAATGAGGTTCATTGCTTTCATTATTAGAGACTAAATTATCATGAGGTATGTCTTCTCTTGATATCCTTCCACTAAAAACAGCATTCATTCTCTCTGTATCCAACGCATTTTCCCAGCGAGAGACCACAATACAGGCGCAAGCATTACCCACAATATTGGTCAATGCACGGCATTCTGACATAAAGCGATCTATACCCAAGATAAGCGCCATACCTGCAACAGGAACACTAGGTACAACAGAGAGTGTTGCTGCAAGAGTAATAAAACCGGCTCCTGTCACCCCCGCCGCACCTTTTGAGCTGATCATGGCAACAAACAGTAACGTGATTTGTTCTGTTAATGACAGATCAACGCCGGTTGCTTGAGCGATAAATAACGCAGCCATGGTCATATAGATATTGGTGCCATCTAAATTAAAAGAATAGCCAGTCGGAATGACTAAGCCGACTACCGATTTTTTACAGCCTAACTGTTCCATTTTACTCATTAATGTCGGTAATGCGGCTTCTGATGAAGAGGTGCCTAATACAAGCCAGAGTTCATCTTTAATATATTTAATTAAAGCAAGAATAGAAAAACCATTATATTTAGCGACAGATCCTAATACCACTAAGACAAAAAGTAAGGCAGTAAGATAAAAAGTAATCACCAATAACATTAGATTACCAATGGAAGAAATACCATATTTACCTATTGTAAAAGCCATGGCGCCAAAGGCGCCAATAGGTGCTAACTTCATTAGCATTCCTACCATTTTAAAAACAGGTTCAGAAAGCTGTTGTAAAAATTCAAGTACAGGCCTACCTTTTGTTCCTATTGAGGCTAGAGCTAAGCCAAAAACGACAGACACAAACAGTACTTGTAAGATATTACCGTTAACTAATGGGCTAACGATAGTATCGGGAATGATATTCATCAGAAAGCTAACAAGAGAAGAACTATGTGCCTGTGTGACGTACATTTCAACTCTACTGCTATCTAATGAGCCAGGAGAGATATTTAAACCATCTCCAGGACGAATAATGTTAGCAGTGATTAATCCAATAACAAGTGCAATAGTAGAAAATGTGAGAAAGTAAATCATTGATTTACCCGCTACTTTTCCTACTGCGTTCATATTGTTCATCCCCGCAATGCCTGTCACGACGGTTAAGAAGATCACAGGTGCGATGATCATTTTTACAATTTTGATAAAACCATCCCCTAAAGGTTTGAAGGATTCACCAATATCAGGATAAAAATGACCGAGTAAAATGCCTAGAAGAATGGCGATAATAACTTGAATATATAAAACTCGATAAAAGGGGAGCTTGCGAGATGAAGTCTGCATAAAAAATTCCCTGTAACTGAAAGATATTAAATAAATAAAAGAGGTATTACGATGTAAATTATTATTTACATTTGTTTTGTTGTGATGGGTAACTTAAAGGTATGAGTAAATTAGGTCAATAAAATAAAATTGATTTTATCAAATATTGTGCTCTTTATCTAAAAAAATAGATTTAATTTCTATTTAATCAGTTTTATTAAAATTTATTTTACTTAAATGTTAAGTTAATGAAATTATCTTTTGTATTTTTTATTCGAGTTTATTTAATGGTATGTGTATTTTAATGGCGTTAAAAGTGAATGAAAAAATTAAAATGTAAATAAATATAAACAGGAAAAATAAAGTCAGTTTAAATAGTTTGTAAAGCGATTCTCTTTACTCTTCAGTATTATTATGAAAAAAATACATCATAATGAAAAATAAATCTTATGATAACAATTACCCTTTATAGGTTTTATTTATAGGGTAATTGTTAAAATGGAATTGTTTTATTCTTCGGTATTTTCTTCTCGAATAAAGTGAATCAATTCAGGTTGTGCAATACGTTTATAATCTTGCGTATTGAGAATAATAGAGCGCTCTAATGTGCCCGCATTAAATGCTAATTCATCAAAACGTTCAAAAAGTAGAGGGTCTGCTACCAGTTTTAATGAAGGGTGAAAACTAAAAGGAGGGATAGCACCAAATACACATTGGGTAAGATCATCCACTTCTTTCGGGCTCGCTAGAGATGCTCTTGTCCCTCCAATTTGATGTGCAAGTTTTGAGAGATCAGCTTGTTTATCGGCGGGTAATATTGCCAGCACATGTTGCTTAATTCCATTTCCTTTTATATGACAAACCAGCCCTTTTGCGCCTTGTCCTAATTGTGTTCCTCTGATTTTTGCAACCTCTTCAGAACGACCTGCGGTAGAGTGTTCCATAACACGATAAGTAGCGTGGTTGTTATCTAATAAAGTAGTAAGTTGCTCAAAAATAGTCAAAGACATCAATGACTCCTGAATTTAATAAGTGATTTTTTTAAAGCCATTATACGACTTTAAAAAAAATATTCTGCTGTGATGTTTATGGCTGGTTTTGATTATTTTGATAAGCTTTTCAAATTATTTTGTTACAAATGATAATATGTTAATAGTATTATCCTATTGAATTAATAGGGTAATTGGGCTTCTAAATTTAATTACCTGTAATAACATGATAAACAAATTGATATTTATTCATTATTTTGATGATGATCAATTTAAGAACAAAAAGAATAGAACATATTAAAACGCAGATTTAATTACTAAAAAGGAAGTCAATAATGGCTGTTTCAACATTCTATATCCCTTCTGTAAATAAAATTGGTGCAGGTTGTCTTGCGGAAGCTGTAAGCTCAATGAAAGACTTCGGTTTTCATAAAGCGCTAATCGTTACTGATAGTGTTTTAAATCAACTGGGTGTTGTGGATAAAGTCAGTAAATTATTGACTGAATCAGGTATTGCAAGTGTGACTTATGATGGTACAGCACCAAACCCTACAGTTGAAAACGTAGAAGCGGGTTTAGCTCTGCTGAAAGAACATCAATGTGACTGTGTGATTTCTTTAGGTGGTGGTTCTCCACATGATTGTGCTAAAGGTATCGCATTAGTCGCTTCTAATGGTGGAAAAATTGCAGATTACGAAGGTGTCGATCGTTCAGCTAAACCTCAATTACCACTGATTTCAATTAATACCACAGCAGGTACTGCATCAGAAATGACTCGTTTTTGTATCATCACCGATACTGCGCGTCATATCAAAATGGCTATTGTTGATAAAAACGTTACCCCAATTTTATCTGTAAATGATTCAGAATTAATGCTTGGTATGCCAAAAGGTTTAACTGCTGCAACAGGTATGGATGCATTAACTCATGCGGTTGAAGCGTATGTTTCAATCGCAGCAAACCCAATCACTGATGCGTGTGCATTAAAAGCAGTCACTATGATCAGCGAGTCTTTACGTAAAGTTGTTGATAATGGTGGTGATGCGCAAGCACGTGAAAATATGGCTTATGCTCAATTCTTAGCTGGCATGGCATTCAATAATGCTTCTTTAGGTTATGTACACGCTATGGCTCACCAATTAGGTGGTTTCTATAATTTACCTCATGGTGTGTGTAATGCTGTTTTATTGCCACATGTTCAAGCTTATAACATCCAAGCTGCTGCGGGACGTTTAAAAGATATTGCACAAGCGATGGGTGTTGATGTTTCTGCAATGAGCGATGAACAAGGCGCTAAAGCATGTATCGAAGAAATTCGCAAAATGGCTAAGGATGTGGGTATTCCAGCAGGTCTGAAAGAATTAGGCGTGAAAGAAGAAGATTTTAAAACATTAGCTGAAAATGCGCTGAAAGACGCTTGTGCAATCACTAACCCTGTTCAAGGTTCTGAAAGTGATGTTATCGAGTTATTCCGCCAAGCAATGTAATGTTTAAAGAAGAGAAAAGTCATTAAGTAACGACTTTTATTTTTTCAAAAGCGAAAGCCGATACATTGAAGTTTGTATCGGCTTTGTCGTATTACATTATATCAATTATTCTGCTTTTTTATGGCGCGCTTGTAGGCAATCAATAACATCAGAGAGTGATAATGATTGGTCTTGTAACAATACCATTAAGTGATAGAGCAAATCAGAGGCTTCATTTTTTAGCTCTTCTCTGTCATTAACCGTGGCAGCTAACGCCGTTTCTACGCCTTCTTCTCCTACTTTTTGAGCTATACGTTTTGTTCCGCTGGCATAAAGGCGGGCAGTGTAAGAGCTATCAGGTGAGGCATTTTTACGCTCACGTAATATATTCTCGAGTTCATAGAGAAATCCCCATTGGCTTTGTGCAGGTGCAAAGCAACTTTCAGTGCCATTATGGCAGGTAGGTCCAATTGGGTTAGCTAAAATAAGTAAAGTATCATTATCACAGTCAGGATAAATATTGACTAACTTGAGAAAATTGCCTGATGTTTCGCCTTTTGTCCATAAACGCTGTTTGGTACGTGAATAGAAGGTAACATTTCCACTTTCTAGCGTTACATCTAGCGCTTTTTTATCCATGTAACCGAGCATTAATACATCGCCTGAAATGGCATTTTGGATAATCACAGGCATGAGATTATCGACTTTTTCCCAATCTAATTGTGCTAATGCTTCACTATTCATTATATTCTTACCTTAACGTCATTTTCTGCAAGATATTGTTTTAATTCGTTAATATTAATGATTTGTTTATGAAAAACAGATGCTGCAAGTGCGCCATCGACATTGGCTAATTTAAAGGCATCAAGAAAGTGTGACATTTCGCCAGCGCCTCCTGATGCGATAATAGGAACATTAGCGACTTGGCGTACTGAGGCGAGTTGTTTTAGGTCATAGCCTTGTCTTACACCATCTTGGTTCATCATATTTAAAACAATTTCACCCGCACCGAGTTTCTGAACTTCGCGTACCCAATCAAGTGTTTTCCAGTGTGTTTGTTGTGTCCGTTTTTCATCACCTGTGAATTGATAAACTAGGTATTCACCTGTTTTTTCATCAAACCAAGTGTCAATACCGACGACAACACATTGCACACCGTAGCGATCTGCCAAACGAGATATCAGTGAAGGATCGGATAGTGCTGGGGAGTTAATCGAAATTTTATCAGCCCCAAAAGAGAGAATTTTTCCTGCATCTTCAACAGAACGAATGCCACCAGCAACACAAAATGGAATATCAATCACTTCAGCAACACGCGATACCCAGCTCTTATCAACAACTCGGCCATCAGAAGAGGCGGTAATATCATAAAATACAAGCTCGTCAGCGCCTTCTTTGGCGTAGCGTTCTGCAAGAGGGACAATATCACCAATGATTTCATGATTTCGAAATTGAACACCTTTAACGACTTGTCCATCACGAACATCAAGACAAGGAATTATGCGTTTTGCCAACATGATATCGCCTCTTTTAATGTAAATTTGCCTTCTAATAATGCTCTACCAACAATAATACCAGCGACGCCAGATGCTGGAAGCGCTGCGATATCTTGTAAATTACCAATACCACCAGAAGCTTGAAATAAAATGTCAGGAAAACGTTGGCTAATTTCTGTATACAATTCAACGTTAGAGCCTGTCAATGTGCCGTCACGAGAAATATCGGTACACAACACATGCTTTAATCCGACACTTTGATAAAGTTCGATGATCTCTTCAAGGGTATAGGGGGAGTTCTCTTGCCAGCCACTCACGGCTACCCATTTTTGACCTTGTTTATCGATACGAACATCAAGGGCTAACACAATGGCATCTGCACCATAGCGTTGAAACCAAGTTTTCACCATTTCGGGCTGACTGACTGCGGTAGAGCCAATAACAACTCTACTTGCACCTGCATCGAGTAATGATTTCACATCATCTTCAGTGCGAATGCCACCCCCCACTTGTACTGGTACATTCACACAAGCAACAAGCTCTTTTAACAGTGAAATCTGGCGAGCAGAAGGATCTTTTGCACCGGTTAGATCCACCAAATGAAGGAGCTTTGCACCGTCTTTTTCATATTGTTGATAGCGTGTCAGCGGATCATCATCGTAATCACGTTGTTTCGTGTAATCACCTTGGTGAAGACGAACGACTTTCCCGTCAATTAAATCTAATGCTGGAATGATCATAACGCGTTACATCTCCAAAAAATTCTTGATAAGTTGAGCGCCGGCTTTTCCTGAGCGCTCTGGGTGAAATTGCACACCATAAAAATTATCTTTTTGAATTGCACTACTAAAGCGAGATCCATATTCGGTTTCGGCAATGGTTGATTCATTTAATGCTAAACCATAACTGTGAACAAAATAGAACCAAGCATCGTCATCAAGAGAACGAAAAAGAGGATGAGCAGGTTTGGCTAATACTTGATTCCAACCCATATGAGGTAGCGGTAAGCCCGCTGTATCCAGTTTATTAATTGTGCCATCAACTAGTCCTAATAACGGAATACTTTTACCTTCTTCACTTAATGAGGCTAATATTTGCATGCCTAAACAAATTCCTAAAACAGGCTGTGTTAACGCCTTAATTAAAGGAATTAATTCGCGTGCTTCCAGTTGTTCCATTGCTGCGCGAGCCGTTCCCACTCCGGGTAAAAAGAGTTTATCCGCAGATAGCACAACGTTTTTTTCATAGGAAATAATGGGGTCATAACCGAGTCGCTTAACGGCGTAAGCGACAGAGGCTAAATTGGCACAACCTGTATCGAGAATAACCACTTTCATCACAGAACACCTTTTGAGCTTGGTAAAGTATTACCTTCAACACGAATAGCTTGGCGTAATGTACGACCAAAGACTTTAAATAAGCTTTCAGCTTTGTGGTGATCGTTTTTGCCTTTTGATTTCAGGTGTAATGTGCAACCCATGGTGTAAGAGAGTGAACGGAAAAAGTGTTCTATCATCTCTGTACTTAGATCACCGACACGCTGATATTTAAATTCCGCTTTGTATTCAAGGTGTGGACGGCCAGAAATGTCTAATGCACAGCTTGCGAGGCATTCATCCATTGGTAATGTAAAACCAAAGCGGGCAATACCACGTTTATCACCCAATGCTTCGCGTAGGGCCTCACCTAAAGCCAGGCCGGTATCTTCAACGGTGTGGTGATCGTCAATCACTAAGTCGCCTTGTACATCGATGTTCATACGAAAACCGCCATGAGTGGCAATTTGATCAAGCATATGATCAAAGAAACCGACACCGGTACTGATTTGGCTGTCACCTTCACGATCAAGCCAGATATCAATAGCAATTTGTGTTTCTTTTGTTTTACGTTCAACGTGCGCATAGCGATCTTTTTGGGTGAGTTGTTCTGTGATAACCGCCCAATCGAGATCATCGGTATTATAAAGTAAGCCTTTAATACCCATATTTTCAGCTAACTGAATATCTGTTTGTCTATCACCAATAACGTAGCTGTTATCTTTATCGAGTGCACCATCAACTAAATATTGTGTCACAAGCCCTGTTTCAGGTTTGCGACAAGGGCAGTTATCTTCAGGTTTATGAGGACAAATTAAAACATCATCAAAGGTTATTCCTTGTGATGACAAAATTTGCATCATCAAATTATGTGGAGGATCGAAATCTGCCTGAGGAAAACTTTCTGTACCTAATCCATCTTGATTCGTGATCATAATAAGTTTGTAACCCGCCTTTTGTAGCGTAATTAGCGCAGGGATCACACCATTTTCAAAGGCAAGTTTATCGAGTCTATCAACTTGATAATCTGTAGGTGGTTCGGTGATTAAAGTGCCATCACGGTCAATAAAAAGAATTTTTTGGCTCATGGTAAGCTCCTTCAGTTGCGATTTTTGTTGTTATCGTTTTAATGTTTTTATACGTTTGCAGTTTGAATGTTTTTTATGGCATTGATCACGCTATCACATTCTTCAGCTGTACCGATAGAAATACGCAAACAACCATTAAGCCCATATTGACGTTGTTGATCGCGTAAAATGATCCCTAGCTCCCATAAAGTACGGAAAACTAGATTAGCATCAGTGAATTTCACTAAAATATAGTTGGTTTCACTATTATAAACCTGCTCAACATTCGGTAATTTTTTTAACGCATCAGATAAAATCTTTCTGTTACGCGATATTTCAGCAACACGGTTTCTCATCACGTCAATACCTGCCTTAGTTAATGCTTGTGCTGCAATGTCGGCAACAGGTGTTGACAGGGGATACGGTGCAATCACTTTTAGTAATAATTCAATAACGGGTGGATTGGCAAGCGTAAACCCACAGCGCAACCCAGCTAATGCAAAGGCTTTCGATAAGGTACGTAAAATGACTAAATTCGGGTAATCTTCAAGCCATGAAACAATCGATGCTTGTGGACAGAATTCTATATAAGCTTCATCAACTGCAACGATAGCTTTGCCTTTAGTGAGTTCTAATACATCACGAATAAGGGATGGGTTAACAATGTTCCCTGTTGGGTTATTGGGGCTACACAGATAGAGTAGTTTTACATTCTCAAGTTGAGATGCAATGGCTTCTACATTTGGACTCCAATCTGCTAATGTCGGTACAACTCGTTGTTCGATGCCAAAAGTTTCTGCACTAACGCTATACATGCCGTAAGTGGGGGGGCAATAAAGTACTGCATCTTTACTGGGTTCACAAAAAGCGCGAATAAGCAGTTCAATAGCTTCATCCGCACCACGGCTGACTAAGACTTGATTTGGACTAACACCCGCGTATGTTGCATAACGATTAATAACATTAACGGGCTGGCATTCAGGGTAACGGTTTAAATTTTTTTCATTAAAAGTAAATTCGGGTGCAACAGGGTATTCATTTGCATTTAACCAAACTGAACCATTTCCCCCTAAACGTCTTGCAGACTGATAAGGGGTTAATTCACGTACATTTTTTCTGGCAAGTGTGGTGATATCAAATTCAATGTTCATCGTTATTTTTTTCCCTGAGCCAAAGCGTTAACACGAAGTGTGACCGCATTTTTATGAGCCGTTAATTGTTCTGCTTGCGCTAGTATTTCAATTGTCTGTGCTAAATCAGATAAACCTTGTGCTGTGAGTTTTTGCACGGTCATACGTTTCATAAAATCAGCTAAACCTAAACTTGAGTAGGTTGAAGTATAGCCATAAGTCGGTAGAACGTGATTGGTACCAGAAGCATAATCTCCCGCAGATTCTGGAGACCAAGCCCCAAGAAAGACAGAACCTGCACTGGTAATATTATCAACACGCATATCTGCGTCATTGGTTTGAATAATCAAGTGTTCAGGGCCGTAATTGTTACTGATTTCAATACACTGATCGAGATCACAAGTAATAATGACACGGCTTTCAGCTAAGGCTTGTTTAGCAATCTCAGCTCGGCTTAACTGAGCCAGTTGTGTTTCAGTTTCGGCAATAACCGATTTAGCTAATGCTTCATCTGGCGTTAATAACACGACTTGTGAATCTGGACCGTGCTCTGCTTGTGACAATAAATCAGCGGCAATAAATGCAGGGTTTGCATCGGCATCAGCAATGACTAATACTTCAGAAGGGCCTGCTGGCATATCAATAGCAGCACCTTGTAGTGATTGGCTGACTTGGCGTTTGGCTTCGGTAACATAAGCATTACCAGGGCCAAATATTTTATCTACTTTAGGAATAGACTCTGTACCGAATGCCATTGCTGCAATTGCCTGTGCGCCACCCACTTGGAATATTTCATTAATACCAATTTGTTGAGCAATATATAAAATTTCATCAGCAATAGGGGGCGGTGAGCAAAGAATAACTTTGCGACAACCGGCAATACGCGCTGGAATACCGAGCATCATTACGGTTGAAAGTAATGGAGCCGAACCACCGGGAATATAAAGTCCTACTGCATCAATAGGTCTGCTTACTTGTTGGCAAAATACGCCAGGCTGAGTTTCCACTTCAATTGTGTTAGGAATTTGAGCTTCATGAAAACGGCGAATATTATTCATCGCCTGTGCTACCGCCTGTTTTATTTCGTTATTAAGTCTTGCTGTAGCTTCATCAACTTGCGCTTTTGGCACCAATACACTTTCCGGCGCTGCCTTATCGAATTTTTGGCTAAGTGCTTTAAGCGCTTTGTCCCCATCATTGCGTACCTGTGAAATGATGTTAGCAACTTGTTCTGTAATTGAACCTGATGCAGAAATCGCAGGGCGAGTTAATAGCCCCTTTTGTTGCTCTTGTGTGTATTCATTCCAGTAAATTAATGTATTAAAACCCGTTTTCATCATTTCACCTTATTCCATCATTTTTTCTATTGGTAAAACAAGAATTGAACTTGCACCTAATGTTTTAAGTTTTTCCATTGTTTCCCAGAATAGGGTTTCGCTACTGACCATGTGCATTGCAACGCGATTTTGATCACCGGCAAGCGGTAGAATTGTTGGTCTTTCTGCACCAGGAAGTAATGCAATGACATCTTCGAGGCAATCGCTTGGTGCGTGTAACATAATGTATTTTGATTCTCGGGCTTGGATAACGCCTTGAATACGAGTGAGTAAACGGTCGATAAGTGCTTGTTTATCAGCTTCCATTTCACCGTCGCGTTGGATCAAGCACGCTTTTGAGCGGTAAATCACTTCAACCTCTTTTAAACCATTTGCTTCTAATGTTGCACCAGTTGAAACTAAGTCACAGATAGAATCAGCAAGGCCGGCACGAGGAGCGACTTCAACAGATCCATTTAATAGACACGATTTAAATTTGATGCCTTTTTGGTCTAAATAACGTTTTAATAGATTTGGGTAAGAGGTAGCAATACGTGTATTATCTAGGCATTCAGCACCTTGATAGTCGAAATCGACAGGGGTCGCAATAGATAAACGGCAACCACCAAAATCTAAGCGTCGTAGTGTGAGATAACTTGGATTTTCGCCTTGTGCGCGACGTTTTAATAATTCTTCTTCTAATACGTTTTCGCCAATAATGCCTAAGTCAACCACACCGTCCATCACTAGGCCGGGGATATCGTCATCTCTTACACGTAAAATATCGATTGGCATATTTTCCGCATAAGCAATCAGACGTTGTTGGTTTAAGTTAATTTTGATGCCACAACGCGCTAAAAGGGCGCGTGATTCATCACTTAAACGACCTGATTTTTGCATTGCAATTCTTAATCTTGTTTTGTCTAACATAATGTTACCCTGCCCTTGTTTCTATTTTTGTTTGAAAATTAGCTATAAAAAAACCCCGGAAGTTGCCTTCCGGGGTTTTTATTGTTTGCCTGCATTCAGACCACCGGAAGCGTTTCTTAAACGTCTTCCAGCACTCATCGCCTGAAAGACTAGTCAGGATGATGGTGATGATGGTGGTTTAGTTGAATGCTATACATAATTATTTTCCTAGCTAATTACACTATTTATTATTTGATAATGCTCGTTACTATTAATTTGTATTTAGTAACCAACATTCAGAAATTGTCTGCCTTTCAACCTACATGATTTGCAAAGTGAAAAGCAACCTATTTTTTAATAATAATTTAATTATTTTATAACCTTTTGTTTTTAATGCTATTTTAATATTTCTCTTATTTACTTAATCCAACAAGTGAGCGAGTATATAGGAGTATGCTAAAAATCAACAAAATATAAGTAGTATTTATATGTGATGGCGAAATAAAAATTTTATAGCATACTTTGACTAAGCCATTTAAGTAGGGGAGCAAAATGAAACGAATAACCATCGTTGGATTAGGTTGGTTAGGTTTACCACTTGCGGTTGCGTTGCGTGATGCAGGCTATCAAGTTAAAGGGACTAAAACCACCGAAGATGGCGTAGAAGCAGCAAGAATGAGTGGCGTTGATTGCTGTTTAGTGAATTTAACACCCGCAATTGAATGTGATAGAGATGATTTTGATTACTTAATGGAAACTGACGTTCTGATCATCACATTGCCACCCAGTGCCGCTGGTGGCGGTTATGATTATGTTGAAGCTATTCAAACGCTAGTGGATAGTGCAATGTCTCGCCATATCACAAGAGTCATTTACATTAGCTCTACTTCTGTATATGGCAATCAGACAGGTAATATCACAGAAGAAATGGATATTCGGCCTGAAACACAATCGGCAAAAATGTTAGCTGAAGTTGAAAACTGGTTACATCGTTTACCATTAACCACGGTTGATATTCTTCGATTGGCGGGATTAGTGGGGCCAGGCCGTCATGCTGGGCGTTTTTTATCGGGTAAAAAGCAGGTAAAAGGTGCGCATCAATGTGTCAATTTAGTTCATCTTGATGATGTGATTTTTGCAGTTGAACAACTGCTTGCACAAAATGAAGGGGGACATTTGTATAATTTATGTGCACCTATTCATCCTAAAAAGAAAGATTTTTACACGAGAGTATCCTCTCAACTTAATCTTATTCCCCCTGAATTTGCTGATGAAGAGAAACCGTTAATACGGGAGATTGATGGGCAGGAGATCTGTCGAGATCTTGGATTCCATTATCATTATCCAGATCCCGACAAAATGCCAATGAATTAACTTAATTTACAGGCAGTAACACGACATCACGGAAAATAGAACTTTCACTTAATTGTGCGAACCAGCGCTCAATATGTGGGAAGTGAGGTCTATCTTTGCAAACTTCGAGCCATGGGTAAACCAGTGGCGCGATAGCTATATCAGCAAGAGAGATTTCATCTCCAGCAAAATAAGCTGTTTTTGCTAGTTGGTTATCTGCAATTCTGATCAGTTTGTTAAGTTTTTCTTTTAATTCTTCAATCTGCTCAGGATGTTGTTGTTCTTTAGGTGTGCGAACAATCATTATCATCATTTGTTGAATGGGTGAAAATAAGCTGCCATTTGACCAGTCCATCCATTTTTCTACATTTGCTCGTTGTTTAGGATCAATTGGATAGAATGTGTTATTTTCATATTTTGAGCATAAATAACGAAGAATGGTATTAGACTCCCATAATGTAAAGTCATCATCTTGTAGTGTTGGAATAGAAGCGTTGGGATTCATCGCTAAATAATTTGTTTCATTGAGCCCACCAAACGGGCCTCCAACATCAATTTGCTCATAAGGAACGTTTAACGCCTTTAAGCACCAAAGAACTTTTTTAACGTTAGATGAGTTTTTTCTACCCCAGACTTTTAACATAAAGGTCTCCTAAACCACGATAAGTAATAAAATTTCCCTCTATAGGGCGTTAAGCATGAATATAAGATAAATCTCTATATATCAATGTTGGCGTCTTATTCCAGAAAGCCATATAGTAGGAAAGCTTTAACAAATTGATATAAAAGGGTGATCGGTAATGAAAAAAAATATTCCATCTGTTCTGGGTAAGGTTACCGCGGGAATGGGTTTACTGCTAATTATTTCTAGTCCTTCATTTGCGGTAAATAATCCTGTACCTCCTCAAATAGAGGCAAAATCTTATGTATTAATGGATTACAACAGCGGAAAAATTCTGGCATCAGAGAAACCTGATGAGCGTTTAGATCCCGCCAGTCTGACAAAAATCATGAGTAGCTATGTGGTTGGACAAGCCATCAAAGAAGGGCGTATGTCGCCGGACGATATGGTGATTGTAGGACGCAATGCATGGGCAACAGGTAATCCGGTATTAAAAGGCTCATCATTAATGTTCTTGAAACCGGGTGATCAGGTAAAAGTCATTGATTTAAACCGAGGCATGGTTATTCAATCGGGTAATGATGCCAGTATCGCATTAGCTGAACATGTTGCGGGAAGTCAGGAAACGTTTGTTGATTTAATGAACTCCTATGCCAACAATCTGGGTTTAAAAAATACGCACTTTAAAACGGTCCATGGATTAGATTCTGATGGACAATATACAACTGCACAAGATATGGCTTTGCTAACTGCTGCCATGATCCGTGATGTTCCATCAGAATACGAAATACATAAAGAAAAAGAATTTACATTCAACAATATTCGTCAGCCAAACCGCAACCGTTTATTGTGGAATAAAAATATGAATGTTGATGGTGTGAAAACAGGGCACACAAATGGTGCTGGATATAACCTTGTATCTTCGGCAACTGAAGGAAATATGCGCTTAATTGCGGTTGTTTTAGGTGCACCGTCAGACAAAATTCGCTTTGCTGAGAGTGAAAAATTATTGGGTTGGGGATTCCGCTTTTTTGAAACCGTCACACCAGTTAAAGAAAATGCACCACTGACAAAACAAAAAGTATGGTATGGCGATAAAGGGGAAGTGGCTTTAGGCGTTGCTAATGATGCTTCAATCACGATCCCTAAAGGTGAACTGAAAAATTTAAAAGCTTCATTTACTTTAACTAATCCAGTATTAGAAGCACCTTTAACACAAAACCAGGTGGTGGGTACAGTTAACTTTTTATTAAACGATGAAGTGATTGAACAACGTCCTTTAGTTGTAAAAGAAGCGGTTGAAGAAGGTGGTTTCTTTAGTCGTATCTGGGATTTTGTGGTTAAAACAGTATCAGGCTGGTTTAACGCCATTTTTGGTTAAAATTATCAATAATGGTTTTATCAACGCGTTACTGAGTTTTTCACCCATAAAGAAAGACTAACTATCGTTTTTGTATAAAAAATCCGTAATTAGAATGACGATTACGGATTTTTTTATATTTACTGAAATAAAGAGTTATATACTTTAGAACTTAAATAAGCCCATCAATCTTGCCTCGATTATTAATATCAACCTTAATGGCTGCTGGCGTTTTCGGTAATCCTGGCATAGTGGTAATAGTGCCTGTTAACGCAACAACAAAGCCAGCACCCGCAGATACGTATACTTCGCGTACATTTATCGTAAAATCAGTAGGGCGCCCTAATAAAGTTGGATTATCTGAGAGTGAATATTGTGTTTTTGCCATACATACAGGAAAATGGCCAAACCCCATATTTTCTATTTTTTCCAACATATTGCGTGCATGTTGGCTATAAGTCACACCATTTGCTCCATAAATTTCTTTAGCTACAGTGTCAATTTTTTCATAAAGTGAAGCGTTATCAGGGTAAATTAATTGAAATTGACTCTGTTCATTTTCAAGTGTATCAATCACTTGCTTAGCTAATTCAATACCGCCTTCGCCTCCTTTTTCCCACACTTTGGTAATAGCGAAGCGACAATCTCTATCTTGGCAAAATTGTTCGATAAACTGGTGTTCTACAATACTATCAGTGACATAGGCATTAAGAGAGACAATCACCGGCAAGCCATATTTTTTAAGGTTTTCAATATGTTTTTCGAGATTAGCAATGCCTTTTTCAAGTGCAACTAAGTCTTCATTATCCCACTCGTTTTTGCCTAAACCACCGTTATATTTTAGTGCTTTTGTGGTAACTACAATCACTGCACAATCTGGATGTAATCCACTCATTCGACATTTTATATCAAAGAATTTCTCAGCACCTAAATCGGCTCCAAAGCCTGCTTCTGTAATTGTGATATCGGCAAGTTGAAGTGCCAATTTTGTTGCCCTTACACTATTGCACCCATGGGCAATATTGGCGAAAGGGCCACCATGAATAATCGCGGGTGTATTTTCGAGTGTTTGTACTAAATTAGGATTAATGGCATCTTTTAACAAACTGGCCATTGCGCCAACAGCTTGTAAATCGTTTGCAGTGATAGGGTCGTCATTATAAGAATAAGCAACAATGATCTGAGAAAGTCTTTGCTTTAAATCTTGGATATCTTCGGCTAAACACAAGATTGACATAATTTCAGAAGCAACAGTAATAACAAAATTATCTTCTCTTGTAATACCGTCTTTTTCGCCACCCAATCCCACAACAATATTTCGTAAAGTGCGATCGTTCATATCCATACAGCGCTTAAAAACAATTTTTTTAGGGTCGATATTTAAAGGATTACCTTGATAAATAGAGTTATCAAGCATGGCTGCCAGTAAATTATTGGCTGAAGTAATCGCATGAAAATCGCCAGTAAAATGAAGGTTAAGATCTTCCATTGGCACGACTTGAGAATAACCGCCTCCCGCAGCTCCACCTTTAATACCAAAGCAAGGACCTAAAGAAGGCTCGCGTAACGCAATAATGGCATTTTTCCCAATATGGTTAAGGGCTTGGCCTAATCCAACAGTAACAGTTGTTTTACCTTCTCCGGCTGGAGTGGGATTAATTGCAGTGACTAAAACTAATTTTCCTGTTTTTTTTGTGGCGATTTTAGACCAAATACTGTGGCTAAATTTGGCTTTGTATTTGCCATAAAACTCGATATCGTCTTGATCAATATTTAAATTTTTAGCAATGTCTTGAATTGGTAAGAGGTGTGCTTCTTGGGAGATTTGAATATCTGATTTCATTTTAGTTCTCTTTTTATCCCGCTTATGATGTCTCTAGTGATCTTTACTTATCAACTGTAGCCAAGGATATAAATATGGCCAATAGATTGATTAAGTTGTAATTATTTTCTATTAGATAACGTGTTTATCGTCACATCATTTAAATAATTATTGCTACAGACTCCTATCTTTGATCTTTTGCTACTTATTATTGAGTAATATTTCTGTTTTCAATATCGTGTTCTTTTTTCGACACGTATTTTAACTAAGGATGATCATTTAATCTCATACAAAAAATAATATTCAAAGAGAAGAGCATCATTTTTGATTTTAGATAATAAAAAAGGCGCTGATATCAGCGCCTTATCGATAATGATTCTCTATATTTGAACCTCTTAAATTTAGTCACAAGAAATTTTAATGGCTAATCCACCTTGAGAGGTTTCACGATATTTAGCATTAATATCTTTACCTGTTTCGTACATGGTTTCGATGACTTTATCTAAACAAATACGAGGATCACTGACACGGCGTAAAGCCATACGAGATGAGTTTACAGCTTGTACAGCCGCAATGGCATTACGTTCAATGCAAGGGACTTGCACTTGTCCTGCAACAGGGTCACAGGTAAGTCCTAAGTTATGCTCCATTGCTATTTCAGCAGCCATACAAACTTGTTCTGGACTGCCACCTAGAAGTTCTGTTAATGCACCGGCAGCCATAGAACAAGCAACACCGACTTCACCTTGACAACCGACTTCAGCACCTGAAATTGAAGCATTCATTTTGTAAAGAGAACCGATAACACCGGCCACTAAGAAAAAGCGTGTGTAAGAGTTTTCATTTACAGGACGAATGAATTTATCATAGTAAGACAGTACCGCAGGAATAATGCCACATGCTCCATTTGTCGGTGCTGTTACAACACGTCCGCCAGCGGCATTTTCTTCATTGACAGCAAGTGCAAACATATTGATCCAGTCAACAACTGTCATAGGATCGGTTGTGGTTTTATCTTCTGTTACCAACATACGGCGTAACGCAGAAGCACGGCGAGGTACACGTAATGGTCCTGGCAATAAGCCTTCGGTATTTACACCGCGCTCAATACCTGACTTCATTACATCCCAAACCGCAGCAAAATGGGCTGAGATCTCTTCTTTACTCCGCAGAGCTAATTCATTTTGCATGACTAATGCAGATAGAGAAAGGCCGGTTTCTTTACAATGGCGACGTAAATCAGCCGCATATTGGTAAGGATAAGGGACTTGAACTACATTTTCTTCAGGTTGACCAAAATGCTCTTCATCAACAATAAAGCCACCACCAATAGAATAATAGGTTTTTTTCAATAGAACCTGTTCACCATTATAAGCGGTGATAGTCATACCATTCTCATGGAGAGGTAAATTGCTTTTATGGAAATTCATACCACCATCAACAGGAAAATCTACTTCTTTAATGCCGTTTGCCAGCATTAAGCGACCCGTTGTTTCTACTTGTTTTATAAATGGAGTAATAGAATCTATATCAACGGTATCAGGTAAATTACCAGCTAATCCCATAATAATAGCAATATCGGTTGCGTGACCTTTACCAGTTAAAGATAAAGAGCCGTACACATCAACGATAACACGGGAAACAGAAGAGAGAAGATTTTTGTCAGCAAGGATATCAACGAATTCTTTACCTGCTTTCATGGGGCCTACAGTGTGTGAACTTGAAGGACCGATACCAATTTTAAAAATATCAAAGACGCTAACCATAATATTCGCCTCCCTAATTAATTTAAAGGCGCAACTGTGTGATTATTAGAGTGATAAGTGTCAGTTTTGAAGTCTAAAGCTGTAATGGCTACTTTCATAAAAGAAAGTAGCCATTAGATGCCTTATTAGCCCATGAAAGAGTTAATTAAGCTATAGAAAACTGCTGAGATTGCGATAAGACCCATGATTACAACGAATACGTTGCTGATATGGCCTTCGTATTTCTTCATCGCAGGTACTTTACGGATTGCATACATAGGCATCAGGAACAGTAACATTGCGATAATTGGACCACCTAACGTTTCAATCATACCTAAGATGCTTGGGTTTAACGTTGCAACGATCCACGTTGTAACCAGCATAAACAGTGCAGTGATTTTGTTTAAACGATCTTTTTCGATTGTTTTACCTTTTTCACGCAATGATTTGATGATTAAACCATTGAAACCTTCACGAGCACCTAAGTAGTGACCTAAGAAAGATTTCGTAATCGCAACAAAAGCAATAAATGGAGCAATATAAGCGATAACAGGTGCTTCAAAATGGTTAGCCAGATAAGACAGGATACTGATATTCTGTGCTTTTGCTTCTGCTAAGTTTTCTGGTGTTAAGCTAAATACACAGCTAAACACGAAGAACATAACAGTGATAACCATCATGATGTGCGCATAAGCTAAAATGCGTGAACATTTCTTCTCAGCGTTTTCACCGTATTCTTCACGTTTTGCAACCGCAAAAGCAGAGATAATGGGGGAGTGGTTGAAAGAGAATACCATGACAGGGATAGCTAACCACAGTGTTACTAATAGGCCTTGGCCCATACCTGAAGTTGTTGCGTGATCAAAAGAGAGAGTCTCAAGTATTGCGCCATTCCATTCAGGAATAAGATACAGTGCTAAAACCATCAAGACGGCAACAAATGGGAACACTAGCACACTCATTGCTTTAACGATAGCTTGTTCACCAAAGCGAATAATTGACATGATACCGACAATCAGTATCAGCGATAAAATTGCGCGAGGTGGTGCAGTCATGTGCATTTGGTTCACTATAAAGCTTTCTACTGTATTGGTGATAGCAACACTATAAACCAATAAAATAGGGTAAATAGCAAAGAAATAGAGCAGAGTAATCAGTTTACCTGCTGTTTTACCAAAGTGTTCTTCAACAACTTCAGTGATATCTTCACCTGGGTTTTTACCTGATAACACAAAGCGACACATACCACGGTGTGCAAAGAAGGTCATTGGAAATGCAAGCACTAACATGATCAACAGAGGAATTAAGCCACCAATCCCTGCATTGATAGGTAAAAATAGAACGCCAGCACCGATAGCCGTACCATATAAACCTAACATCCATACCGTATCTGACTTACGCCATGTTTTGTAATCACCTTGGGTGTTACCCGATGCGATAGAACCAGCTTTGGTTGTATCCATAATACTCTCCGAAATAACGCGGTAAAAAAAATAATGAATAAAATAAAAGCGTGATTTTATTTCTTATCAGAAACAATCACGACATAAATTTAATTATGAATAAATGAGAGCATTGAGTACCTGGTGTTATCTCAATATCTTCAATTACCACATACTAAAATCTTTAAATTTCAAAAGAATTACGATCTTCTAAAATTTGAAAAAATATTCGATAAGTTTATATCCAGACTTAAGAGGTGCAGAATATAGTGTTTTTCAGGATAAACTACCGTGATCACCATCTCAAATGCTAAATATAACTGAAAAATCTAAAAATGTAACATTTTTTATATTTTGTGTTTTTAGAAGGGTTTTTTAAACATTTTGAAATACTTTTCCATTTTTAATGGAGATTGATAATAAATCCATATACCTGAATGTTCATATATTAATGATTAAAATTAGACTTTTTTATTTCTTATAAAATAAATGATTTAAATCAATATGGTTATTTTTATTCACAATTAAAACATTATATTAACAATATAACACATTGATATTTATATACTAATTATTTTCTTTAATTTGTGTTTAAAAGTAGACAAAAGAATATAAAAATAGAGTATTACGATTATTTATTAATGATTTTCTTTTATTCTATGAAATGAAGATAACAATAATTCAGTCATAAGTAGAATATTGTTTATTATTACGACAATAAATTTGTTAATAAATGAGTTTGATATATTACAATATAGCGAATATAAAAACTTCATTTTGATTAAAATAACAACACATTTTTTTTTGGACAAATAATATAATAATAGAGGATAATTTTATTTAGATATTAATATATCGAAGTGGAGAGAATTGCTTAAGTTAAATATAAAAAAAGACCACAATAAATAGGGTCTTTTTCAAAGCAAGAAGGGTTAGGCTTTTGTCCAACCTTTACGAATCGGATAAGCAAAACAGAACTGATAAAGTTGTTGTACCCATTTTTGGAGTGCATTCCCGCCTTTAGACCAGAAGATCTGGCTTAAACCACAAGAAAGCAGAGCAACTATAAGGGCGCCTATCATATCGATTGGCCAATGCACACCAAGGTAAATACGCGCCCAAGCAATCGCAACTCCTAAACCTAGCATGATATAACCAATACGTTTACTGTTATGCCAAAACAGATAAGCTAATGCAATGGTGAAAACAAATGTACCGTGATTGCTTGGGAACGAAGGCGTTGCATCATGCTCAAGGAAATTATACCCAATATTGGCAGCAAAAGGGCGCTCATGAGGCGCAATTGCACCAATAAACCAAGAGATAGACAGCGCAATAACTAAAGAGACCGCTGCTTTACAGGCTAATGTTCTTTGCTGGCTAAGGTGTTTTTCATTACCCCACAACCAATAGAACACTAAAGATAAAGGAAAGAGATAGACAAGGTACTTAGCAATAATTATCGCCACACCGATTTCGAAAGGAGATGCTGCAGGTGTTGCATTCATCATTGAAAATACGGCTAAATTAAATTGTTCCAGCAAAGTAGGCTCCATACATGTCGTGCTGATAAGCGATGTTTATGATACATAATACGCAAGTTTTTAAGGGTAAATGAGCGAGTAATAAGGGTAAAGTGTTTTTTTCTTATTTAATTGTGCTTTTTTTAAAAGAATTGTCAGTTTTAGATTTAACTGAGCTAAAGCATGCTTAAAAAGAGAATTTCACTTATGGTATAGCTCTCACATTGCTCTTTTTTGTTATTTTCAACGAGGTATAAAAAATGTGGCTCCAAAAAAATATCGTACTCAACGCAAGGCCGAGAGGGTTCCACTTAATTACACAGACATTGATTCAAGAATTACCCGAACTAAGACAATATAAAATTGGAATTGCTCATTTTTTTATTCAACATACATCGGCTTCGTTAACGATTAATGAAAATGCAGATCCGACAGTACGAAGTGATTTTGAAAATTTCTTTAATCAAAGTGTTAAAGAGAATGAAAATTACTACCTTCACACTTATGAAGGAAGTGATGATATGCCAGCACATATAAAAAGCAGTTTACTTGGACAAAGTATCACTATTCCTATTAGTCAAGGCGAGCTTAATTTAGGAACTTGGCAGGGAATTTATCTTGGTGAACACCGTAATCATGGTGGTCGTCGCCGTATTATTGTGACATTGCAAGGTGAATAAGGCTCTATTTTAGGCAATAAAAAACCCGACAGTTATTTCACCAAAGGGGTTGAAACTATCGGGCTCCTCAATATTTGGGGACATCAAAGAAAAGCAGTGGCACTAATTCAGACTCTGAGTTAAGAAGAAAGTTCGCTGACTAATGAAAAAAAATAGAATTTTTTTTGGAAAGAGGAAGATATAAAGAGATAATGTGTGAAATAAAAAAAAGAAAGCGCTAAAACATATTGAAAAATAGCTTGTTTTAGCGCTTTTTGATTAGTTATAGATGCCTAAATTTTCTTTAGCATAAGCTTCAAAATCTGTGCAACCACCGATGTGTTTCTCATCAATAAAAATTTGTGGCACAGTTTCAACCTCTTTACCGACGGTTTTAGATAAATCTGCTTTTGTAATTCCTTCGGCTTGGATATCAACATAACGGAAATCAAAATCGTCACGTTTTTCAGCCAGAGTTTCAGCCAGTTGTTTAGCACGTACACAATATGGGCAACCAGGGCGACCAAAAATTACAACAAACATACGACACTCCTTATTGAGGAAATAAAATTCAGGCATAATAGTCTTTATTGGTTGATACTATGCCCTTTTATGAGGCTAAACAAAAACAGTTATTGCCTTTTAGTGTGATAAATTATACCAATTTGCCGAATAATGAGATAGGACTGCGATACAGCATTTAGCGGAGAAAATATGGAAAAGCCTTCTAATCGGGATATGAAATCACTGTCTGATATGCCAAAACCCATCATAATCATTGAGATCATAGGGATTATTTTATTAGTGATTGCTTATTTGTCTATCAATCAATATATCACATCTCCGCAGTGGCTAGGCACCTACACGGGGCAATTAACACTGGTTGTTCTGGGGGTTATCTGCATGATCCCGCCTGCTATTCATATTGTATGGCGTGCGATTTATCGCTTAACGTTTTTAGGTATTGATAACAAACCCGCGAATAATAAAAAGAAAAAAGAGAATAACGAACAATAGCGCACTGTTTTTTTTCAACAATGCATGAAAAACCAAGAAAATCCAATCTGTAAATTGGCTTAATTTTCTTAGTTTTTCTATTTATTAGTGCCTTCAAGATATAAAAAGTGGCAAAATAGCCTCAATGCCAAAAGGCACTCTTTTCTTTAGCGCGTAAAGGTTATTTGAATGAACGCTGTTGTGACCCCCGATCTGGATCAGCTAAAATCTTGGCTTGATGAACTACAGATTGCTTATTATGAATGTGACTCTTGTCAGGCGTTACATTTGCCACATCTTCAATATATCAGTGGCATATTTGATGCTAAAATTGATATTCTTGAAGATGTGCTTGTATTTACCGCTATCGCTGAATTAAAACCCTCAGCAATAGTGCCTTTAATGGCCAACCTTAGCCAAATTAATGCAAGTTCTTTGTTTATTAAAACATTTTTAGAAATTAGTGATGAAAACTTACCTAAATTAGTATTCTGCCAATCATTCCCTGTTGCCGCGGGGATCTCACTGAATCAGTTTGATCTGTTCTTACAAAAAGCAGAAGAACAATCAGCTGAAGTAGTCAGTGAGATTTTTAATAATGGTTTCTTGTATGGCGAAAAACAAGAAAGTGAAAATGAAGAAGATGATGAAGAAGATGTTGAAATAAGTAGTTCATCAACTGACTCCTCCTATACTGTACATTAATATTAATCTCCATAACGGTCACAAAATCTTATGCAATGCGCACGATTTAGTGCGGGTGATTGTCATTCTTGTGAATGGCTTTCTCTTGCTTATTCTGAACAAATCAAGAAAAAACAGCACAGCTTATTAGCATTGCTACCTGAAGATTATGCTTTTGATAAATTAGCGCCTGTTGAAAGCCAGCAAGCGCAATTTCGTAACAAAGCAAAAATGGTAGTCAGTGGCAGTGTTGAAAAACCAGTATTAGGTCTAAAAACACGAGAGGGTGTGGCTGTCGATTTATGCGAATGTCCTCTTTACCCTGACTCTTTTACACCGATATTCCCAATTTTAAAAACATTTATAGCGAGAGCAGGATTAGTACCTTACGATATTGAGCGTCGGCGTGGCGAACTTAAGTTTATTTTATTAACTGAAAGCAGAAGCAATGGCACGATGATGTTGCGTTTTGTTTTACGCTCAGAAAAAAAATTAGAGCAACTTCGTAAAGCACTTCCGTGGTTACAAGAAAAACTACCTCAATTGGCGGTTATCTCTGTGAATATTCAACCTGTTCATATGGCAATTCTTGAAGGTGAAAAAGAAATTATTCTGACTGAAAAAACGTTTTTAGATGAATCATTCAACAAAATTCCATTGCATATTCGTCCAAGAGGCTTTTTTCAAACTAATCCAGTTGTGGCCTCATCACTTTATGCTACGGCGGGTCGTTGGGTTAGAGAATTAAATATCTCACATTTGTGGGATATGTTTTGTGGATCAGGAGGCTTTGGGTTACATTGCGCAGATAAATTGACCCAATTGACAGGAATTGAGATTAGTCCTGAAGCAATAGAATGTGCGCGTTTATCAGCTTATGAATTAGGGTTAGAGCATGTTGAATTTCAAGCACTAGATTCAACGGGTTATGCATTAGCCAACGAGTTAGTGCCTGAATTAGTGCTTGTTAATCCGCCAAGACGAGGTATTGGTGAGGCACTGTGTGGCTATTTAAATAAAATGAAGCCTCGCTTTATTCTGTATTCGAGTTGTAACGCTCAAACTATGGTTAAAGATATTCAGCAACTTTCTCATTATCGTATTGATAGAGTGCAGTTGTTTGATATGTTTCCGCATACAGCTCACTATGAAGTGCTTACATTATTGGTATTACAAGACAGTTAAGATATTCATTACAAAATAGGCAATGGGTGTTAGTATAAATCAGTATTTAACGCTCGATGGATAACATCGGGCGTTTTCTTTTTTATTAGATGGGCATTTTTTATGCAGAATTTAAAAGCGTTGTTATTAGTGATGGTGTTATTGGGGCCTTTGGGGATCGATCTCTATTTACCGACGATCCCTGCGATTGCTCAAGATTTAGGAAGTAGTGTCTCCCTTATTCAATCGACTATCGCTTTATTTATTTTAGTTTTAGGTATAGGACAACTGATATCAGGGCCATTAGTGGATAAGTTTGGTCGTAAACCTATCGCTATCGTTGGGATCCTTATCTATATTGTGGGTTCTGTCATTGCAACGATCTCTACAGACTCAACGCTTTTTATTATTTCGCGATTATTACAGGCTTGTGCAGTGTGTTGTACTTCCGTTGTGGCTTTTACCTGTGTTCGTGACTGCTTTAATGGTAATGATGCGGCTCGTGTTTTTGGCTTTTTAAATGGTACCTTAAATATTATTCCTGCACTTGCACCCTTATTAGGTGGATTATTGGCTGAGTATTGGGGATGGCGTGCACCTTTTGGGTTTTTAATTTTCTATTCAGTATTTGTGCTAGTGTTGATCACTCGCTTCTTACCAGAAACTAAGCCTGAAAATATAGCGCAATCGAAACAGAAATTAGGTAAAACATACCTTGAGATTTTGTGTAGTAAACGTTTTTTAACTTTTGCTTTCGTGAATGCAGGCACAATGGGAATGGCTTTAACTTATGTTTCATTTGCTCCTATTGTTTTGATGAATGATGCGAAGCTATCACCGCTGATTTTTTCCATTGTTTTTGGTGTAAATGGTTTTTGGATAATGTTTGTTAGCTTTTATGCAAACCGGGTGATCCACCGTGTTGGCAGACCTATTTGTTTGATATTAGGGGGTGGGTTAATGGGGGTAGGTTGTGTGAGTTTGTTATTAAGCTTAATGTTTATTCCTGCCGAAATACAAAGCCATTGGCTGATTTACATGCTCCCTGTAGCAAGTGCTTGCGCTGGATTAGCCTTTATTATGGGGCCTGCGACAAGTTATGCACTTGAGCCGTATTCACAGACGGCAGGTATTGCCTCTGCTTTGGTTGGTTTTATTCAAATGGCAGGCGGTGCTGCGTTAGGTTTAACTGCACTGACATCACCGGTACAACCTAAATTAGCATTAGCCGTTGTCATGTTAATTGGTAGCCTATTGGCGTGGAATGCGTATAGAGTAAGCCATAAGGAAGCGTTAATAGAAAAACAGACTACACAAAAATAGAACCATTATTTGTTACAATTTATTCAGCGATAAAAAAATACCCCAGAGATAAAAATATCCGGGGTATTTTTTTATCGACAGTTTGGCTTACGCATTTTTAATTACGATGTTCAAACTTTAAGGCTTTTTTCTCAATCAATCTCATGAGAAGTGTTAGTATTCCGTTGATGCCTAAATAAATAATGCCTGCGGCAACAAAGACCATCACATCATAACTTTGACCGAATACTTGTCGGCTATAACCTGTTAATTCAAGTAAAGTGATCGTACTGGCGAGAGAGGTACTTTTAAATATTAGTACAACTTCATTTGAATAGGATGAAAGCGCCCGCTTAAATGCATAAGGCAATATTACCCTTGCCGTTTGCACGGGGGACATCCCTAACGCTTGGCAAGATTGCCATTGTCCTGACGGAATCGCTCTTACTGCACCATAGAAAAGTAAGGTTGAATAAGCAGCACTATTTAATGCTAATGTAACCATGGCACAAAACCAAGGTGTTGATAATAACTCCCAAATCATAGGGAATTTTTGCAACACAGGAAATTGTCCAGGGCCATAATAGATTAAGAAAAACTGTACTAATAAAGGAGTACCGGTAAATAAGGTGATATATGCTTTTACAATTTGAGTAATAACTGGAGTTTTTAACGCCAAAATAAAGGTCATTAAAACCGAAAGTGTAAATGCCACCAGTAAAGCCACTAAAGTTAATGACAAGCTGGTTGGTAATCCCGGTAAAATATCAACAATATAATCCCACATTATGAGGCACTCCGTTCAAAGCGAGTTGTTCTCATTTCTAACCATTTCAGGATATATTGACTGATCAGCGTAATGGCTAAATAAATCAGTGCAACAATGCTATACCAAGTAAAAGGCTCTTGAGTTCTATTAGCAATACTTTGTGTTTGTAACATTAAATCATTAACACTGATTAATGAGACTAAAGCAGTATCTTTTAATAAAACTAACCACTGATTACCTAAACCGGGTAAAGCATGACGCCACATTTGAGGCATGATAAAGCGGAAGAAGATAGTAATACGGCCCATACCTAATGCTTGACCGGCTTCCCATTGTCCTGTTGGTACGGCTTTTAAGGCGCCACGTAACGTTTGTGAAGCATAAGAAGCATAAAGAAGTGAAAGGGCGATAACACCACAATAGAAAGGTAGAGAATCGGTGTCACCAAAGTCTATTTGCAAGGTGAATGAGCCTAATTCAATGCCATCCATTAAGATCATGACGCCTTGTAAGGTGCCATAATAGACAAAAAGAACCACCAGCATTTCTGGTAGTCCCCTAATGAGTGTTACCCAACATGTTCCTAAGAAAGCAAAGGCTTTCCATCTCGCAGATTCCCATGCTGTAAACAGCATGGCTAGAACTAATCCGATGATAAGCGCAGAAATAGCAAGTGAGACCGTTGTGACGGCCGCACCTGCTAGAGTTGTTATTTCATTCATTTATTAAGCTATTATTGTTATTCAAACCATTTTTTATAAATGACATCATAGGTGCCATCAGCTTTTACTTCAGCTAATGCTTTGTTCAATTTATCTTGTAAATCAGCATTGCCTTTTCTTACTGCGATCGCAAGGCCTGTACCAAAATAGTTAGGATCTGCAACTTTGTCGCCTACAATACCTAATTCAGGATTCTTTTTCAGCCATTCATTGACAACCGCAGTGTCACCAAAGATTGCTTCGATACGACCATTTTTAAGATCTAATACCGCATTTTGGTAACTGTCATAAGGAACAGTTTTCATCTCTTTATGTTGTTCATTGATGAATTTTTGATGAGTAGTCCCATTTTGAACACCAATTTGTTTACCTTTTAAACTCGCAACGTCAGAGATTTTACCCGTTACTGTAATAAATACAGCAGAGTTATCATAGTAAGAATCTGTAAAATCAACTTGTTTTTGACGTTCTGGTGTAATATCAATACCTGCCATTAGTGCTTCAAAACGACGGAATTTCAAACTAGGAATTAAACTATCAAATGATTGATTGGTAAAGGTACAATCCGCATTAATTTTTGCACACATAGCATTAGCGAGATCAACATCAAATCCTACAATTTGGTTATTCGCATCAATCATTTCGAATGGAGGATATGTTGCTTCAGTGGCAAAACGGATTGTCTCTTTTTCAGCCGCAGTTGCAGAAAGTGTAATACTGGTCAGAAGTGCTGCAAATAATATTTTTTTCATTGTCTGATCCCGATTTAGTGTGACAAGTAATTAGCAAAAGCTTCCGTTTGTGGAGCTGTAAAACGATAGTTATCGCCTTGCTCTATAATACGGCCGTTTTCCATATATACAACTTTGCTCGCGGCTTTGCGTGCAATTTCAACTTCGTGGGTCACAATCACTTGTGTAATACCCGTTTCAGAAAGTTCTTTTATAATATCAACAACTTGAGCTGTTATTTCAGGATCTAGTGCTGCTGTCGGTTCATCAAATAAGAGAACTTGAGGTTCCATCATTAATGCTCTTGCAATGGCAACACGTTGTTGCTGTCCACCTGATAAATGTAGTGGAAAGCGTCCTGCATAATCACTTAAACGTAAACGTTCAAGTAATTTCATCGCTTTTTCTTTGGCCTGTGGTTTTGATAAACCTAACACACGACAAGGCGCTTCAATTAAATTATCAATAACCGTCAAATGTGGCCATAAATTATATTGTTGAAATACCATGCCCACATTTTGGCGTAATAAACGAATTGCCTTTGCGTTAGGCTGTTGGCTAAAGTCAAAATGTAGACCTGCAATTTCTAACTCACCTGAACGTGGCATTTCTAATAAGTTAAGAACTCTCATTAGTGAGCTCTTGCCTGCACCACTTGGTCCTAATAGAACCATTGTTTCGCCAGCAGAGCATTCTAGATTAATATCATAGAGTGCTTGGTGCGAACCGTAGAAACAATTTATGTTTTTTAATTGAATACTCATGCGTTTTTTCTGAATAGTCATTAACTGGTTCAAATAATAAAACGATAAGAATAATTATGCAACAAAAACTGCATAATAAAGTGGTTTTTTTACGTAAAAATGGGTAATTCAGCTACTTTTTTTCATTGTTAGATGAATTTTTATCCAGATTGTAAGCGTTGGTACTTATGGTTTTAGCCATCCCTTTGAAAATAAATAAGTGTGCAGGCATCATCGCAAACCAATAAAGTAATCCACTAAAGCCTGCTGGATGCCACCAAGCACGAACATCAATAGAACGAAGATTGCCACTATCATGGATGGTAAAAGAAAGTCGGCCTAAGCCAGGGGCTTTCATGCCAAACAACAATGTGAGTTGCTTTTCAGGCTCAAGTTTTATCACTCGCCAACCATCAATCATATCACCGAGTTTTAATGTGTCTCTAGAAGGTCGACCATAAGTCACTTTATTTCCGACCATATCATCCATAGCCGCGCGTATTTTCCATAGTGCGTTACCATAAAAGTAGCCTTGCTCACCACCAATTTGTTGTACGGTATGCCAAAGCGATTTTGCTGTGGCAGGTGTTGAAACAGTACATCCTGCGTTTTTAGGGTAATAACCATAACCAGGCTTCCAACGACTGCGAACAGCAGGATCGTAACCCCAATCTTGATTATCTAAAGCGGCTTCTTCATCTGCTAATGTTTCTCTTACGGCATCATCAAAAGCGATTAATGTTTGAGGGATAAGTTTACGTAAACGAGCATCGTGAGCAGGAAGATCATGCTTGAGTCCTTGAATAAGCTCCTTAGCAATGGAGGTTGGTACAGAGGTTATCATGCTAATAAAGCCTGCTGAAATAAGGCTGCCTGGCATAGGTAATGGGATCAATACACGCTTTTTACCTGAAATTTTAATAAAGCGCTCAAAAAGAGTTTGATAACTAATATATTCGGGGCCACCAGCATCAAAAACACGATGTTGATGTGAGGGGTGATGGATAATTTCAGATAAATAGTGAATTAAATTTTTTAAGGCGATAGGGGAAGATTTTGAGCGAACCCAGCGTGGAGGCGTAAGAATAGGAAGGTTATAAACCATATCACGCATAATCTCAAAGGCGGCAGAGCCAGGGCCAACAATCATGGAGGTACGAATTTCAGTTACAGGAATAGTACTTGTTCTTAATACCTCACCAGTGAGTTTTCGTGCAATGAGATGAGGTGAGTATTGCTGATCTTTATGTTGTAAGGCGCTTAAAAAAATAATTTGTTTAACTTTTGTGCCTTCTAAAGCTTCAACAACATTAATTGCTGCTTTACGCTCTTGCTCAACTAAATTATGAGCATCACCCATGCTATGAACAAGGTAGTACACGATATCAGTATCATGCATGACTTTGTTTAAGGTTTCTGGATTGTGCAAATCCACGAAGATACAGCGTGTGTTTTCCCAACCTTGAGACATCATCCAATCAACTCTACGTGCACCCGCAGTGACTTGATGACCTTGTTTTATCAGAGCTGGAATAAGATTTTGACCAATATGACCACTTGCACCAAGTACTAATACACGCTGTTGATTCATTATTAACCCACTGTAAAAGAGAACACTATTGTTCTATTGTTACTGATTTTTCTATGAAGTAAAGAAAGCCATAAATATTGGGGTAATTAAGCTCAACACGAATCCATGCACAATAGCTGCAGGCACAATGGCCACACCGCCACTTCTTTGTAAAACAGGTAAAGTAAAGTCCATGGAGGTTGAGCCACAAATTCCTAAGGCAGTATTTCTATAACGATTAACAATAATAGGAATAAGCATAATTGCGGCTAATTCACGCATTAAGTCATTAAAGAAAGCAGTACTACCAATAACAGGGCCAAATGCATCGGTGAGTACAATCCCAGATAAAGAGTACCAACCATATCCAGATGCAATAGCTAATCCCATTTTCATCGGTAATCCTAGTAAATAAGCCGCTAAAGCACCGCCAGCAAGCGCACTCACCCCCATGACGACGGCAACGGTTGTTCCTCGACGGTTAATTAAAATTTGCTTTGGGCTCATTCCGCTATTACGCAATTGTAACCCTACTAACCACAGCAAGAAGATCAGTGCACCTTGGCTGGCATGAGAAGCATAATGAAAAACTGACCAACCTGTTAAACCAACAAAAAAACCAACAACAACGACACCGCATAATTGCAACGATTCAAGTACCATTTTTATGCGTGATGGGGGTTTAGATTGTTTATGAGCAGGGACATGCCAAGGATCTTTTTTATCCAATAGCCATAAGAACAGTAAATTTGCACCAAAAGTACATAAAAAGAAAACACTGGCATAAGCAAGAATAGAGACTAAATTTTCACCAATATTATCTAACATGGCAAGACTGACGCCCATTAGAAATAGGATAACGTAAACCATCGCACTAAGTAGGCGGTTTGCCAGATGAAGTAATGGGCGATGGTTTAACTTAATCAAATATCCTACAAAAAGCGGAAGTAGGATAATTAATAACCCTGATAGCATTTCTATTCCTTACTGAGTGTGCTCAAATTATAAAATAAACTAATAACGTGATTTGTATTATAACATTTACTTATGTTGTTGTAGATATAGAAGCTGAGATAAATATAAAATTTTTATTGAAGGTAAAGAGCCTAACATGTTTAGGGTAAAGTGGCTTTAATTGTCTGAAAAATGAGCGAATTGGGTATGTATCGAATAGTTGAGTAAATTTTATTACGACACTCTTTAACTGTGATTTAATAAAAATATTCATTAAGTGAAATTATTGGCAGATTAAGCATAAAATTAAGATAGGAAGAATAAAAACATAGCTTAGTCGTAACTAACGAGGGAACTTATGTATTTAGAAAGAGTGGAAATAGTTGGATTCCGTGGACTTAATCGTCTTTCATTACCTCTTGATATGAATACAGTCTTAGTGGGGGAAAATGCGTGGGGTAAAAGCTCATTACTTGATGCGTTAACACTCAGCTTGGGTATTGAAACCTATCAATATGCATTTACACCTGATGATTTCCATCGCCTGCCGAATGAATCAGAAGAAAATAGTAAAAAAAGTCTACAAATTATTCTGACATTTACTGAATCTCGTCCCGGAAGACATCGTTCTTATCGTTTCCATAAACTTACGCCAGTATGGGTTGAAAATGGTGATGAATTAAAACATATCTATTATCGCATTAGTGCAGAACTCGATGAGCAAAAAAATGTGAAAACCTTTCGCTATTTTCTTGATAAAGAGGGAAAGCAGATCCGTTTACCTAATGGGCAAACACAAGAAATTATTGCAGAAATAGTGAGACTTTATCCCGTCTTACGCTTACAAGATGCGCGTTTTGTTCGTGATCTTACCTCTGACGTTATCGATCCTCATAATAACCCTCATCGAGAAGCATTTAATAATAAAATGAGCGAGTTAACTAAAGCATTAGTTAATAATCCGGATGAATTGTCGGATGAGGATTTACGTGAAGGGCTAGATGCCATGCAACAATTGTTAGGGCACTATTTTGCCGATCATGGTTCGTTATTGTTTAAATCGCATACCCGACATCGTAAAGTTAATGAACCTCATGTACGTGGCTGGCATGCGTTAGAAAATATTAATAAGGTGTTAGCAAAACCGAATCAACGAAGTATTCGCCTAATTATCTTAGGGATGTTCTCCTCTATATTACAGTCTCGAGGTAGTGTTGCATTAGATCCTTATGCAAGGCCTATCGTTATTGTTGAAAACCCTGAAACACGTTTACACCCCATTATGCTTTCAGTGGCTTGGGGATTACTTAATCTTTTTTCACTACAACGCATAACTACGACTAATTCAGGTGAGTTACTTTCATTAGCCCCATTAGAGAGTGTTTGTCGTTTAGTGCGAGATACCGACAAAGTCGCTGCTTACCGCGTTGGTCATCAACAGCTGCATTCAGATGAAGAACGGCGCATCTCATTTCATATTCGCTATAACAGACCTTCTGCACTTTTTGCTCGTTGCTGGTTATTGGTTGAAGGTGAAACAGAAATTTGGCTAATGAACGAGTTGGCAAGGCAATGTAATTATTTCTTTGAAGCTGAAGGAATAAAAGTCATCGAATTTGCACAATGTGGACTTAAGCCATTATTAAAGTATGCAACGTATATGGGAATAGAATGGCATACTTTAGTGGATGGTGATGAAGCCGGTAAAAAATATGCCGCAACCGTTAAAGATTTTGCATCAAAACGTAATGATTCTGAACGTGATAGATTAACGAAACTTCCTGCTTTAGATATGGAGCATTTCTTATACAAAGAAGGTTTTCGTAATGTGTATCATGATGTTGCAGGTGTGCCAGATAATGAAAAATGGCCAATTCGACGTGTGATTATTAAAGCTATCCAACGCTCATCAAAACCCGATCTCGCATTAACGGTAGCTAACAATGCTGCTCAACGAGGAGTTGACGCCATCCCTTCCATACTAAAAAGTATGTTTTCTCGTGTTGCATGGCTTGCTAGAGGCAAAGCGAATTAGGTTGTTATAGCAAGCAAGATAAATGCACGAGACCAAAGTAAATTTTATTTAGCGATGAAGGTTAATATCATCGCTAAAATTTCTTATGGCTTATTAAATCGTCATGTTTAGGAAGGATATTGTATGGCTTTTTTATCTTTAAAAAAGCGCGGAAAGGTGCTCGCTTTTATTTTAATTACGGTTGCTATTATCGCCTATTTTTTTTGGCCGAAAGAAAATGTACCGTCATACCAAACACAAATTATTACACGAGGTGAACTGTCAAAAGAAGTGACAGCAACTGGTAAACTGGATGCTGTGCGTAAAGTTGATGTGGGTGCTCAGGTCAGTGGCCAATTACAAACTTTGTTTGTGAAAGAGGGCGATACGGTTAAAAAGGGTGATTTGTTAGCGATTATTGATCCTAAGAAAGCACAAAATGAAGTCACTGAATCGCAGGAAACTAACAATGAGCTTAGAGCAAATCTTCAACAAGCACAGGCCGAATTACGCTTGGCACAACTGACTTATCAACGTCAGTTAAAGCTGATTGGTACACATGCAATTGCACAAGATGAGCTTGATCGTACTAAAACTGATGTTGATGTTAAAAAAGCGCGTATTATCACCTATGAAGCACAAATTAAAAAGAATCAAGCGACCTTAGATACAGCCAAAACTAACCTTCAATATACACGTATTACTGCGCCTATGGATGGTATAGTGACGTTTATTAAAACCCTAGAAGGCCAAACCGTCATTGCAGCACAAGAAGCACCAACGATTTTAACTTTAGCAGATTTAGATACGATGCTGGTAAAAGCAGAAGTATCAGAAGCCGATGTTATTTATTTAAAACCGGATCTTAGTGCTTCTTTTACGGTATTAGGTGCACCAGATAAAGCCTTTAGCGGTAAGTTAAAAGATATTCTGCCGACGCCTGAAAAAATTAATGACGCTATCTTCTACTATGCCCGTTTCGAAGTGCCTAATGAACAACATTTACTACGTTTACAAATGACGGCACAAGTTAAAATTCTTATCGAAAATAAGAAAGATGTACTCCTTGTACCGCTTTCTGTCCTAGGTGAGGATGCGGGTATTAATGAATATTATGTTGATGTATTGGTTAATGGTCAGCCAGAAAAACGCACGGTAAAAATAGGTATGCGTACTGATGTTTATGCTGAAGTCCTCAGCGGATTAAAAGAGAACGATGAGGTTATTCTGGGTGAAACTTCAGGAGATGCATAATGCCGGCATTATTAGAACTCAATGAGGTTAGTCGCGTATATAGCAATGGTGAAGAAGAAACTATTGTTCTTAATAAAGTCTCATTAACGATTAATGCGGGTGAAATGGTCGCGATTATGGGTGCCTCCGGCTCTGGTAAATCGACCTTAATGAATATATTGGGATGTTTGGATAAACCAAGTCGCGGTGAATATAAAGTTGCAGGTCAAAGTGTTGCACAAATGGAAGGTGATCAGCTTGCTGCATTACGCCGTGAGCACTTTGGGTTTATTTTTCAACGCTACCATTTAATGGCGCACTTAAGTGCAGAACAGAATGTTGAAATTCCAGCTATTTATGCCGATAAAAATGCCACTCAGCGTAAAGAAAGGGCACGTGAATTATTAACTCGTTTAGGATTAGGAGAGCGTGTTGATTATCGCCCTAATCAGCTTTCTGGTGGTCAGCAACAACGTGTAAGTATTGCGAGAGCGTTGATGAATGGTGGTGAGGTCATTCTTGCTGATGAGCCTACGGGTGCATTAGATAGTCATTCTGGTAAAGAAGTTATGGCTATTTTGAAGCAACTCAATGAACAAGGGCATACGGTTATTATCGTCACTCATGATCCTTTAATTGCAGAGCAAGCTGACCGAATTATCGAAATAAAAGACGGTAAGATTATTAGTGATCGCTGTCATCAAACAACGACACATAAAATTAAAAAAGAAACGACAACTGTTTTAACTTCCTCTTATTTGGGGCAAATTGTAGGGCGCTTTACTCAAGCATTAGAAATGGCTTGGCGTGCCATGGTTGTCAATAAAGTACGTACCTTATTGACAATGCTCGGCATTATTATAGGGATCGCTTCTGTTGTGACCATTATTGTGATTGGTGATGCCGCAAAAAGTATGGTGCTTTCTGATATAAAAGCGATTGGCTCTAATACTATTGATATCTATCCTGGGAAAGATTTTGGTAGTGACTCCCCCGAAGACAGGCAATCATTAACGCTACAAGATGTTTTTGCCTTAAAACAGCAGTCTTATGTGCAAGCGGTAACGCCACAAGTGCAATTTAGTACGCGATTACGCCGAGGGAATCAAGATTCGCCCGCTTCTGTTGCGGGGGTGAGTGATGACTATTTTACTGTGTATGCGATGAAATTTTCGCAAGGTCGCTCATTTACGCACGATATGATCCAACGGCAAGCTCAGGTTGTTGTGATTGATGAAAATACTCGCCATCGCTTTTTTCCTAATAAGAAAAACGTAATTGGTGAACAAATTATTATTCGGAATATTCCTTCTACGATTATTGGAGTTATAGCAGATAAAAAATCGGTTTTTGGTAATGGACAATCATTACGCGTTTGGGTGCCTTATAGCACGTTAAATAGTCGTATTTTAAATCGCTCATATCTTGATAGCATTACGGTAAGAGCAATAGAAGGCTATGATGCTAACGTAGCAGAACAACAAATTATTCGTTTACTCACGATCCGACATGGCAAAAAAGATATTTTTACTTATAACCTTGATAGTTTTATTAAAGCGGCTGAGAGCACCACACAAACAATGCAATTATTTCTTACATTTGTTGCCGTTATTTCATTAGTGGTTGGTGGCATTGGTGTTATGAATATTATGTTGGTTTCTGTGACTGAAAGAACGCGAGAGATTGGTATTAGAATGGCGGTTGGGGCGAGAGCGAGTGATGTGATGCAACAGTTTCTCATTGAGTCTGTACTGGTTTGTTTAGTCGGAGGGGTGTTAGGAATTGGTCTTTCGTTTAGTATTGCAATAATTGCAAGTGTGATGTTACCCGAATGGCATTTTGTATTCCAGCCTATCGCATTAGTCAGTGCTTTTATTTGTTCAACCGCTATTGGGGTTATTTTCGGATTTTTACCCGCAAGACGTGCAGCAAAAATGAATCCCATTGATGCGTTAGCCAGAGAATAATTCAAACAATAAAATAAAAGCCCTTAACCGTATAAAGGGCTTTTATTTGAATGAATGAGGTATCTTGTTTGACTGAAAATACCTGACTTCATTGGATGAGGATAAAAGGTATTATCAAGTTTACCTATACTGTGAATATCTTCTATTCAATGATAGGAATGATAAGGTCAGTATGGTCACCTTTAGGCCCTTTTATCGTGCTATAATTAACTTTCTGCCCCGCTTTAAGTGTGCGGTAGCCTTCCATTCTAATTGTTGAATAGTGGGCAAAAATATCTTCGCCACCGTTTGCTGGGGTAATAAAACCAAAGCCCTTAGCATTATTGAACCACTTTACTGTACCTGTCTCCATACTTAGCTTCTCTCATATACTTGTATTTATTTGTTTAACATCACCTTCAGTATATTTACTGAGCTGTTCATAAAACATACTCTATTTTATTGTTTCAGTCGTCAAGAGGTGGAAGGTATAGAAAGTGTTTCGATAAGGTAAAATTTTGATGTAGCTAACGCTTTGTTATTTTTTTGGATGTAAAAAGAGGGAATAAAAAAGCGTTGATAGGCAGACTTTCCTGTGAGATGGTAAACTAAATGTCATAATTGAAAGTGATGTTTAACAAGACAATGAGTAATGCAAAACAATGGGTCAGTTTGATTTTTTAACAGAAACCACGTTAAGGGATGATGTTCATCAGGTAAATGAGCCACCAGCAATGTATAAGGTGATCTTGAATAATGATGATTACACCCCCATGGATTTTGTTGTAGAAGTACTTACGATGTATTTTTTTCTTAGTGAAGAGAAAGCAACACAGATTATGTTGGATGTTCATCATAAAGGAAAAGGAGTTTGTGGGGTTTATAGTGCGGATATTGCTGAAACGAAAGTGGCACAAGTTAATCTGTATGCGAGAGAAAACGAATACCCACTTTTATGTACTCTTGAACAAGCATGATCCGGTTAGTCTTTTAAGGAGGAGGTGCTTATGCTTAATCACGAATTAGAGCTGAGTCTTAATGTTGCATTCGCGAAAGCCCGTGATAACAGACACGAATTTATGACTGTAGAGCACCTGTTATTGGCGCTATTAAGTAATAAATCGGCACGCGAAGCATTGGAAGCTTGTAAAGTCGATCTGGCCGTTTTACGAGAAGAGCTTGAAGTCTTTATTCGTAAAACAACCCCAATTTTACCTGAAAATGTTGATAGAGAAACACAGCCAACGCTGAGTTTTCAGCGAGTATTACAACGTGCTGTTTTCCATGTTCAATCGTCAGGCAAAAATGAAGTCTCTGGTGCTAATGTGCTGGTGGCTATTTTTAGTGAACAAGAATCTCACGCTGCTTACTTATTACGTAAACATGATGTTAGTCGTCTTGATGTTGTCAATTTTATTTCTCATGGTATTTCAAAGGAAGCTCAACAAAACGAAGATCTTTCTGACATGAATGAGATGAATGCACAATCTCAGCAAGAGATGCCTCAAGGTGACGATCATATGGATAATTTTACCACTAACCTTAATCAGTTAGCGCGCCAAGGTAAAATAGATCCTCTAATTGGGCGTCAAGCTGAATTAGAAAGAACCATTCAAGTATTATGCCGTCGCCGTAAAAACAATCCACTGTTAGTGGGTGAATCAGGCGTTGGTAAAACGGCAATTGCCGAAGGGCTTGCATGGCGTATTGAGCAAGATGATGTTCCTGACGTTATGAAAGGCTACACCATTTACTCACTGGATATTGGTTCGTTATTAGCGGGTACAAAATACCGTGGAGATTTTGAAAAACGGTTTAAAGCGTTACTGAAAACACTTGAAAAAGATGAAAAAAGCATCTTATTTATTGATGAGATCCACACGATTATTGGTGCGGGTGCGGCTTCAGGTGGACAGGTAGACGCGGCAAACTTAATCAAACCTTTGTTATCAGGTGGGCGAATTCGAGTTATAGGCTCTACGACTTATCAAGAATTTAGTAATATTTTTGAAAAAGATAGAGCACTTACACGTCGTTTCCAAAAAATTGATATAACAGAACCTTCTCCTGATGAAACCGTGCTCATCATCAAAGGATTGCGTCAAAAATATGAAGCGCATCACGAGGTACGTTATACCAATAAAGCGATTCAGGCTGCGGTGGATTTATCAGTTAAATACATTACGGATAGACATCTACCTGATAAAGCTATTGATGTTATTGATGAAGCTGGTGCAAAAACACGTTTAATAGCACCAAGTAAACGCAAAAAAACGATCAATGTCTCTGATATTGAATCAGTCGTTGCTAAAATTGCACGTATTCCTGAAAAAACGGTTTCTAGTAGTGATAAATCAATACTGAAAAATCTTGATAACCAATTAAAAATGTTGGTATTTGGTCAAGATCAGGCAATTCATGCATTGTCTGAAGCCATTAAAATGAGTCGAGCAGGGTTAGGCCAAGATAATAAACCGGTCGGTTCGTTCTTATTTGCTGGCCCTACTGGGGTAGGTAAAACAGAAGTTACTGTACAATTAGCGAAAGCATTGAATGTTAAATTACTTCGCTTTGATATGTCGGAATATATGGAGCGACATACTGTTAGTCGCTTAATTGGTGCGCCTCCAGGTTATGTTGGTTTTGATCAAGGCGGATTATTAACCGACGCAGTAATTAAAAATCCTTATTCTGTTGTATTACTTGATGAAATTGAAAAAGCACATCCCGATGTGTTCAATATTCTGTTACAGGTGATGGATAACGGTACATTAACAGATAACAATGGCCGCAAAGCGGATTTTCGTAATGTTATTTTAGTGATGACCACCAATGCGGGGGTGCGTGAAACGCAACGTAAATCGATCGGATTTACGGAGCAAGATAACAGCACTGATGCGATGGTCGAAATTAAAAAAGCGTTTTCTCCTGAATTTCGTAATCGTTTAGATAGCATTATTTGGTTTAATGCATTATCACCTGAAATTATCTCTATGGTTGTAGATAAGTTTATTGTCGAACTACAAGTACAGTTAGATGATAAAGGGGTTTCGCTAGAAGTTAGCCAAGAAGCACGCCAATGGTTGTGCGATAAAGGTTACGACAAAGCGATGGGCGCAAGACCAATGGCACGCGTTATTCAAGAAAACTTAAAAAAACCATTAGCTAACGAGATTTTATTTGGCTCTCTTGTTAATGGTGGTTCAGTTTCTGTCACATTCGATAATTTAGCAGGTAAGTTAAACTACGAGTTTATCAGCCAAGAAAAACGGGCTAAGAACGAAGATACCGTTATCTAAGGATAGCGGTTAATTTACTAAGTTATAAACGCATACACCACAGGTGAGCATCAATAATGCTTTGCCTGTGGTGTTTTTTTTCATCCGTTATATGACAATAACGGGAGAGAACAGATTGGGATCAACGGCTACGGAAGATGATACGGCCTTTGCTCAGGTCATATGGGGTCAGCTCAACGGTAACCTTGTCGCCTGTCAGGATACGAATATAGTTTTTACGCATTTTTCCTGAGATATGAGCGGTAACGACGTGTCCGTTTTCTAATTCTACGCGGAACATCGTGTTTGGCAGAGTATCCAGTACAGTGCCTTGCATTTCAATGTTGTCTTCTTTGGCCATCTAATCCTCTAAGTTTTAATAACCATATTTTTTAAACGGCAAGATAATGCCGAAAATATTGTCCTATGTAAAGGAATGTTATCCGATAGCAATGGTGTTCACCTTGCTATTGTGCTTAACATCCTTACCGTGACTTGCGTTTTACTAAGCTCAAGCAAAAGTAATAACAGAAGTCGTAATTCTTTATTTTGTGGTATTTATAGCAATAAAATAACAGCACCCTAACCACGTAATGGGTGTGTAAGATAAAATTTTTGTATAAACCTTTTATTGAATAAATAACAGAATGGCATTCTTGATTCTGTTTTAAATAAGAAGGGCTTTACAAAAACAAGCAGTGATTATAATTCCAACGATTGCTGATACCAACACTTTTTATCAATAATCACTTTTTTCCAACGAGATAATGCAACTAAATAATGGTCACGAGAGATCTCACTGGCACCTAACGAGGCAGTATGAGAGTTTAGCACCTGACAATCAAATAGTTGACCCCCATAACGAAGAAAATGGTTATAAAAAGCAATAAAGGCACATTTAGATGCGTTATCTCTGCGACTAAACATCGATTCGCCACAAAAAACTGCACCAACATTGACTCCATACAATCCGCCAACTAATTCATCGCCATCCCAAACTTCAACAGAGTGCGCTTCACCTTGTCGATAAAGTGCTTCATAACCTTCTTTAATATCAGGGCCTATCCATGTACCTTCATCACGTATAGAGCAGGCTTCTATCACAGAAGCAAAAGCATGATTTAACGTTATTTTATATGGCTGATGACGAATAAATTTACGCAAACTACGTCCAATATGTAAATCACCAGCAGACAACACAGCTCTTGGATCAGGTGACCACCATAATGGCTCTTCGTAGGGGAAGTACCAAGGGAAGATCCCTGATTGATATGCAACACGTAATCGAGCAGGGGAGATTTCTCCCCCTATCGCTAATAATCCATTAGGCTCTTTTAATGCTAAATGAGGCTCTGGAAAATCCAAATCACTATCGTCTAATTGAAACAATGGCATATTATGCCTCGTGAGTCGGAGTTAATAGTGCTTGTCTTTGGTGAAATTTAGCATAATGCCCTTGTTGCTGTAATAACGAAGCATGAGTGCCTGTTTCAACGATTTTCCCGCCATCCATAACGCAGATTTTATCCATTTTATCTAAACCGTGAAGTCGGTGAGTGATCATTAATACCGCTTTACCCTGACAATGTTGATGTAAGAGAGTAAGGATCTGTTGTTCTGTATCGGCGTCAAGGCCTTCTGTTGGCTCATCCAGTAATACAAGAGGTGCATTATGGAGTAGAGCTCTTGCAAGACCTAAACGTCGTTGTTCACCACCTGAGAGCTGTCTACCACCATCGCCCATCCATGCATTTAAACCTTCATCATTGTCCAGCAGGTGTCCAAGGCCAACTTGCTGAAGCGCATGACTGAGTTCTTCATCCGTTGCCTCTTCTTTTGCCATAATTAAGTTTTCTCTTAATGTGTGGCTAAAGACATGAACACGTTGAGGAACAACAGACATCATTGAACGTAGAGTTGTTTCATCATAATCAGCAATAGGTGAATTATTTAAGCGGATAGTGCCATGAGTCGGATCAAACGCACGATTGATTAACTGTAATAGCGTTGATTTACCACAACCTGTTTTTCCTAATAATGCGATGTGTTGCCCTGCTTCAATAGTCAAATCAACATGATTAATTACTTGCATCGGCTGAGTTGGGTAAGTAAAGCAAATATTATGCAGGGTGAGTGAAGCACTATTTTTTCTTTCTCCTCCTTTTTCAGGGAAAGAGACATCGGGTTTTTGCTCAATTAAATGAGAAATACGAGTTGCTGATGCCATTACTTGCCCTAAATGCTGAAACGCAACAGTAACAGGTGCTAACGACTCGAAAGCAGCGAGTGCACAGAAAGTGAATAAAGCTATTAAGGCTTCAGGCATAAAATTATGGTCTATGCCACCCGCTGCCAGCCATAGAATTAAGGTTGCGGTCAGCCCTGATGCGAGGATCATGAGGGATTGCGATAAACCGGTTAAGTTTGCTTGTTGTGCTTGTCTGCGTAACCACTTAGCTTCAAGTTGCGCTAAGTTCTGTCTAAAGCGAGGCAATGCGCCAAAAACAGTTAGCTCAGCTTGTCCTTGTAACATACTGGTTAATACTGTGCGATATTGTCCACGTAAGTCGGTCAGATCACGGCCAATAGGTTTACCTGCATAATAGAACACAAAAGGTAAAATAATCAGCAAGGTGAGCATAATGCCACCTAATGTGTTGGCTAAGTGGGCATCAATTAAACCAAGACCAAACATAATCATCATAATGACGACAAAAGCGGCAATAATTGGTGAGATAACACGAATATAAAGGTGATCTAATGTTTCAACATCAGCCACTAAGCGGTTAAGTAACTCACCTTGACGAAAACGCGCAATCCCACCTGGTGAAAGAGGTAAGATCTTTTTGAAGGTAAACACACGTAAGTGCGATAACACCCGAAATGTTGCATCATGACTAACAAGTCTTTCAAAATAACGGCCTGCTGTACGAAATATTGCGGCACCACGAACACCTGCCGCAGGTAGCATATAGTTAAAACTATAGATCCCCGCAAAACCGGCTAAAGACGTGCCTGCTAAAAACCAGCCTGATAATGTTAAAAGGCCGATACTCGCAAGTAAGGTTAAGATAGCGAGAATAATCCCTAGCAATAACATAAACCAATGGCGACGATAGAGTGCGAGAAAAGGAAGCAATACTCTCATGATTAAAGTTCCTCTTTACGATGAGCAAGAAGACGGGCAAAAGCACCTTGCTGTTGGCTTAATGATGCATAAGTGCCCGTTTCAATAATTTGACCTTTTTCCATTACCCAAATTTGATCGTAACCTAATGTTTCTTCCAATAAATGGGTAACAAGTAACGTAGTTTGATTTAATGACGCATTATTAAGAGCGTGCATCACACGTTGTTCGCTATGAGAATCAAGGCTTGCTGCAGGTTCATCCAATAACAAAAATTGGCAAGGGGATAATAATGCACGTGCTACAGCAATGCGTTGTGCTTGACCAACAGAAAGACGTGCAGCACCATCGCCAATTACTGTATTTAACCCATCAGGTAAATCGTTAATAAAATCGCTGACATAGGCTTTTTCAATAGCCAGATTTATTTGTTCTGAACTGGCCTCGGGAGCACTCAAACGCACATTATCAAGTAAAGTTTGTTCAGGTAAATTGGGATTTTGTCCCACCCAACTTAAACATTGACGCCATGCTTCAGGTGAAAGCTGAGTTAATTCAATGCCATTAACTTTTAATGAACCCCGATAGGGTAAAAAGCCTAAAAGTACATTCAATAATGAGCTTTTTCCTGCACCACTTTGGCCTACAATCGCAATACGTTGCTGAGGACTAATCGTAAAACTTAATGGACCCGCTAATTTTACCCCTTGATGCGATAAAATCTCTAGTTCATGTGCTGTTATTTCAATACCTTCGTTTGTATTGACACGCGCATTACCTGCTAATTGTGGTTTTTCGCCATCAGTTTCTAAAAACTCAACGAGAGATTCTGCTGCGCCCACTGCTTGCGCTTTTGCGTGATAATAAGTGCCTAAATCTCGTAAAGGTTGAAAAAATTCAGGAGCAAGGATCAGCGCTAAGAACCCCGAAAAGAGGGTAACACCTAGACCATAGCTACCAAAGTTAAGTTCACCTAAGTAAGAAAAACCGAAATAAACAGCAACAACGGCAATAGAAACAGCGGTAAAGAATTCCAATACGCCAGAAGAAAGGAACGCCATTCTAAGCACTTCCATCGTGCGTTTACGGAAATCTTCTGTGGCTTCTGTAATTTGTTTGACTTCAGCATTACCGCGGTTAAATAACCGTAATGTATCAAGCCCTCTTAATCTATCGAGGAAGTTACCACTTAAACGACCTAAAGCGAGAAAGTTTCTGCGGTTTGCATCAGCAGCACCTAATCCGACTAATGCCATAAACAAGGGAATTAGAGGGGCAGTAAAGAATAAAATTAAACCCGCAACCCAGTTAACAGGAAATAGGGTGATAAGAATAAGAATAGGAACAATAGCGGAAAGATACATTTGTGGAAGATAACGTGCATAGTAATCTTGCATATCTTCAATTTGTTCTAGAATAATAGTTGCCCAGCTTCCAGCGGGTTTGCCTTTAACCCAAACAGGGCCTAATTCTTCAAGTCTATCAAGGACAATTTTACGAATTTGTTGCCTAACAACCATACCACAGCGATAACCAACACGCTCTCGTATTGCCATGACTGCTGCACGTAAGATAAAAATGCCAATAAGAGTGAGGAAAGTAGGTATATGCGTATCACGGTTAATACTATCCATGATAAATGCTTGAAGTAAAACCGCTAATAACCATGCTTGAGCAATAATTAATAAACCGCTTACGACACCTAAAATCATTGATAGCCGTAGCCATCGACGGGCTGGAGCACTCTGCTGTTTCAGCCATCGAACCATTTCATTTTGTTTAGTTTTATCCATAAGAAAAGATTCAAATCTGCAGGTGAGATACAAAGTATCAGAAAGGCCAAGGTAAGTAATTATACGCTTTGGCAACCAGGCTAGTATGTTACATGGTAAAAGGCGCTACTGAAATAGCGCCTTGAAAGGAAGTGATGATTTTAGTTGGATTTTTGTGCGTCTAAGTAGCGTTCTGCATCTAACGCTGCCATACAACCTGTTCCGGCAGAGGTAATTGCTTGACGATAAATATGATCCATTACGTCACCTGCAGCAAAAACACCTTCAATTGAGGTTTGAGTTGCATTACCTTGTGTGCCTGATTGCACTTTGATATAACCATTATCTAATTCTAATTGTCCATCAAAAATAGCGGTATTTGGGCTATGTCCAATGGCAATAAAAACACCCATTACATCTAATTCTTCGGTTTTATCGCTTTTTGTATCTTTTAAACGAACTTTGGTCACACCCATATCGTCGCCAAGAACTTCGTCTAAGGTACGATCAGTATGCAAAATAATATTGCCACTGTTAACTTTGTCCATTAAACGATTAATTAAGATTTTTTCAGAACGGAATGAATCACGGCGGTGGATCAGGTGAACTTCAGAGGCAATATTGGCTAAATAGAGCGCTTCTTCTACTGCAGTATTACCTCCACCGACTACGGCGACTTTTTGGTTACGATAAAAGAAACCGTCACAGGTTGCACAAGCAGAGACACCACGGCCTTTAAAGGATTCTTCAGAAGGTAAGCCGATATAACGCGCAGAAGCGCCTGTAGCGATAATTAATGCATCGCAGGTATATTCTTGTTCATCACCAAATAGACGGAAAGGACGGTTTTTCAGATCGACTTTATTAATATGGTCAGAGATAATCTCTGTATTAAATTTTTCAGCGTGCTGAAACATGCGGTCCATTAAGCCTGGGCCTGTTAGCCCTTCTGGGTCACCGGGCCAGTTTTCGACTTCTGTTGTTGTTGTCAGCTGACCGCCTTTTTCAACACCCGTAATCAGTACTGGTTCTAAGTTTGCTCTTGCCGCATAAACGGCAGCGGTGTAACCCGCAGGGCCTGAACCTAAAATAATAAGTTTGCTATGTTTGATGGTGCTCATGTATACCTCATCTCTGATTAGGCGTGATGCGAATTGAAGGATTGTAGGAGAAATAAGACGTTAAAAAAAGCCAATGACGAGAAATAGACATAATATTTTAGCTATTTTAGCAATAGTTAATACTAATATAGTTTAATAATTATAGAGTTATATTGGGCTAACATCATCGAATTAACATGAAACATTTTGCTTTACAATTGATGACTATCTTGCGTATATAGAGAATAACATAGCGCCTTGTTCTGATTTTTACTCATTTGCTTTGACAATCCGCTGTACATTTGCGAAAACATGATTGTTAAAGATAATTATCCTTGGATGTTATAGGTACAATTTTTTCGGCAGACAGGGTAAAGGATAGTTACTTGGCGATATTTGCTAATGAGTATTTAGATAAAATAGATGTTTTATCTGGCATTAAAAGAAAATAAATTGATAGTTTGCTCTGACCATTTGATACCGAAGTTTCGACATTGATGCTGAAGGTGTACAGGTATGGGTCTAGGAAAATAAAGTAAGAGAAAAAGAGAAAGAGAGTATAGAGATGATTGATAATAAAAAACGTCCGGGTAAAGATCTTGATAGAATAGACCGGAATATTCTAAATGAGCTTCAAAAAGATGGTCGTATTTCAAACGTTGAGTTATCTAAACGTGTTGGTTTATCACCAACGCCTTGTTTAGAGCGCGTACGTCGTTTAGAGCGCCAAGGATTTATTTCTGGTTATACTGCGCTGTTAAACCCTCATTACCTCGATGCATCATTACTGGTATTTGTGGAAATCACACTAAATCGTGGCGCACCAGATGTTTTTGAACAATTTAATATGGCTGTTCAAAAGCTTGAAGAAATCCAAGAATGTCATTTAGTTTCTGGTGATTTTGACTATCTGTTGAAAACTCGTGTACCTGATATGTCCGCTTACCGTAAATTACTGGGTGAAACCCTGTTACGTCTTCCTGGTGTTAATGACACACGTACTTACGTGGTTATGGAAGAAGTTAAACAAAGTAACCGCCTTGTAATCAAAACTCGCTAAGCCAACTTAATAGGTTGGTGCAAAACAGGAAAAAATTAGGTACACTCCTGTTTATGCATACAGTTTCAACGCTGGGATAACTCAGCGTTGTTCCGTTTTAATTTAACCCTAAATTAAACCTGGAGAGCCCTCTTTGAGCCAGGAATATACAGAAGACAAAAATGTTCGTTTAACAAAGATAAGTAACCGTCGTCGTGTTTGGGAAGCTATTCTCATTTTAATCGGGATTGGTGCTGTCTTTTTGATGGTTTCTTTACTTAGCTTTCATCCTTCTGATCCTAGCTGGTCACAAACCACATGGAATGATCCTATTCAAAATTTAGGTGGCAGCATCGGAGCATGGTTAGCTGATATCCTATTTTCAGCATTTGGCTTGCTTGCCTATGCAATTCCTGTTGTGGTTGTTTTTGGTTGCTGGAATTCGCTACGCTACCAAAAAAATCGTGAATATACTGACTTTTTTTCCCTCGCACTTCGCACGATTGGCGCCTTGGCTCTGGTTTTTACCTCTTGTGCATTAGCTGATCTTAATTTTGATGATATCTATAATTTCAGCTCGGGCGGTGTTATTGGTAGTTTATTCAGTAAGGCCTTATTACCTTGGTTTAATGTATTAGGCGCAACGCTTGCACTACTATCTGTCTGGGCGATTGGTTTTACACTATTTACTGGTTGGTCGTGGTTAACTATCACTGAAAAGATTGGTGCCGTAATCCTTGGTACAGTGGGTTTTATTACTAATCGAGGCCAACACGAAGCTGAATACGAAGAAGATGATGATAGTACTCAGGATTTTGTTGATGATGTAACTGAACATGTAAATCAAACAGAAAAACAACCATCAGAACTGAAAACAGAAGAGAGTGATGACGTCTTATTTTCCGCACCTTCAGCGCTTGAACTTGCTCGTCAGCAAGATATTGAGTCATCACAACCTAAAACGGAACACGAAGACGAGCTACCTTCTTTCAGTGCAACAAATGATACAGACAATCATGCACAATCATTAACACAAGTTGCGCCTGCTGTATCAGGGGCTATTGCAGAACAAACACCTGAAATAACAGTAACAGAAGAAGTACCTGAACATTACCGTTTTGATATACCGGAAGCCTTCCTTAAAAAAGATATTCAGCCAGATGTCAGTGCGCCTCAACATTCTGTTTACTCAATACCAGAAGAGAACACTCCTTCTGTAACACCATTAGTTGAAAATGATCAACCTGCAGAGGCAGATAGCTTTATGCCAGTTGGGCGTGCTGAACCAACATTTTCGTTAGCACCAAATAGCGAAGATACCTTAACACCTGAAATGGCCGTGACTGCAGGAGTAGCAACGAGTGCTTTGGTGAGTCATGGCGCGCAAGTTAAACAAGGATTAGGGCCTGAACTACCTCGACCAAACCCAGTACGTTTACCTACTCGTCGTGAGCTTTATGGCATTCATATTCCTTCGCAACGCGAAGCGGAGCTACGTCGTCGCGAAGAAGCGGTTCAAACAGAGCATGAAGATGAGTTAGCTGATATCCAAGAACAAGCGAATTTTGAACAACAATTGCGCCAACAATTTCTTGAACAGCAGCGTGAACGCTATGGCGATGAAGCAGATGAAGTTATTGAGCAATCTGCATCTTATTATGAGCCGAATATTGAAACATCGTTTTCTTCCTTGAATCCTCAAAAAGATAATTATCAGGATGAACCTACTGTTACTGCAAATACATTCTCTTCAACAGAAGATAATCACAATGATGTAGATGAGAATGCACTTCATGAACAACAACAGCTAGCTGCGCAATTTAAACAACAATTGCAGGCGCGTTATGGTGATGATGTTTCATTAGATGACGATGAAGAAGAGGTGTTACCTCAACTATCCTCACAAGCACCTTCATTGCAAACAACAACAGGTTATCAACCTCATATTCAACATTCGTTTGCTTCACAATCAGCACAACCGACGCAAACAATAGAGAAAAAAGTAGAATATTCAACCAGTAATGCGTTTTTACAAATCTCACCTCGCGATGATGAAGAGGAAGAGTACACTCCAAAAATTGAGTTAGAAAGAGAACTCACCGCATTAGAGGCTTTCTCGCCTATTGATGATTTATTGGATGAAGAACCGATAGAGCCGGTATTTACGCCGATTGTTTCTGAACCTGTTACGCCACCTGCTACATCTCAAACTGCATCGGAATCACGTATTGAACCACAGCCAAATATGGCTCAGCATTTTGCACAGCAACAGCAACAGCAACAGCAACAGCAACAGCAACAGCAACAGCAACAGCAACAGCAACAGCAACAGCAACAGCAACAGCAACAGCAAGAATCTTTAATTCATCCATTTTTGATGCGTAATGATAGGCCGTTGCAAAAACCAACTACGCCAATGCCTTCTCTGGATCTGTTAACAACACCGCCAGTAGAAGAAGAACCCGTTGATATGTTTGAGCTTGAGCGTATCGGTAAATTAATTGAAGCACGTCTTAATGATTATCGTGTTAAAGCGAAGGTCGTGGGCATATCACCAGGACCTGTTATCACGCGATTTGAGCTTGAACTTGCGCCGGGCGTAAAAGCCGCACGTATTTCAAATTTATCACGCGACTTGGCACGTTCATTATCTGCCATTGCGGTACGTATTGTCGAAGTTATTCCAGGAAAACCTTATGTAGGGCTGGAATTACCGAATAAGAAACGTCAAACCGTGTATATGCGTGAGCTATTAGATAATGATGCTTTCCGCGAAAGTCGTTCACCTTTAACCGTTGTTCTGGGTAAAGATATTGGTGGGCAACCTGTTGTTGCAAATCTTGCAAAAATGCCACATCTATTGGTGGCGGGTACAACAGGTTCAGGTAAATCTGTCGGTGTGAATGCAATGATCATCAGCATTCTTTATAAAGCTAAACCAGAAGATGTTCGCTTTATTATGATAGATCCAAAAATGCTTGAACTTTCTGTCTATGAAGGTATTCCTCATCTTCTTACGGAAGTCGTTACCGATATGAAAGATGCTGCCAATGCATTACGTTGGAGTGTGGCAGAAATGGAGCGCCGTTATAAACTGATGTCGCGATTAGGTGTACGTAATCTTGCGGGCTATAACGAAAAAATTAAAGAAGCTGAAGCGATGGGTCGCCCAATTCCAGATCCATTCTGGAAACCAACAGACAGCATGGCAACAGAAATGCCTATGTTAGAAAAAGAGCCCTATATCGTGGTTGTGGTTGATGAGTTTGCTGATTTAATGATGACCGCAGGTAAAAAAGTGGAAGAATTGATTGCACGCTTAGCGCAAAAAGCGCGTGCGGCGGGTATTCATCTTGTGCTTGCAACACAACGACCTTCTGTTGATATTATTACAGGCCTGATTAAAGCTAATATCCCTAGCCGTATTGCATTTACTGTTTCGAGTAAAATTGATTCACGAACCATCTTAGATCAAGGTGGTGCAGAATCCTTACTGGGTATGGGTGATATGTTATATGCACCTAATGGTTATCCGCCAGAGCGTGTACATGGTGCTTTTGTCAGTGATGATGAGGTACATGCTGTCGCAAGTGACTGGAAGGCACGAGGTCGTCCGCAATATATTGAAGCTATTACTAAGTGTGGTGAAGAAGGCGAAAGTGGTAATGGTGGTGGATACGATGATGGTGAAGAACTAGATCCATTATTTGACCAAGCCGTAGAATTTGTGGTTGAAAAACAACGTGTTTCTATTTCTGGTGTACAACGTCAATTTAGAATTGGCTATAACCGTGCCGCAAGAATTGTAGAGCAAATGGAGATGCAAGGTATTGTCAGTACGCCAAATCACAACAATACACGTGATGTACTTTCACCACCGCCTTCTGATATGTAATATCTTGAAAACTCAGTTATCAGCTAATGAGATAGCATGATAACCTGCACAATATCATTAAAATTTATACGCCGACATTATGTCGGCGTAATCTCATGCCGAGGCTTGTAGAATGAAAAAAGTATTATTTGCAGTGTGTGCGATGACCTTAATAAGTAGCCAAGTCGCTTGGGCTGATGCGCGTCAAGATCTGCAACAACGATTAAATAAAGTAAATAGTTTTCAAGCTAACTTTAGCCAAACTGTCACTAGCAATGAAGGGGCCCTTATTCAAAAAGGGGAAGGTAATTTAAAGGTACAACGTCCTGATTTGTTTAATTGGCAAATGACAGCGCCTGATGAGAGCACTTTGATTTCTGATGGTAAAACATTATGGTTTTATAACCCTTTTGTGGAACAAGTCACGGCAACTTGGCTTGAAAGTGCGACAACCAATACGCCTTTTATGTTGATTGCGCGTAATGACAGTAAAGAGTGGCAAAATTATGAAGTAAAACAAACGGGTGATCGTTTTGAGCTAACACCAAAAACAGAAAATAATTTAAAACATTTTACGATCACCGTGTTACCTAATGGGCAAATCCAACAATTTGCTGCGACAGAACAAGATGGTCAGGTGAGTAATTATCAACTTACAGCTCAAACTGTTGCCCCTATTGATGCTTCTGCTTTTCGCTTTACACCACCAGCGGGTGTGACTTTGGATGACCAACGTCAGTGAGGATACTTTGAGTAATTTATCACTCGATTTTTCACGCAATGAATTCCAACCTCTTGCCGCAAGAATGCGACCTGAAACATTGGAACAATATATCGGACAAACGCATTTACTTGCGGAAGGTAAACCATTACCTCGAGCTATTAAGGCGGGACAATTGCATTCCATGATTTTATGGGGGCCACCAGGCACGGGGAAAACAACCCTTGCTGAGATAATTGGTCGCTATGCACAAGCTGATATAGAGCGATTATCTGCGGTAACATCGGGTATTAAAGAAATCAGAGAGTCTATTGAAATTGCGCGCCAAAACCGCAATGCAGGGCGTAGAACAATTTTGTTTGTTGATGAAGTTCACCGTTTTAATAAAAGCCAACAAGATGCCTTTTTGCCTCACATTGAAGATGGCACGATCACTTTTATTGGTGCAACAACAGAAAATCCTTCTTTTGAATTAAATTCGGCGTTGCTCTCTAGAGCAAGAGTTTATCTATTACGTTCGTTAACCGAAACGGATATAGAGCAAGTGCTACAACAAGCGCTGGATGATCCAGAACGAGGTTTAGGTGGGCGTAATATTATCTTACCAGATGATACACGCAAAATGATTGCACAGCTTGTGAATGGTGATGCGCGTCGTTCGTTAAATTTGCTTGAAATGATGGCGGATATTGCCGAAGTGGATAGCCAAGGAAAACGCACATTGACACCCGCATTATTGGCAGAAATTAGTGGTGAACGTAGTGCACGTTTTGATAATAAAGGTGATCGCTTTTACGATCTTATCTCTGCGTTACATAAATCAGTAAGAGGTTCAGCACCTGATGCTGCGCTTTATTGGTATGCAAGGATCATTACTGCGGGGGGGGATCCCCTGTATGTTGCTCGTCGCTTATTGGCAATAGCATCTGAAGATGTGGGGAATGCTGATCCTCGCGCGATGCAAGTCGCTATTGCAGCATGGGATTGTTTTACACGTGTTGGGCCCGCGGAAGGCGAACGTGCGATTGCTCAAGCTATCGTATATTTATCTTGCGCCCCAAAAAGTAATGCGGTTTACACGGCATTTAAAGCAGCTATTGCCGATGCCAAAAGTAAACCTGATTATGATGTGCCTGAACATTTGCGTAATGCGCCGACAAAACTCATGAAAGAAATGGGGCTTGGCGCTGAGTATCGTTATGCTCACGATGAGCCTAATGCTTATGCAGCAGGAGAGGTTTATTTCCCTAAAGAAATGGCCAATACGCAGTATTATTACCCAGTAAAAAGAGGGTTAGAGATCAAGGTTGCAGAGAAATTAGACTGGCTTTCTCAACAAGATCAAAATAGTGTTACAAAACGCTATCGCAAAATGTAAAGATGCGGTAAGGTTATTAAATTATCATTAATTTCTTAACTATGCCTTGTCTCAGATATCTTTTTTATAAGATAGGAGAGAAGGTTTTTATTAATCTATCAATAAGCACAGGATAAGCATGCTCGATCCAAATCTACTGCGTAATGAGCTAGACGCGGTCGCCGAAAAACTGGCTCGCAGGGGGTTCACCCTCGATGTGGAAAAAATCCGTCAACAAGAAGAACGCCGTAAGGTGTTACAAGTTGAAACTGAATCCCTGCAAGCAGAACGTAATTCTCGATCGAAGTCCATCGGTGCGGCAAAAGCGCGTGGTGAAGATATTGAGCCACTTCGTCAGGAAGTTAACCTGTTAGGTGAAAAACTTGAAGCTGCAAAAGCAGAACTTGAAGTACTTCAAGCTGAAATTCGTGATTACGTTTTAACTATTCCTAATATGCCAGATGATGCTGTGCCAAATGGTAAAGATGATAGCGAAAACGTAGAAGTTTCTCGTTGGGGTACACCAAAGACTTATGATTTCGAATTAAAAGATCATGTGACTTTAGGTGAGCTGACTGATGGTTTAGATTTTGCTTCTGCGGTGAAAATTACTGGCTCGCGTTTTGTTGTGATGAAAGGTCAAATTGCACGTTTACATCGTGCTATCACACAATTTATGCTGAATCTGCATACCGAAGAGCACGGCTACCAAGAAATGTATGTTCCTTACTTGGTTAACCACGCAACTCTGTACGGTACAGGTCAGTTACCTAAATTCAGTGAAGACTTATTCCACACTAAACCGTTAGAAGAAGAAGCAGAAAGCCAATACGCGCTTATTCCAACAGCAGAAGTACCTGTTACCAATATGGTAAGAGACGTTATTCTTGATGAAGACGACTTACCACTGAAAATGACAGCTCATACGCCATGTTTCCGCTCAGAAGCTGGTTCTTATGGCCGTGATACTCGTGGCTTAATCCGTATGCACCAATTTGATAAAGTTGAGCTCGTTCAAATTGCTCACCCTGAAAAATCAATGGAAGCATTAGAAGAGCTAACAGGCCATGCTGAAAAAGTGTTGCAATTACTGAATCTGCCATATCGTAAAGTTGTGCTTTGCACTGGTGATATCGGTTTTGGTTCACGTAAAACTTACGACTTAGAAGTTTGGGTTCCGGCTCAAAATACTTACCGTGAAATCTCTTCATGCTCAAACATGTGGGATTTCCAAGCTCGTCGTATGCAAGCACGTTTCCGCTCTAAAGGTGATAAGAAAACTCAACTGGTTCATACATTAAATGGTTCTGGTTTAGCAGTAGGTCGTACTTTAGTCGCAATCATGGAAAACTATCAAATGGCTGATGGCCGTATTGAAATTCCAGAAGTATTACGTCCTTATATGAACGGTTTAGAATATATTGGTTAATTATTATCTAATTAATTGAATATTTATAATTTAACCCTCTGCTTAGGCAGGGGGTTTTTGTTTTCATAGTATTATAGAAAGGGATCAAAAGATCAGAAGTTATATCGTTAATGACTTATTTAATACGCAATACTTCAATGAGGTTCAGATAAATAGGGCAATAGAGAGAAAAAGATCTCTATTTTTCTTTCATTTTCCATATTAACAAAATCGTCCATTGCAATTTCTATATAATCAATAGTTTTATTATGAATAGTAAATTTATACATCAAATGTCCACTCCAACTGCGGTGAATATAGACACAGTTTTCTATACTATAAGAAAGCCATTTCTCTTCCATGCATGCAGGTAACCAACCATTTAATATGTTTTTTTCAGCATCTTCAGTTAGAGAATAATTAATATGATGAATTAATGGTTTTTTTTCAAAATACTTTAAGTTCTTTAATATTTCTTTATTTATCATTTTATTTATTATACAAATTTTAATTGTTACCACAGACTACCGAAATAGATTTAAATGATCAAAAGGAATGTATGAAAATTTATAATTTTTAATATTATCTAAATACAGTTATGAAGTGGAGAAAAAATAGATGATTATTAAAAAATTCTTACTAAATAGAGTAAGATTAAATAAAAATATAATGCAATCCGCTATTGGTTAAATTGATCACGGCAGATCCTATTTATGCTGTTAGATTAGACCTATCGCTCGAATTAACCTCGATTATTTATGACGTTTCTATTTAAATAGAACCCTACAAAAGAGCATATTCTATGATAGTTTCTAAACAACAGTTACATCAATTAATTAAAAACAAATTACATCATGCAGGGCTAAATGAAGTACATGCAGATACGGTGGCTGATGTCTTAGTTCATGCTGATGCCAAAGGTATTCACTCTCATGGTGCTGTGCGAGTAGAGTATTATGCAGAGCGCATTAGCAAAGGTGGCACAAATACTGCACCTAACTTTACTTATACTGAAACAGGGCCTTGTAGCGCTGTATTTGACGGTGATAATGGTGCTGGGCATGTTGCAGCTAAAGATGCAATGGAGCGTGCTATCAAAATGGCACAAGATAAGGGTGTTGCTGTTGTGGGAGTCAGGCGAATAGGCCATAGTGGTGCACTTTCTTATTTTGTTGAGCAAGCATCTCAAGCAGGGATGATTGGGATCTCACTTTGCCAATCTGATCCCATGGTTGTTCCTTTTGGTGGTTCTGAAGTGTATTACGGCACTAATCCTATCGCGTTTTCAGCCCCAGGCGTAGGGGATAAACATATAACATTCGATATGGCGACAACGGTACAGGCGTGGGGAAAAGTACTTGATGCACGTTCACGCGGTGTTGATATTCCTGATACTTGGGCGGTAGATGAAAGCGGTAAACCTACGACAGATCCTTTTGCGGTAAAAGGCTTATTGCCTATTGCTGGCCCGAAAGGTTATGGCTTGATGATGATGGTCGATGTGTTGTCAGGTATTTTGCTTGGGCTTCCTTTTGGTAAACATGTCAGCTCGATGTATCACGATTTAACGCAAGGACGAGAGTTAGGCCAATTACATATTGTCATTAATCCCGCTTTTTTCACTGATACCATTTTATTTAGAGAGCATATCTCACAAGTGATGAAGGAGTTAAATGCGATTAAGCCAGCGCCTAATGTCGAAAAAGTCCTTTATCCTGGTGAAAATAGCCAAATAGAAGAACAGAGAAGTGAAAGTGAAGGCATTGAGATTGTTGATGATATTTATGACTATTTAATGTCTGACGCAATTTATAATAAATCTTATGATAATAAAAATCCCTTTGCTAGCTGAAGAAAAAGTGTAAAGCTAGCAGTAAGTTATTTTATTAACTATTTGATGTGATCGTATTACATTACGATCACTATTTTATTATTGCTGTTTTTTCTATAGCATAATAGCAGATACATAAATAAACATGATTTAGCGCCACCTCATATTCAAGATAAATCAGAGAGTTTTTTTGTGGAAAAATGAATATGAGATTAACTTTGAAGAAGTTGATAATAAATTAATTTATTATCAAATAAAAATACGCCCATAATAGGAAGTCAATAAGCATATCTTGAGAGCATCAGATTGCCTACTATTGAAATTTTTTTAGTTTCAATATTAAGATATTATTGATATAAAAAACCCCTAATGTTGATTGATCAAATATTAGGGGGTTGATGATTATTTATTTTGTATTAATTAAAGATTAACTTACTAATTTCCCAATATTGGATTCAGCGGTTTTATTTAGGGATATTGTACCATTTCCATTGATACCACCGTTATTTCCTTGATTTCCTATATTATGGTGATAAAACACATCACGATAAGAACCATACATTGCCGTATAAGAAAGAGGGATGGTAATCAGTAACCCTAAACCAAATGGAATAACACTAATAGCGATAATAAAGAACAGTAAAAGAAAGAAGAAAAAACCGCCAGATAAATTTATTTTTACCGCGGAAAGACTCGCTTTAACCGCAGGGAATGCTTTATAACCATTGACTAATACAAGCGCAGGAACAAACCAATAAGCTGCTGTACTCAACGCACCAAAAATAGCGATAATAATAAAAAACAATATAAATCCGGATGAGTTATCCATCATCATTTCAGCAATAATCTCTTCGGGGTAATCGCTATTGATAGCATAAAAAATATCCATCATAGCAGCACTGCTGACGAGAATGGCAAGAATGATGCCCGCTAATAAAATGAGAAAACTGATGCCATACGCTCCCATTAAACTAAGGTAACGTTTGTTATAGAAACCTACAAATAAGGTATCGACATCAATTCGCTGGGTTTCATACTGCTGATGAGCAATTGCTACGACACCTGCGGCTAATACAGTAGTAACAAAAGGTGAGATGATCGGGCCAATTAGCGGAATAAATCCAAGAATGGTTGATATAATAAGACTTACAATAAAGTAGATAATAATAACGCCTATCCACATCCAAAAACGTTCTTTTATTAAATCCCATCCTAGCCCTAACCAACGCACCCCGCCAGAGGCACCTCGTGCTTGAGGAATAGGTGTAAAGACCTCTTGTGGCTGAGTTTGCGATGAATTGTTATCTTGTTCCATTTCCTGTACCTTAATCCCAATATTTTTGTTTATAAATATAAGCCCTCTATAATATCTTTTTGTTTTGTTATTAATCAACTGTATTAAACCTAATATAGGTTAGGGATAATCTTATAAAGCCTACTTTTATTTGCTAGTCATTTAATTGTTTATTTAATCTTTGCATAAGAAGTATGAAATAAAGATGATAGATTTAATAGAAGGGATATTACGTTTAAGACCGTTATTCTAAAAATAACCTAAAGAAAAATAGAAAAGGTGAAAAAGAAGACAACAAAGCAACTCTTTTAATATCAATGATATTTAGGTTTGATTAACAAAAAAGCAGCGTTTTAATGCGCTGCTTCCTAAATTAACACTAAGTAGAAAAACTTAATACATGACTTTATGGCCGTAAGACTCAAGAATAGATTTTACATTTTCCATCGTCTCTTTTGACGGTGGATGAATACCATCTAATTTGTATTCTTCGCCTAAAGCTACCCATTTATGTTTGCCGAGTTCGTGGTAAGGCAGTAGTTCTACTTTTTCAATATTTTTCATATCTTTAATAAATTCGCCTAAACGATGAGCAGAATCATCATCATCAGACCAACCCGGTACAACCACATAACGAACCCATGTTTTTTGGCCTCGTTTTGCTAAATAACGCGCAAACTCAAGTGTACGCTGGTTTGATACACCTACTAATTTTTGGTGAATTTCATCATTGACTTGTTTTAGATCGAGCATCACCAAGTCAGTGGCATCCATTAATTCATCAATAACCGGATCATAACGACGAACAAAGCCGTTAGTATCTAAGCAAGTATGGATATTTTCTTTTTGACATGCGCGGAACCAATCGCGCACAAACTCTGCTTGCAAAATCGCTTCGCCGCCAGAAGCAGTAACACCGCCACCAGAAGCATTCATAAAATGACGATAGGTAACCGCCTCTTTCATTAATTCATCAACTGTGACGATTTGCCCACCATGAGTATCCCATGTGTCACGGTTGTGACAATAGAGGCATCTCATTAAGCATCCTTGAAAGAAAACAATGAAACGTATTCCGGGACCATCAACAGTACCGCAGGATTCAAATGAGTGGATACGACCAAGTACGGACATAACAGGGTTACTCCAAAACTGTCTAGATAAAAAGGCCCCAAAGTAGGGGCCTTTATTCTAAGCGATTTTATCTACTTTCTCAGTAAATAAATGCATATAGTTATCTTTATTACATTGTTTGTGTAAATGTACGGGTGATAACGTCTTGCTGTTGCTCTTTAGTCAGTGAGTTAAAGCGAACTGCATAACCAGAAACACGGATAGTTAACTGAGGATATTTCTCAGGATCTTCCATTGCTTCTAACAGCATTTCACGATTCATCACGTTAACGTTCAGATGTTGGCCACCTTCAATACCGGCTTCGTGGTGGAAATAACCATCCATTAGACCTGCAAGGTTCGCTTTACGAACATCATCATCTTTACCTAATGCATTAGGTACAATTGAGAAGGTGTAAGAAATACCGTCTTTTGCATAAGCAAATGGCAGTTTAGCAACTGAAGTCAGTGATGCAACTGCACCTTTTTGGTCACGGCCGTGCATTGGGTTAGCACCTGGTCCGAATGGTGCGCCTGCACGACGACCGTCTGGAGTGTTACCTGTTTTCTTACCGTAAACAACGTTTGACGTGATAGTCAGGATAGACTGTGTAGGTACCGCATTACGGTATGTACGCAGTTTCTGAATTTTCTTCATGAAACGTTCGACTAAGTCACAAGCGATGTCATCTACACGAGAATCGTTGTTACCAAATTGTGGGTATTCGCCATCAATTTTGAAGTCAACTGCTAAGCCGTTTTCATCACGGATTGGAGAAACTTTTGCGTATTTGATAGCAGACAGTGAGTCAGCAGCAACAGACAGACCTGCGATACCACATGCCATTGTACGATATACATCACGGTCATGAAGTGCCATCAGTGCTGCTTCATAGCTGTATTTGTCGTGCATGTAATGGATAACGTTCAGTGCAGTTACGTACTGAGTTGCTAACCAATCCATAAAGTGATCCATTTGGTTCATCACAGTATCGAAGTCTAAGACTTCATCCATGATTGGCGCATGTTTTGGACCGACTTGGATTTTCAGTTTTTCGTCAACACCACCATTGATGGTATACAGTAAGGTTTTCGCTAAGTTTGCACGAGCACCAAAGAACTGCATTTGTTTACCAACAACCATTGGGCTAACACAACATGCGATTGCATAGTCATCGCTGTCGAAGTCAGGACGCATTAAGTCATCATTTTCGTACTGGATTGAAGAAGTATCGATTGAGACTTTTGCTGCATATTTTTTGAAGTTGATAGGCAGTTGTTCTGACCACAGGATGGTCATGTTTGGTTCAGGAGATGGACCCATTGTGTATAGGGTATTTAAGAAACGGAAAGTATTCTTAGTTACCAAAGTACGGCCATCTAAACCCATACCTGCTAAAGATTCTGTTGCCCAGATTGGGTCACCAGAGAACAGTTCATCATATTCAGGCGTACGTAAGAAACGAACCATACGTAACTTCATGACTAAGTGGTCAATTAATTCCTGAGCTTGTTCTTCTGTCAGTAAACCTGCTTCAATATCACGTTGGATGTAGATATCTAAGAACGTAGATACACGACCAAATGACATTGCTGCACCGTTTTGAGATTTAACAGCAGCTAAGTAACCGAAGTAAGTCCATTGTACTGCTTCTTTTGCGTTTTGAGCAGGACGAGAAATATCGTAACCGTATTTCGCAGCCATTTCTTGGATTTGACCTAAAGCAGCATGCTGCTCTGCGATTTCTTCACGCAGTTGGATAGTCATTTCCAGATCTTCGCCTTTTTCCATTCTTTCTTGTAAAGAAGTGAATTGAGCGAATTTGTCTTTACGCAGGAAGTCGATACCGTACAGAGCAACACGACGGTAGTCACCGATGATACGGCCACGACCATAAGCATCTGGTAAGCCAGTTAAGATACCAGATTTACGGCATTTTAAGATGTCTGGAGTATAAACATCGAAAACGCCTTGGTTATGAGTTTTACGATAATCAGTAAAGATTTTTTTCAGTTCTGGATCCAGCTCACGGTTGTAAGCGTGGCAAGAACTTTCAACCATACGGATACCACCGAATGGGATGATCGCACGTTTCAGAGGTGCATCAGTCTGTAAACCTACGATTTGTTCTAAATCTTTAGCGATGTAACCTGCATCGTGAGATGTGATAGTTGAAGCAACAGAAGTATCAAAATCAACCGGCGCATGCGTACGGTTTTCGATTTTGATGCCTTCCATAACTTGTTCCCAAAGTGTATCAGTTGCTTTAGTGGAACCTGCTAGGAAAGATTCGTCGCCTTCATATGGAGTATAGTTTTTTTGGATAAAATCACGAACGTTAACACCGTTCTGCCATTCACCTTCAGAAAAACCTTTCCATGCTTCAGCAAATTTTTCATTTAAATCAGACATGATACTTCTACCTTTTTACAATGGAACTTAAGAAATCAGTCATACCTGCACGGATTAATGTTTGTCACCGCGCAGATGCATTAACCAGTATACCAGACCGACTAGGACTGCTCCGCCAATAATGTTACCGATAGTGACTGGTAATAAATTATCAGAGAGGAAATTTGATACCGTTAAATTTGAAAATTGTTCGGGTGATGCACCTACTTTAGTCCAGAATTCTGTGGGTGCAAAATTCTTAATAACAATACCTAATGGAATAAGAAACATGTTAGCGATACTGTGCTCAAAACCGCTAGCAACGAACATACCGATAGGTAATATCAGTGCAAAAAGCTTATCAATAAGTGTACGACCTGCATAGCTCATCCATACTGCAAGACAAACCATTAAGTTAGCTAAAATACCTAAACAGACGGCTTCAATAAAAGTGTGTTCAACTTTATGTTGTGCTGTTTGTAAAACATTTAGCCCCCAAAGCCCATTTGCAGCCATATGTTGGCCCGCAAACCACATTAATGCGACAAAAAAGAGTGCGCCAACGAAGTTACCAAGATAGACATTTATCCAGTTAGCAAACATTTTGCCCCAAGATATACGTCCAGTTGCTTTAGGAATAATAGTCAGAACAGTTGAGGTGAATAAGTCCGCGCCACAAACGACAACGAGCATTAACCCCAGAGAGAAGCAGATCCCGCCAACTAATTTAGCCAGCCCAAATGGAACAGATGCGGTGCCTGTAGTAGCAGTAATATAAAAAACAAAAGCAATTGATATAAACATTCCCGCAGTAAATGCAGATAAGTAAGTCGTTGGAATATGTTTATTTGCTTTATAACAACATGCATCATCGGCAAATTTTGCCATATCAGCAGGTGATAATAAATTAAAAGGGCTGTCAGCTTTCATACTAACACTCTCTTATATGTTGGAATAATTATAGCACGCAATAATAGTAGCAAAGGGGCTTACTTCTAAAATTGATATGGATCATGGTCGCTCATTAGAAACCCGTTTTTAGTGCGTAAAAACCCGTTGTTTATGCTATAACTATTTGATTAATAAAATAAAAAATTTTTTTAAAAATTATCAAAAAATTTTAGACTAGCTGGATAAATAAAGTAAAAAGTAAAGATAAAGTATTATTTAGACCTCGTATGTTAAGAATTAAAAATCAAATTTAACGCCTTATTTACTTTTGCCATAAATATAAACATTACTTTATTTGTGGTTAATCATTATTGATTACTCCAGACATATAACCATTATAAAAATAAGGTTTTTATTTTTTTGAGATCTGGTTAAACAAATAGCAATTTAAACCATATTTAAGTAATATTCTTGGTTGAAAAATTCAATATTTATTTGTAGCGTCATATTAAATGTCATAATTCGTCACTTTTGCCATATTTTGACAATTTTGTCAGGTGACATATTTGTCATGTTGACATATTTGTCAAAAATTTATTTTTAGCAAAATAAAACACTCTACTTTTCAATAGAGTGTTTTAATTCAAATACGCGCTTATTATTCAGTTAAATTGAGTGTTTATTTAATAAATCATCTTAAATAAAATAGGCTTATTTGTTCGATTGACGTTTTGCTTTTTGCAATTTTTCATAAGCAGCAAGTAGTGACTGATGAATAGGTAAATTTGTTAAATCGGCATCAATAGGCTGTAAACCATAAAATGCTTGTTTACCTTGCATTGCGTTTAAGGCTGCTTGTAATGTTTCTTCTCCATACATACGAGAGAATGCATACATGTATTGTGCGGGTTCACGTTCAGTCTCTTGTTGTAATAATAAGAGATTGTGCAAGCAACGATAATAATTTTGGCGTTCTGACGTAAATAAAGAAGCGTTGAAATCTTGAGTCCATTCAACCCAAACAAGCGCTTGGTCAAGATCGCCCCCCGCAAGTGCAAGCATGGATTTTAATTCACCGACACGTAGATGGCTCCAACCATTATCTTTACCCGGTGCAATACCAATCATTTCTCTGATACGAGTAAAGTCGTCTAAACCATCTTCATCAAATTGACTGATAAGTGATAAATATTCTTCTTTTGTGCCTTCGCTTGTTGGTAATGAAAGAATAGTATCGCGCCAATGTACACCCATAATGTTATTGGCTAATTGTAGATCTTCTGCAGGGTAAATATCCGATAAACCAGGTACTAAAATACGACACGCATAAACGCCTAAGTGTGAGTAATCCATAATATAGACTTCAGCATCACATTGTTGGCACAGCGCCATTAAGGTATGAAATTCTTCTTCGGTTGTCCCACTGAAATCCCAATCTGTGAAAGCATAATCGGCCTCTTTTTTAAATAGATCCCAACTAATTAAACCACTTGAATCAATAAAGTGTGTTTCAAGGTTGGTGTGATCACCCACTTCTTCATCATCAAAGCTTGGTGGGTTGAAAACATCAAGATCTTTAAGGCTACGGCCTTGTAATAACTCAGTGACGGTACGCTCTAAAGCCACACCGAAATCAGGATGAGCGCCAAAAGAAGCGAAGCAAGTTCCATTTTGTGGGTTAAATAACACGACACAAATAACAGGGAATTGCCCCCCTAAAGAGGCATCAAAACTAAAGATTGGGAAACCTTCTTGTTCTAATGTTTCAATCGCCTCAATAACTGCAGGGTAGCGAGCTAAAACTTCGTTAGGAATTTCAGGTAAGCTGATTCTTTCGGTGATAATGCGGTTTTTTACATAGCGCTCAAAAACTTCTGAAAGTCCTTGGACTCGAGCTTCATTTTTTGTATTACCCGCTGACATACCGTTAGAGGCATACAAGTTAGCGATAATATTTACAGGAATAAAAACAGGTTTTTCATCAGATTGACGTATAAATGGTAGGGCACAAATTCCACGATCATGGTTACTCGATTGTAGATCGACTAATTCGCTACCACATAATTCACCTTCAGGATCGTAAAACTCACGTAAACGACTATCTAGTAAGCCTTCTGGTACTGAATCGTCATCTGTAAGTGGGAACCATTTTTCATTTGGATAGTGAACAAACTCACCTTCTGCAATATCAGCACCTAGCCAGAAATCAGAAAAGAAATAGTTTGTTGAAAGACGTTCAAAATATTCGCCCAGTGCAGAGGCTAAAGCCGCTTTTTTACTAGCACCTTTACCATTAGTAAAACATAAAGGGCAATCTTTATCGCGAATATGAACAGACCAGACATTAGGAACGGGGTTTAACCATGAAGCTTCTTCAATGTTAAAGCCTAAGTCGGTTAATTTTTTCTGAAAGTTAGCGATAGAATCTTCCAGTGCGGCATCTTTGCCAGGAATGAATGTTTGTGACATGGCAGGTTTCATTAATATTTTGCGGGTGATAGTTAGGGGAACATGATACTGAAATCCCCTGTTAAGCACTAATAATTTCTCTCATTTAGAACAGACTAACCATATTCATTACTAATTAATTATTTAATATATGAGTTTTTTTAATAAATACGTTTGATTAATCACGGAATTAATGAGAACAAATCATCATAATTGGATTTATTTATAAACTCATAAGGGATCAGTTCGATGATGAAAAAAACATTGCTTGCCAGTTTATTAGCTGTAGTCAGTGGTTCTGTTTTCGCCTTACCTAATGTGACCATTTTAGCAACCGGGGGCACTATTGCTGGTGGTGGCGATTCAGCAACAACATCAAGTTATACAGCGGGTAAATTAGGTATTGATACGCTGATTAATGCCGTACCTGAGGCTAAGAAAGTGGCCAATTTAAAAGGTGAGCAAGTCGTTAACATTGGTTCTCAAGATATGAATGACCAAGTATGGCTAAAGCTGGCTAATAAAATTAATGCAGATTGTGATAAAACAGACGGGTTTGTGATTACTCATGGTACGGATACCATGGAAGAGACGGCTTACTTTCTGGATTTAACAACAGCCTGTAAAAAACCGGTTGTTATGGTTGGTGCAATGCGTCCTGCAACGGCATTAGGCGCTGAAGGTCCTTTGAATCTTTTTAATGCGGTTGTGATTGCCAGTGATAAAGCGTCTGAAAATCGTGGTGTGTTGGTCACTATGAATAATTCGGTTATCAGTGGTAAAGATGTTGTGAAAATGAATACAACGGAAGTACAAGCATTCCAACCTATTAATGCAGGGGCTCAAGGCTATGTACACAACGGAAAAGTTCATTTTTATACAGCCGCATTACCTCGTGCCGATAAGCCAATCTTTGATGTAAGTAAACTGACTGAATTACCTAAGGTTGGTATCGTATATAACTACTCAAATGCATCAGATTTACCGGCTAAAGCCTTTATTGATAATGACTACAAAGGCATTGTGAGCGCAGGTGTGGGTAACGGTAATTTATATACTGATATTTTTGATACTTTAGCCGATGGCGCTAAAAAAGGTGTTGTCGTAGTTCGTGCAAGTCGTGTTCCAGTAGGTTTTACGACACAAAATGGCGAAGTTGATGATGCGAAATACGGTTTTGTGGCATCAGAACGCCTGAACCCACAAAAAGCGAGAGTATTATTACAATTATCACTCACACAAACTCAAGATCCTGCGAAGATCCAAGAAAACTTTGAAAAGTATTAATGTAAAATAGTTTGGACAATAACAAGGCCTCATTAAAGAGGCTTTGTTATTTTTTAGAAATGAAATAGGTTAATTTTTTGAGGTTCGAGACACGACTATTTGTGCTGTAAAGAAAGCAATTAGCGGAGTTACTGCAAAAATAATAAATAACCAATGTGCGGCATTTTTTGCACCAATAATGCCTCCAGGATCGGTTAATCCTGCCATATTAACGACAGTACCTGATATTGAAGCGCCAACTGCGGCTGAAAATAATTGGATCGTTGTAATTGATGTTGCTGCTTTTTGGGCTTCTTGCCCCTGAGAAACATGTAATACACGGGTTAAATAATGAGGCCAAGCCATACCAATTCCTGCGCCAGTAAAAAAGAGTGCTACACAAATAACGATAATCTGCCCATAAGGTAATGTGACACTATTGGATATAAATAAACCGAGAATAACTATTGCAGAAAAGTTAATTATAGGGCCAAAGCGCATTAAACGTTGAGCGGTATATTGTTGACTTGATGAAGAAATAATCGCAGAAAAAGACCAACCTGCGCCCACTAATGCCGCTAAATAACCGGAAAGTAATGGGGTAATATTATGAATGGTTTGTAAAAAATAGGGCACAAAAACTTCGGTTTGTACACTGATACCCAATAATGCCATGGTGAGATAAATTGGGGCTAAAGGTGCAGAAAAAGAGAATGTCCCTTTAGGAAATAAGCCATCATTTGATTTTTTATCTATGTGTATTAAAAGCAATATAAAGATAATAGCAAGTAAAAATGATAATACGTGATACAACGTGATGTTATAAAGACCGCCGATTGAAATAGATAATACAGCAAACATTAATAGAAAAAGTTGCTGATAGGGTAAAGGGGATTTTGCGACGATATTATCGGTCACATTTTCTGTCGGCAGAATAGTAAATAATAAAATGGCGTAAGGAATGCCAACGACTAAAATAGACCAAAATGCGCCACGCCAAATATCATATTCTGCAAATATTCCACCTAATGCAGGGCCTAATAGTGTTGATATTCCCCACATACTTGACATTAATGCCATCGCTCTAGACCAAAGTGGTTGTGGAAACATCACTCTGACTAACGAATAAGCCAGTGCAAGCAACATACCGCCACCCGCTCCTTGAACAAATCGGCCGAATAATAATATTTGCATAGAAGGTGCTGTGGCACAGATAACGGAACCGACTAAAAAGCAGAGCGTTGCAAGCAAGTAACTATTACGAGGCGCAAATTTGCTCAATAAACGAGACGTCACCGCGGAAAAGAGAATAGAAGCTAAAATAAAAACCGTCGTATTCCAAGCATACAAATTGAGTCCACCGATATCACGTACTACAGAAGGCAATGTTGTTATCGTGATATAGACATTAATTGCATGTAATGCGACCCCTCCTGCTAAAGCGAGCGATTTTAGACTATTTTTTCCATGAAGAAGCATTCCCCAGCTTGCTTCTTCTTTTTTATTTACACTCCCCGACATAAAATACTCCTAACCGTTATTTTTACGCACTGCGTATTATGCGTTAGCTCACAATAATCATTGCGCCAATTTAACGAGAATGATACAACCGATAAAGGTCATTTTGTAAAAACATATTCAGATAGGGTGAATTTGAATGAGTCAGGTATATAACTTTAGTGCAGGTCCGGCTATGTTACCGGCAGAAGTCCTTCGTCGTGCAGAATTAGAATTATGCAATTGGCATGAACTTGGGCGCTCGGTCATGGAAATCAGCCACCGCAGTAAAGAGTTTCTTGAAGTTGCTCATCAGGCAGAGCAAGATCTTCGTGATCTTCTTAATGTGCCAGAAAACTACAAAATTCTTTTTTGCCATGGTGGGGCTCGAGGTCACTTTGCGGCTTTACCTCTCAATTTATTAGGTGAGAAGGCAACTGCTGACTATATAGATGGTGGATATTGGGCGAAAAGCGCGGCTGATGAAGCTGAAAAATATTGTTCACCAAATGTCATTAAAATTAAAACAGAAATTGATGGCAAAATTGGTGTTAAGCCAATGAAAGAATGGCAATTAAGTGATGATGCTGCTTATGTACATTATTGCCCAAATGAAACCATTGATGGCATCGCAATTCATGAAGAACCGAATTTTAATGATAATAAAATTGTTATTGCAGACTACTCATCTGCGATTTTATCCCAACCATTAGATGTTAGTCGTTTTGGTGTAATTTATGCAGGCGCACAAAAGAATATTGGTCCTGCGGGATTAACCATCGTTATTATTCGTGAAGACCTATTAGGTAAAGCACGTAAAGAAACACCATCAGTGTTTGATTATACCGTGCTCGCTGAAAATGACTCAATGTTTAATACACCTCCTACTTTTGCTTGGTATTTATCAGGAATGGTCTTTAAATGGCTAAAAGAGCAAGGTGGGTTGCAAGAAATGGCAAAACGTAACTATGAAAAAGCAATGCTTCTTTATAGTGCCATTGATAACAGTGATTTTTATATCAATCGTATTGCAACAGAAAATCGTTCATTAATGAATGTGCCTTTCCAAATGTCTTCTCCTGAATTAGATTCAGTCTTCTTAAAAGAAGCCGAGGCTCAAGGATTAGTGGCATTAAAAGGTCACCGTGTATCGGGTGGTATGCGTGCATCAATTTATAACGCAATGCCATTGGCAGGTGTTCAAGCCTTAGTTGATTTTATGGCTGATTTTGAGCGTCGTCACGCATAATTCATACATTATATGTTTAGGAAACCTATGTGAAAATGGGTTTCCTTTTATCCAAAGATGTTGATAATGATAATCAATTATTACTGTACTAAAAAATAAATAAAAACAATAAGCACCTAAGTTGTTTTCTCATTTTTTGATTAAACCACATCCCATCTTATTTTATTTGTTTATCGGAGTTCTTACCTATTTATGGAATCGTTGACGTTACAGCCTATTGCTCATATCGAAGGTACTATTAATTTACCCGGTTCAAAAAGTGTCTCTAATCGTGCGTTATTATTAGCCGCTTTAGCTAACGGTAAAACGCGTTTAACTAACTTATTAGATAGTGATGATATTCGTTATATGCTGAATGCATTAAAAGCATTAGGCGTGCAGTATCAATTATCAAATAACAATACGGTATGTGATATTGAAGGGCTAGGGGGAGAATTTAAAACAGAGTCGTCATTAGAACTCTTTTTAGGTAATGCTGGAACAGCAATGCGTCCATTAGCAGCAGCCTTAAGTTTAGGCTTGCATGATATTGTATTAACTGGCGAACCACGTATGAAAGAGCGTCCAATTGGGCACTTAGTTGACGCTTTGCGTCAAGGTGGCGCGAGTATTGATTATCTCGAACAAACAGATTATCCACCTATTCGTCTACGGGGCGGGTTTAAGGGAGGACATGTAGAGGTAGATGGTAGTGTTTCAAGTCAATTTTTGACTGCCTTATTAATGTCGGCTCCATTAGCTAAACAAGATACAACTATTACAATTAAAGGCGAATTAGTATCAAAACCTTATATTGATATTACCTTAGCTTTAATTAATACCTTTGGTGGAAAGATTGAAAATCAAAATTATCAACAATTTATTATAAAAGGTGGTCAACAATATCAATCACCCGAAACATATCTTGTAGAAGGAGATGCATCATCGGCATCTTATTTCTTAGCAGCGGCTGCAATTAAAGGTGGGACCGTCCGAGTTACAGGTATTGGTAAAAAGAGTTTGCAAGGCGATATTCACTTTGCTTCTGTACTTGAAAAAATGGGCGCAAAAATACGTTGGGGTGATGATTATATCGAATGTGAACGTGGCTCATTAAACGGCATTGATATGGATATGAATACGATCCCTGATGCGGCAATGACCATTGCTACGACAGCATTGTTTGCAGAAGGTGATACTGTTATTCGTAATATCTATAACTGGCGAGTAAAAGAGACAGACCGATTGGCTGCAATGGCTGCAGAGTTGCAAAAAGTGGGTGCAATTGTTGAAGAAGGGCATGATTACTTAAAAGTCACGCCACCAAAGCAGTTAACGACTGCTGACATTAAAACCTATAACGATCATCGTATTGCAATGTGTTTTTCGCTGGTGGCATTGTCTGATATACCGATTACTATTCTTGATCCAGGGTGTACAGCCAAAACATTCCCAGATTATTTTGAAAAGTTAGAAACGCTTTCTCAGCGTCATGGATAATATCCATTATACTAAATAAAAATAAGTCAAAATTAAATCAATCAAATCGGCAGTGTTGGACTTTTAAAAGAACAATATTGTCGATTTGTTATTATTTTAAGATAAAGTTTTCTAAAAAATAACTTATCTATGAAAAATAACATTGAATAAATCTCTTTGTCCCTTATCTGCTTGTTTCTTCCTATACATTGTATGCGTATAATGACGCGCATACATTAATACTGTTTTTCTCTGTTTGAATTCAATGTCTATTATATCAATGTAATAAGAGCATCAAACACAGAAATGCAGTGCCCATGAAAAGGAGAAACTCATGGCGGTTATCGTCCCTGTTATAACTGTTGATGGGCCTAGTGGAGCAGGTAAAGGAACATTATGCCAAGCATTAGCAAAAGCGTTTGGCTGGCACTTACTTGATTCTGGCGCTATTTACCGTGTGTTGGCATTAGCTGCTTTACACCACCATGTTGATATTACTTCTGAAGATGCATTAGTACCATTAGCGGCAAATTTAGATGTACGTTTTGTCCCTAATGAGAATGGTTTAAGTGTTATTCTTGAAGGGGAAGACGTATCGAATGAAATTCGTACCGAAACAGTTGGAAACACAGCATCACAAGCAGCAACTTTTCCTCGTGTAAGAGAAGCGTTATTGCGTCGCCAGCGTGCATTTCGTACAGAACCAGGCCTTATTGCTGATGGGCGAGATATGGGAACAATCGTTTTCCCTGATGCACAAGTGAAAATTTTTCTTGAAGCCAGCGCAGAAGAACGAGCACGTCGTCGCATGTTACAGTTGCAGGAAAAGGGCTTTAATGTTAACTTTGAACGCCTTTTATCCGAGATAAAAGAACGCGATTACCGTGACCGGAATCGTGCTGTTGCGCCACTTATTGCGGCGAAAGATGCATTAATTCTCGATTCTACAAGTTTGTCTATCGACGAAGTCATTGAAAAATCGTTAACTTATGCTAAAAAAAATCTGCAATTATCAGCGTAATTAATTTTTATTTCGTTTATACTAGGTAATTATCAAAATCGGGTTGACGTGTTAATGAAAACACAACAATGCCCGATGACCTTGTCACAAAGGATGTAACGAGGTATGTGAAACAACCCCATTCGGCCGGATGCTAAATGGACGTTAATTAAATTTACTTGAAGATCATTAACATGACAGAATCTTTTGCTCAACTCTTTGAAGAATCCCTAAAAACAATCGAAACTCGTCCTGGCGCTATCGTTCGTGGCGTTGTAGTTGCTATCGATAAAGACGTTGTTCTGGTTGATGCAGGTCTGAAATCAGAATCTGCTATTCCTGTAGAACAATTCAAAAACGCTCAAGGCGAATTAGAAATCCAAGTGGGCGACGAAATTGATGTTGCTCTGGACGCGGTTGAAGATGGCTTCGGTGAAACCGTTCTGTCTCGTGAGAAAGCTAAACGTCACGAAGCGTGGCTGATGCTGGAAAAAGCTTACGAAGAAAACGAAACTGTTGTTGGTATCATCAACGGTAAAGTTAAAGGTGGTTTTACTGTTGAACTGAATGGCATTCGTGCATTCTTACCTGGTTCACTGGTAGACGTTCGCCCAGTTCGCGATACAACTCATCTGGAAAACAAAGAGCTTGAGTTCAAAGTCATCAAATTAGACCAAAAACGTAACAACGTTGTTGTGTCTCGTCGTGCGGTTATCGAATCTGAAAATAGCGCAGAACGCGATCAGTTATTAGAAAACCTGCAAGAAGGCATGGAAGTTAAAGGTATTGTTAAGAACCTTACTGACTACGGTGCATTCGTTGATCTGGGCGGTGTTGACGGCTTACTGCACATCACTGACATGGCTTGGAAACGTGTTAAACACCCAAGCGAAATTGTCAATGTTGGCGACGAAATCACTGTTAAAGTCCTGAAATTCGACCGTGAACGTACTCGCGTATCATTAGGTCTGAAACAACTGGGCGAAGATCCATGGGTAGCTATCGCTAAACGTTATCCAGAAGGTACTAGACTGACTGGTCGTGTAACTAATCTGACTGATTACGGTTGCTTCGTAGAAATCGAAGAAGGCGTTGAAGGTCTGGTACACGTTTCTGAAATGGATTGGACTAACAAAAACATTCACCCATCTAAAGTTGTTAACGTTGGTGATGTTGTTGAGGTTATGGTTCTTGACATCGATGAAGAACGTCGCCGTATTTCACTGGGTCTGAAACAGTGCAAATCTAACCCATGGCAGCAGTTCGCAGAAACTCACAACAAGAACGACCGTGTTGAAGGTAAAATCAAGTCTATCACTGACTTCGGTATCTTCATCGGTTTAGACGGCGGTATCGACGGTCTGGTTCACTTATCTGACATTTCTTGGAATGTTGCAGGTGAAGAAGCTGTTCGTGAATACAAAAAAGGCGACGAAATCGCTGCTGTAGTTCTGCAAGTTGATGCTGAACGTGAACGTATCTCACTGGGCGTTAAACAATTATCAGAAGATCCATTCAATAATTACCTGTCTGCTCACAAAAAAGGTGCTATTGTTTCTGGTAAAGTAACTGCTGTTGACGCTAAAGGCGCAACTGTAGAATTAGCTGACGGTGTTGAAGGTTACCTGCGTGCTTCTGAAGCTTCACGTGACCGCGTTGAAGATGCAACTCTGGTTCTGAATGTTGGCGAAGCTGTTGAAGCTAAATACACTGGTGTTGACCGTAAAAACCGCGTTATCAACTTATCTGTTCGTGCTAAAGACGAAGCAGACGAGAAAGACGCTATCGCTTCTGTAAACAACAAAGAAGAAGTTGGTTTTTCAAACAACGCTATGGCTGAAGCTTTCAAAGCAGCTAAAGGCGAATAATTTAAGTTATTAACGGAGGCAACGTTAATCGTTGCCTATTTATCGGTAGTTTAGGGAGGTAATATGACCAAGTCTGAGTTAATCGAGAGACTTGCAGGCCTACAATCTCATCTTTCGGCTAAGACGGTTGAAGAAGCTGTAAAAGAAATGCTTGATCATATGGCTGATACTTTAGCTGATGGTGAGCGTATCGAAGTCCGCGGATTCGGCAGTTTTTCTCTACACTACCGTGCGCCGCGTACGGGTCGTAACCCGAAAACTGGTGATAAAGTAGATCTGGAAGGTAAATACGTTCCACACTTTAAGCCAGGTAAAGAGTTACGTGACCGTGTAAATATTTATACGGAATAATAACACCTGTCGAAATGGTACGATGTTAGTTAACTTTCTCAAAAACGGTGCTTCGGTGCCGTTTTTTATTATCTTTTACTTGTGCTGATTATTTTTATGACTTTCATAATTTTTGTTTTTTATTGTTAGTCCTTATTTTATTTACGATATTTACTTTATTCTCTTTCTTACTTTTCTTAGTATTACTTTATTGTATTTTGATTTTTATTTCTTGATTTAATTATCATGATTGCTGAGTTATTCTATTTTTTTCGAGGTTCTTCTCAAAAAATAGTGTATACGACAATAAAAATTATTCTTTTTATAAAGAAGTACAAAAAAGCCCTCTAAAAAGCTACCTTTAATAAAAATATAACCTCATGATATTTAAAGATGCTTATAAAGGGATGCGAAAATGATTCTATTCAAAGGGATAATAAGTATTTTGAGGGTGAAAATATTATCAATAAAACAACACTTTTTTTATTCAAAATATTTTCAACGATTTTATTTTACCAAGCTGAGTTTAGATAACATTGCTTTGGCAATATTTTTAGGGGGAATGCCTTTATTATTTCAGCATACGCTTTTTAGTTTAATGACTTATTATATTGTTATTATTATTGCAATATTCTTATTATTTATTCCTTTTTCATTAATTCGTTTTTTAGCATTATTTTTATTCTTCTGGGTTTATTCTAATCTTATTGCATACGCTTTGATGGCAAGAACAGTAGAACTTGTTGATAATATAGTGATCTTTGAAGCAAATATTGTTGAGTATCGTCAATTATCGGATGGTCACCTTATTATCAAAATTCCCATTCCGAAAAAAACATTTTTTTCATCATCTATTTACGCTAGCGTATATTGGCGAAATCCACCTAAAAATATCGAAATAGGACAAGGTTGGCAATTTAAAGTTCAATTTAGAGCCGCACATAGCTATTTAAACGAAGGCGGATTTGATAGTCAAAAATATGCAGTTTCTAAGAAAGAAACTTTAGCAGGCAAAGTATTACAAGCAACCTTACTTAATGCCGATATTTCTCTACACACTCAATTCATCCAATATATTTCAAGCTTTTGGAAAACAACAACAAACAGTGGTGAGATTGCGGCTTTGGTTTTGGGAGATAAAAGACAAATAGAGCCTGAAAAGAAAGATCTTTATATGAAAACCGGTGTTGCGCACCTAATTGTTATTTCTGGTTTGCATATTGGTTTAGCCGCATTATTAGGTTGGTTAATTGCAAGAGGGATCCAGTTTTTCTTTCCAGCAAAATGGATAAATATTTATTTTCCTTTGGTTCTTGCTTGGGGATTTGGTGTTTTTTATACAGCACTATCAGGTTGGGGAATACCAGCAACCAGAGCTGTAATAGGCTTAAGTGTTTGGGTTTTATTGCATTTAGGACATCGATTATTTCTTCCGTGGCAGTGGGCTCTTTGGAGTGCAGCCCTTATTTTGATTGTTGAACCACTATCGATACTTTCAGCCAGTTTTTGGCTTTCATTTTCAGCTGTATTTGCCATTATTTTTTGGTATTGGATGTACCCACTCAACGCTAAATATAATTATCAAAAAAAGTGGTTTATTTTAAGGTTAATTCATTTGCAATTTGGATTGTTAATTATTTTATTACCTTTTCAATTCTATTTATTTGGTGGTGCTAATTTTTTTAGTTTTATTGTTAATTTATGGGCAGTTCCTATTATTTCATTTATTACCGTACCATTAATAATGATTGGGTTATTGACATTCTTTCTCTCATTTCTACAACCAATAATTTGGTACTGGATTGATCTTTCGATTAGTCTTGCTTTTTGGTGTGCTCCTTTTTTTTTGAAGTTTTGGCAACATAGTGGCGCTCTTCCTTTTTTATTGGGGTTTTCAGGTGTTGGTATTATTGTAATCATCAAAATGTCATGGTGGCGTCATCATTTTATTTTGCTTGTTGTTATTGGTATTCTTTTATATTGCGAATTCACTACTTTCCCACGTTATCAATGGCGTATATCTATGTTAGATGTTGGCCATGGTTTAGCTATTATTATTGAAAAAGACAGAGAAGCGATTATTTATGACACAGGAATACGTTGGAAAAGTGGGGGGTCAATTGCAAAAAGTGTCATTATCCCTTATTTAAAGTACCATCGCCTTAAGCCAGTTGCATTGATAATTAGTCATGATCATTTAGATCACACCGGAGGGATTGAGGATTTATTGAGAGCTTATCCAACATTAACGATCCGCAGTAGTTTCAATAATCCTTCACATTTACCTTGTTTGCAAGATGAGTCATGGCAATGGAAGGGACTTTATTTTGATGCCTTATGGCCGGCAAATACAGTTCACTCTCCCAAAAATAACCAATCGTGTGTGATCAATGTAAGTGATGGTAAACATAATATATTGTTGACTGGCGACATTGAAAAAGAAGCAGAAACTCAATTGATCAGGTTGAAAAACCACCAATTAAAAGCTGATATTTTACAAGTTCCTCACCATGGTAGCCAAACATCGTCCACATTGGCGTTTATTCAAACAGTATCCCCCAAATTTGCACTCGTTTCTGCTGCTCGTTATAGCCTTTGGCGTTTACCTTCTGATAAAGTACACCTCCGTTATAAAAAAGAAGCAATTAATTGGCTAACAACCTCTATTAGTGGGCAGATTTCGATCGAGTTTAATCAAGATAATATTGATGTATTTACCTATAGGGGAGATATTTTGCCTCGCTGGTATCATCAGTGGTTTGGTGTTTTGACGTTTCCCGAGTAGAATGACCGGCTAATTATTAAAAGTTTGGTAATATATATGAATGATATAGACCTATCAACGTGGCAAACATTCCGACGTTTATGGCCGATGATTCGGATTTTCAAAGTGGGATTGATCGCTGCAGCAATTGCATTAATCATCAATGCAGGTGTGGATGCATTTATGATTTCTTTATTAAAACCACTTCTTGATGAAGGTTTTGGTAAAGCAAGTAACGACGTATTAAAATGGATGCCAATTGCTGTTATTGGGCTGATAGTTCTGCGTGGTATATCTAACTTTATTTCAAGCTACTGCCTTTCTTGGGTATCAGGGAAAGTTGTAATGAATATGCGTCGCCGACTGTTTTCTCATATTATGGGAATGCCGGTGAGCTTTTTTGATCAGCAATCAACAGGAACTTTGCTTTCTCGTATTACATATGATTCAGAGCAAGTTGCTTCATCATCATCAGGTGCATTAATTACAGTTGTCCGTGAAGGTGCCTATATTATCGGGCTATTTGGCTTGATGTTTTACTATAGTTGGCAATTATCTCTGATCCTTATTATTATTGCTCCTATCGTCGCCATTGTTATTCGTTTGGTATCAACGCGCTTTAGAACGATCAGTAAACGTATCCAAAATAGTATGGGACAAGTAACAACTAGTGCTGAACAGATGCTGAAAGGGCATAAAGAAGTACTCATTTTTAATGGTCAAGAAGTTGAGAATAAACGCTTTAATCATGTGAGTAACCATATTCGTCGCCAAGGTATGCGTATGGTTGTTGCATCGTCAATTTCAGATCCAATCATTCAATTAATTGCTTCTTTCGCATTAGCATTTGTTCTGTACGCTGCCAGCTTTCCTGAAATTATGGAAACATTAACCGCAGGTACAATCACTGTTGTTTTCTCATCAATGGTTGCATTAATGCGTCCATTGAAATCACTGACTAATGTAAATGCTCAGTTCCAGCGCGGTATGGCGGCTTGTCAGACCTTATTTTCTATCCTTGATATGGAACAAGAAAAAGATACAGGTAAACTGGAGCTGAAAAAACCGACGGGTGATATTGAATTCCGTAATGTAACTTTCCAATATGTGACAAAAGATACGCCTGCTTTGAGAAATATGTCATTTACTATTCCAGCGGGGAAAACTGTTGCATTAGTCGGTCGCTCAGGCTCAGGTAAGTCTACAATTGCTAATCTAATCACGCGTTTTTATGACATTAATGAAGGGCAAATATTGATTAATGGACATGATATTCGTGACTACACTCTGAAATCTTTACGTAATCAAGTCGCTCTTGTTTCTCAAAATGTCCACTTATTTAATGAAACAGTAGCGAACAATATTGTTTATGCTTGTGAAGACCAATACAGCCGTGAAGATATCGAAAAAGCGGCTAAAATGGCGCATGCAATGGACTTTATCAATAAAATGGATAAAGGCCTCGATACTGAAATTGGTGAAAATGGTGTTCTGCTTTCTGGTGGGCAGCGTCAACGTATCGCGATAGCGAGGGCTTTACTACGTGATTCACCAATTCTTATCCTTGATGAAGCTACATCGGCACTTGATACAGAATCTGAACGTGCTATTCAATCAGCTCTTGATGAACTGCAAAAAAATAGAACTTCTTTAGTGATTGCTCACCGATTATCAACCATTGAAAAAGCGGATGAAATCTTAGTTATTGAAGATGGTGAAATTGTTGAACGTGGCTCACACATTGATTTAATCGATCAAAAAGGTGTTTATGCTCAACTTCACAGGATGCAATTTGGTAAATGATTGAACGGATTTGGTCTGGTAAATCTTGGTTTTATCTCCTCTTACTTCCATTTTCATGGTTGTACGGCGCGATTACTCTATTAAGGCGCTTTGCATATCAAAAAGGATGGTTGTCATCATGGAAAGCCTCTGTTCCTGTCGTGGTTGTTGGTAACTTAACGGCAGGTGGCAATGGCAAAACCCCCGTTGTTATATGGCTTGTTGAGCAATTAATACAGAAAGGGTTTAAACCAGGTATTGTTTCCCGCGGCTATGGCGGGAAATCAGATCATTATCCATTACTGTTAACATCCGAGACAACACCTGCAATGGCAGGTGATGAACCTGTGTTAATTTATCATCGAACTGGTGCACCCGTTGCGGTTGCACCTAATCGACGAGATGCAGTAAAAGCCTTATTAGCACAACATGAACTTGATGTGATCATCACGGATGATGGCTTACAGCATTATGCACTACAGCGTGATTATGAAATTGTAGTTATCGATGGGCAACGTCGATTTGGTAATGGCTGGTGGCTTCCTGCTGGCCCTATGCGGGAACGCGCTACTCGTTTGCATTCAGTTGATGCAATTATCGTTAATGGTGGTTTAAGCCAAGGTAATGAAATAGGTATGGTTTTAGCGGGTGATATTGCGGTGAACCTGAAAACGGGTGAGAAAAGACCCGTTCAGGAGATCACTAAAGTAGTTGCCATGGCGGGTATTGGTCATCCTCTTCGTTTCTTTAATTCTTTGCGCGAAAAAGGGATTGAATTAATATCAACTCGAGCATTTAGTGATCATAGTGATTACAGCGCCAAAGAATTACAAGATTTAACGCCTTTCAATGAGCCCCTTATTATGACAGAAAAAGATGCTGTTAAATGTCAGCATTTTGCTCAGGATAATTGGTGGTATTTACCAGTTAGTGCTAAGTTAAATAGCCAATCTGTGCTAAAACAGGTCAGCAATTTAATTTACGGCTCGAAAAAAACTTGTATCTGATCTGAAACAATGATATTTATAGTGGAAATCAGGATAGCGTTACATAAAAGATTACCTACCCACAGTCGCATATCGCTTTTGTCGTAGTTCAATTTAACTCGCCAATACCCTATCTACTCAAAAGCCTTGTGTGGATATTTTGTGGATCTTTAATGTAGACGTAATATTTTTATGCTGTGAATGCAATAGGCTTTGCACCTAATGGATTGTAGAAACTATTTTGAATAGTGATTGTTAATCCTTATATGCGGTTATTTTATTTATAGGTGCTCAATAAACTATCTTCCTCATGTCATCTTTTTGTCATGTTGGTACTGTAAATATTGATTAAGCCTTAGAATATTCATTAAGCTTAGCTATCACGGTTTTGAACATTTATATTAAATAATAAAATGCACTACTTAAATTAATGTGTTCAGAATTTAATTGGGGTTTTATATAAGAAGACATAATAAAAAGTAGGATGCATTAGTATAGAAAAATAAAAACTATACGAAGAACAAAAGGAGTTTATCTATCATGACATTACAATTAAGAATGGGTCGCGTAAAATGGTTCGACAATAACAAAGGTTATGGTCTTATTGTTGCCAGCGGTATTGAACAAGAAGTTTATGTCAATAAAAAAGCGATTGCCAACACAAAAAATAAAGCATTAACAGAAGGTCAAGACGTTGAATTTTCTGTTATCAGAACAGCTGCAGGCCTAGAAGCCGCTGATGTTATCGGATTTTAAATAAGGTTTAACCTTGTTGAAGATGTAGATAAAACGATAGTTTAATACTGAGATTAAATGATCGTTTATACCTAATTGGGGGCCGATAAGCACAAATAGCTGACCACCAAGCCGAATAAGTAATATAAAAGAGTTGTGACGTTAATTAGAATGCAATAAAGATAATAAAAAGGTTAAATTATTATCAATAAAAGCGGAATGTAATTCTTTATTAATGATGTTGCAGACTCAACGATAAAAAGCCACATTAATGTGGCTTTTTTGTTGCTTATAGTAAAAAAGAAAATAATAAATTTATTAATAAATAAAATAATTTTCGAATTATCACTAAACGGGAGGCTTTGAGTATTAACGCTGATCCTTCCTTATGATATCCTTTTGCCATATAAAATGATTAACCCTTGAGAGGGACAAAATGGATCACCGCTTACTTGAAATTATTGCTTGTCCAGTTTGCCATGGCAAACTTATCTTTGATAAAGAAAATTCTGAGCTTATCTGCAAAATTGATCATTTAGCTTATCCTGTTCGTGACAATATCCCCGTTCTTCTGGAGAATGAAGCAAGAGAATTATCACTAGAAGAGGAAAAGTAACTTCATGTTCACGGTCATAATCCCTGGTCGATACGCATCGACCCGTTTACCGGGTAAGCCCCTTGCGGATATTCACGGTAAGCCTATGATTGTTCGTGTTATGGAACAGGCTATGCGTTCTGGTGCAAACCGTGTCATTGTCGCAACCGACAACTTAGATGTTGTTGCCGCTGTGGAAAAAGCGGGTGGAGAAGCATGTATGACTCGAGAAGATCACCATTCGGGTACAGAACGTTTAGCTGAAGTCATTGAAAAATACCAATTTGCAGACGACGAAATAATCGTTAACGTACAAGGTGATGAGCCTCTTATTCCGCCCACTATTATTACTCAGGTTGCTGAAAACTTAGCAAGTTGTGGTGCCGGAATGGCAACATTAGCCGTGCCTATTGTTGACTCAAAAGAAGCTTTTAATCCTAACGCTGTGAAAGTAGTGATGGATGCAAAAGGTTTCGCACTTTATTTTTCTCGAGCAACCATTCCTTGGGAAAGAGACCGTTTTAACTTATCACACGATGAAATTGGTGAGCATTACCTCCGCCATATTGGGATTTATGCTTATCGTGCTGGCTTTATACGTCGATATATTACTTGGGAACCAAGCCCATTAGAATCTATTGAAATGTTAGAGCAACTGCGAGTGTTATGGTATGGTGAAAAAATCCATGTTGCAAAAGCATTAGAAGTTCCTGGCGTGGGTGTTGATACTCAAGATGATCTTGTCGCAGCTAGAGCTGCATATCGAGCACTTAACCAAGAGTTCTGATCTTTTAACGGTAACAAATAAATTTCAACGGCGCTTAAATTAAGTGCCGTTTTTGTATCAGTCTGTAATGATATCTTTTAATTATTGGCTTTCTTCTTTATCAGATTGATGATTTTCATTTTCAGTAATAGTGGCAGGTTGCCCCGCAGGTTTGACTGATTGCCACATTGATCCTAAAAACTCATACCACGCACGTTCACTATGTTGAAAATAGGTCGCCGAAGGAAAATACTTCTCCCAAGGATGCAATGGCGAAGTGATTGCTAATTGGTTAGCCGGTGCCACAATAGGCTTCATACCTCTGGCTAAAAAGAAACGTTCAGCACGTGCTAAATGGTTGGCTGAAGTCACGAGTAAAAAAGGTTGTTTACCGATGAGCTTATCAACCTCATAGGCTTCTTCTTCGGTATCTTTTGGTATTGATAATGCAATGGTTTTATTCGCGGGTACGCCTAAAGATTGTGCTACCTGAGTTGCAACCTCTGCACTACTTATTTGATTAACGCCAGCACCACCTGTAAAAATCAATGTCGCATTAGGATTACGATAATAAAGCCTAACGCCTTCTACAACACGAAATAAGCTATTATTGAGAAGGTTAGCACTAGGTGCCCATTCGGGGTTATAAGTAAATCCCCCCCCTAAAACAACAATGTAGTTCACATCTTGTGGTGAATTTTCTCGTAATTCATAACGAGCTTGATACTCTTTTTCACTTGGCATTAATAGAGTATCAGCAACAGGTTGTATGCCTAAAATAGTGAGTAGAATAAGTACCACCGTAAGTAGGCTTTTTCCTGTTTTTTGCCAACGAGTAAACCAAAGCAGAGCCAAGGCAAAAAAAGCGATTAATAAGAGCAAAGGTAAGGGCATTAGAAAGCCAGCAACATATTTTTTGAGCAAAAACAGCATAAATCATCCTAAATTGAGTGAAATACATGCAATTGATAGTGAAAGCTTAGTGAAAACTAGGGGATCATAGAGGCATTGTGTCAAAATAGTGAGCACAACGACATTTCACTAAGTTTTAATCAATAGAAATAAAGAACCGTTAAATTATTTATAAAACGATAAGCGTTTGAACGTTAATTTTTTCATTAATAAGCGTTATATTTATACTGCGCTTTGCGAATAGTCTGATTCATGGCTTATTTCTTTAGAGAAAACAGTCAGTATCATAGAACACTGGTAAAATTGCTGTCTTAATTTTATGTACAGTGTCTCATATTTTTTGAATTTATCAGAATGCAAAGAGCGCAAGTAGCAGGTTGTTATCATGAGGCGTTTTAATGTCAGATCGTAATTTTGACGATATTGCAGATAAATTCTCCCGCAATATCTACGGCACAACAAAGGGTAAAATTCGCCAAGCGGTGATTTGGGAAGATTTACAACAATTATTAACTCTTTTCCCTAACCGTACTCTGCGTATTTTAGATGCAGGCGGTGGTGAAGGGTATTTCTCTCGTCAGTTAGCTAAATTGGGACACCAAATTATCTTATGTGATTTATCACAAGAGATGCTTAATCGCGCGCAAGAAGCAGCTATTGACGAAGGTGTTGCTGAGAATATGACATTTATTTGTTGTGCTGCTCAAGAGATTAAAGAGCATAGAGATGAAAGCGTTGACTTAATTCTGTTTCATGCTGTATTGGAGTGGATCACGGATCAGAAAGACGCCGTAAATGTTCTTACCGATATGTTGTTACCTAATGGTATCTTATCGCTGATGTTTTACAATGCAAATGGCATTGTTATGAGAAATGCGATATTGGGGAATTTTCATCTGGCAAATCCTGAAATTCCTCGAAGAAGAAAAAAATCGTTGTCACCTCAAAACCCATTGCAACCTGAAGATGTCTATCAATGGCTGACTGAATTTTCAATGACAATATTAGGAAAGACAGGTGTTCGCGTTTTTCATGATTATTTACAAAGTCGTCAGTTACAAAATAAAGATTTTCCATCGTTGCTTGCATTAGAGCAACGTTATTGTCGACAAGAGCCCTATATCAGTCTGGGGCGTTACATTCATGTCATGGCACAAAAGCGTGTAAATTAAGGATGTACTATGAGTGATTTTACCCAGACCGTTCCTGAGTTAGTGTCTTGGGCGAGAAAAAATGATTTCTCAATCTCACTGCCACCTGAAAGATTAGCTTTTTTGATGGCAGTCGCTGTATTAAACAGTGAACGCCTTGATGGCGAAATTAGTGAAGGGGAGTTAATTGACGCCTTTAGAGAGGTCTGTAAAGGCTTTGAACAACCCGCAGAATCAATACAAGTCCGTGCCAATAACGCCATTAATGATATGGTTAAGCAACGGCTTTTTAACCGTTTTACCAGTGAACTGGTAGAAGGTAATGCAATATATCGTCTAACCCCGTTAGGCATTGGAATAAGTGATTATTATATTCGCCAACGTGAGTTTTCATCGTTACGTTTATCTATGCAGTTATCTATAGTGGCCGGAGAACTCGATTCTGCTGCAAGCTCTGCTGAAGAAGGGGGCGATGAATATCATTGGCATCGCAATGTTTTTGCACCACTGAAATATTCAGTAGCAGAAATTTTCGATAGCATTGATTTGTCACAGAGAATTATGGATGAGCAGCAAAATACGGTAAAAGAAGATATTGCTGAGTTATTAAATCAAGACTGGCAAGCTGCTATTTCAAGCTGTGAACAACTCTTATCTGAAACTTCCGGCACACTAAGAGAGCTACAAGATACGCTTGAAGCCGCAGGTGATAAACTTCAAGCCAATCTGTTGCGTATCCAAGAAGCAAACATGAATACAGGTCATGTCGATCAAATTGATACGTTAGTATTTGAGCTACAAAGTAAGCTTGATCGTATTATTAGCTGGGGTCAGCAATCTATTGATTTATGGATTGGCTATGATAGACATGTCCATAAATTTATTCGTACGGCGATTGATATGGATAAAAATCGTATATTCTCTCGTCGATTACGTCAATCAGTACAAAACTATTTCGACAGCCCATGGGCATTAACTTACGCTAATGCAGATAGGTTGTATGATATGCGTGATGAAGAACTAACGCTACGAGATGAAGAAGTCACCGGTGAATTACCCGAAGAACTCGAATACCAAATGTTCAGCGAAGTGAACGAACAAATAACGCAATGGGTAGAACAAGAGCTTGCTTCTTACAAATTAGAGCAACGAGCATTAGATCTCAGTTCAGTATTAGTTGAATATCTTAATCGTTATCCGCAACAGAAACATTTCGATGTTGCCCGTATTGTCATTGATCAGGCGGTGCGATTAGGTGTGGCAAAAGCTGAGCTCGCAGGATTACCTGCAAAATGGTCAGAAATTAACGAATATGGAGCTAAGGTACAAGCGCATGTCATCGATACATACTGAACAATTTATGCCAGCAAAACTGGCGCAGGCATTAGCGAACTCACTTTTCCCTGAACTGGATAGCCAATTACGTGCAGGTCGGCATATCGGTATAGATTCTCTGGATAATCATGCATTCTTGATGGACTTTCAAGATGAGTTATCAGATTTTTATGCGCGTTATAATGTTGAATTAATTCGAGCACCAGAAGGTTTTTTCTATTTACGTCCTCGCTCAACTACGCTTATTCCTCGTTCTGTACTATCTGAAATGGATATGCTGGTGGGGAAAATTCTTTGTTATCTCTATCTTAGCCCTGAACGATTAGCGAATCAGGGAATATTCACTGTTCAAGAATTATTTGATGAATTAAGAACATTAGCAGATGAAGCCAAACTTTTACGCTTAGTGAACCAACGCTCAACGGGGTCTGATCTTGATTTGCAAAAATTACAAGAAAAAATGAGAACCTCTCTAAATCGTTTACGACGTTTAGGTATGATTTCATTCTTATTAAATGATATGCAGCGTTTTTCAATCACTGAGTCTGTTTTTCGCTTTGGTGCTGATGTGCGTAGTGGTGATTCACCTATTGAGGCTCAAATACGAATGATCCGTGATGGTGAAGCTATGGCGCTTGAGAACAGTTCCGAATCACCAAACGAAGATGAAGAAAATGAAGATGAGCAGTTACAATCGAGTGAAGATGATGCGGAGGAAGAAAATAAATGATTGAACGTGGAAAATTTCGCTCATTAACACTGATCAACTGGAATGGGTTCTTTGCTCGTACTTTTGACTTAGATGAATTGGTGACGACATTATCAGGCGGGAATGGAGCAGGTAAATCAACCACTATGGCTGCATTTATCACCGCAATGATCCCTGATCTTACTTTGTTGCACTTTCGCAATACCACCGAAGCAGGATCGACAAGTGGTTCTCGTGATAAAGGGCTATATGGGAAACTGCGTCCTGGTGTGTGTTATGCCGTATTAGATGTGATCAACTCACGTCACTTACGTGCTGTGGTTGGTGTGCGTTTACAGCAAATTGCAGGGCGTGATAAAAAAGTTGATATCAAACCCTTTATGATCCAAGGGTTGCCGATGGCAGAGAATCCAACAGAAATTCTGACCCAAGCTGTTGCCGATCGCCAAGCGCGCGTTTTACCACTCAATGAATTAAAAGAAAAAGTTGAAGCGATTGATGGTGTTGTTTTCAGACAGTTTAATTCTATCACTGATTTTCATGCCGTAATGTTTGATTTAGGCGTTATCCCTAAACGTTTACGTTCAGCGAGTGATCGCGCCAAATTCTATCGTTTAATTGAAGCCTCATTGTATGGTGGTATTTCAAGTGCGATCACACGTTCTTTACGAGATTATTTATTACCTGAAAATAGCGGTGTAAGAAAAGCATTCCAAGATATGGAAGGTGCATTGCGGGAAAACCGCATGACACTTGAAGCTATTCGTGTCACACAATCTGATCGTGATTTATTTAAGCACTTAATTACAGAAGCGACATCTTATGTTGCAGCTGATTATATGCGCCATGCTAATGAACGACGTGTTCATCTTGATGAAGCGCTAGAAGTCCGCCGTGAATTATGGCGCCAGAGAAAATCCATCAATAACGAGGCATATCGCTTTATTGAAATGGGTAAAGAGTTGGAAGAGCAACAAGCACTTTCTTCTGATCTTGAGGCGGATTATCAAGCAGCAAGTGACCGATTAAACTTAGTGCAAAATGCGGTTCGCCAACAAGAAAAAATAGACCGTTACGTTGCTGATGTAGAAGAGATCACTTTCCGTTTAGAAGAGCAAAGTGAAGTGGTTGAAGAGGCGGCTTCTAAAAAAGAAGAGCTCGAAGCGCGAGTAGAGTCTGCGGAAGAAGAAGTTGATGAACTGAAAAATCAGTTAGCAGATTATCAGCAAGCATTAGACGTACAACAAACACGCGCTATTCAATATCGTCAAGCAGTACAGGCTTTAGAGCGAGCAAAAGCACAATGTAACATTGCTGATTTAGATGAAACTAATGCGGATCAATGGGCTGAACATATTCAAGCAAAAATTCAAACTCTTACCCATTCGCTACTTTCTATGGAACAGAAACTCAATGTTTCTGAAGCGGCAAAAACACAGTTTGATCAAGCGTATAAATTGGTTAGCGGCATTGTTGGTGAGGTTGATCGTAAAGATGCATGGGGTGTCGCCAAAACCGCATTACGTGAATGGTCTTCTCATCGCCATCAAGCAGATAGGGTTCATCCTATTCGTATGCAGTTGGCAGAATTAGAGCAACGCTTACATCAAAGAAATAATGCCCAGCGCCAGCTTGAAGAATTTAATAAGCATCATGGTAAATCGATGGAGCCAGATGATCTTTTAATTTTACAAGATGAGCTGGAAGCAAAAATTGAAGAGCTTAGCGATTATGTTAACGAATCTGGTGAACATCGCATGCAAATGCGCCAAGAGCTGGATCAACTCAAGCAACAAATTGAAAAGCTGAAAAAACAAGCACCTGCATGGCTTGCGGCACAAGATGCGTTAACACAGCTGTGTGAGCAAACTCGCCAATCTTTTGAAACGGGTCATCAAGTAACTGAATATATGCAACAGTTACTTGAAAAAGAGCGTGAAGCCACAGTATTACGTGATGAAACTGCGACGCGTAAACAGCAGATTGAAGCACAAATTGAACGTTTAAGTCAGCCTAGCGGTGCTGAAGATGGACGATTAATTACGCTAGCAGAGCGCTTTAATGGGGTTTTATTATCTGAGATTTATGATGATATTACATTGGATGATGCGCCTTATTTTTCAGCGCTATATGGCCCTGCACGTCACGCAATTGTTGTGCAAGATTTGTCTCAAGTTCAGGAACAGTTAGAAACGTTAGAAGATTGCCCTGAAGATCTCTATTTTATCGAAGGGGATCCACAATCTTTCGATGACAGTGTATTTAATGCACAAGAGATGGAGAAAGCGGTTCTTATCAAGAGCTCAGATAGGCAATGGCGTTATTCTCGCTACCCTGAAATTCCGCTTTTTGGTCGCGCGGCGCGTGAGAATCAATTAGAAATATTATCTCGCCAACGCGATGAGCTTTCTGAGCTTTATGCAACGCAAGCTTTTGATGTACAAAAAATTCAACGTGCGCACCATGCTTTTAGCCAATTTGTCGGGCAACATATTTCAGTCGCGTTTGAAGCTGATCCTGAAGAGGATATCCGTCAACTTAATCAAAGACGCAATGAGCTAGAGAGGGCATTAACACAGTATGAAGAGAATACTCAACAGCAACGTCAACATTATGCTCAAGCAAAAGAGTCGTTAAATTTACTTAATAAACTGATCCCTCAAGTGAATATCTTGATGGATGAAACGCTAATTGATCGCGTTGAAGAATTACGTGAAGAGCTGTATAGCGCTGAAGAGTCTATGCGCTATTTACAGCGTCATGAAAAAGCACTGGCAACATTAGAACCTATTGCATCAATTTTACAAAGTGATCCACAAGAACATGAGCAATTAGCACAGGATTACGAACACGCTAAAGCAGAACAACAGCGTTATCAACAACAGGCTTTCTTGCTGGTGGAAGTTGTACAACGTCGTGCACACTTTAGCTATAGCGATGCGGTTGAGATTGTGAGTGAAAATAGCGATCTTAACGAGAAACTACGTCATCGTTTAGAAATGGCAGAAACAGAACGTGCTACGGCAAGAGAACTTTATCGTCAGCAACAAGCTCAATGTGCTCAATTTAATCAAGTACTCGCATCATTAAAAAGCTCCTTTGACACTAAATCTGAATTGCTCAGAGAACTTGAGCAAGAGATGCGTGATACAGGGATCCATATTGATGTTGGCGCAGAAGCAAGAGCTAAAGAGCTACGTGATCAACGTTATGCTGCTGTCAGTGCTAACCGTACACGAATTAGTCAACTTGAGCGAGATATCGCACTGAGTGAAGCTGAACGCGATAATCTAACCAAGAAAATTCGTAAACTTGAACGTGACTACATTCAAATTCGTGAGCATGTTGTGAGTGCAAAAGCGGGCTGGTGTGCGGTGATGCGGTTAGTGAAAGAAAATGGTATGGAACGTCGTTTGCATCGCCGAGACTTCGCTTACCTTTCTGCTGATGAATTGCGTTCAATGTCGGATAAGGCGCTAGGTGCATTACGTCAAGCTGTTGCTGATAATGAATATTTACGTGATGCATTACGTCGTTCTGAAGATGCAAAATATCCTGATCGTAAAGTTCAGTTCTTTATTGCGGTATATCAGCATTTAAGAGAGCGTATTCGCCAAGATATCATTAAAACCGACGATCCAGTTGATGCAATTGAACAGATGGAAATTGAGCTTGCTCGCTTAACGGAAGAACTGACAAGCCGTGAACAGAAATTAGCGATTAGTTCACGAAGTGTCGCGAATATTATTCGCAAAACTATCCAACGAGAGCAAAACCGTATCCGTATGCTAAACCAAGGTTTACAAGCGGTTTCATTTGGCCAAGTGCGAGGTGTTCGACTTAACGTCAATATTCGTGAAAGTCATCAAGTGCTTCTTGATGTGTTATCAGAAGAAGATAATCAATACCAAGACTTATTTAAAAACCAAAACCTTACCTTCTCTGAAGCGATGGCGAAGCTTTATCAACGTTTAAATCCACAAGTAGATATTGGTCAACGTATGCCACAAACTGTGGGGGAAGAGCTGTTAGATTACCGTAATTACCTTGAAATGGATGTTGAGGTTAATCGTGGGCCAGAAGGGTGGTTAAAAGCGGAAAGTGGCGCTTTATCGACTGGTGAAGCGATTGGTACAGGAATGTCAATTCTGGTGATGGTTGTACAAAGTTGGGAAGAAGAATCACGACGCTTAAGAGGAAAAGATATTTCTCCTTGTCGCTTACTCTTCCTTGATGAAGCCGCACGTTTGGATGCGAAATCTATAGCGACATTATTTGAACTTTGTGATCGTCTCGATATGCAATTGATTATTGCGGCACCAGAAAATATCAGCCCAGAAAAAGGCACGACTTATAAACTCGTCCGTAAAGTGTTCAACGGTACAGAACATGTTCACGTTGTGGGTTTAAAAGGTTTTGGCCAACACGCTGAAAAAGATAAAATTGCATCATCAAATGTTGCTGAAATAACAGAATAATTTTATTTCGTTATCAACGACAGAGAGAAAAATAGAAAGGCGCTATGGGCATATGCTCATAGCGCCTTCTTTTTTCAAAGTGTTAGATAGATCAAAAAATGAAAGTAAATTAACAAAAAAATGAAAATTTAAATGATATAACGTGCGCCACATCTCATTTAAATGTAAGCGTGATGTCTATGATTGTTGCCGTATGTGATTAATATAAAAAATTAAAGGAAAGAAAATGCGTAAAGTCACGTTAGCTTTTAGTGCAATTGCTTTAGCGTTAAGTTTAAATGGCGCGGCAATGGCAAAAGTTCATATGCCAGAAGTTGTCAGCCCAGGTGTTACTGTTGCTCAATTAGCACAACAACAACCAATTAATTGGGTTTCTGTTGCAGATATAGAAAAAAGCTTAGCAGGCCAAGCGCCAATGGCGGTTGGTTTTGATATTGATGATACTGTTTTATTCTCAAGCCCAGGTTTTTATCGCGGTAAACTAGAATATTCTCCAAATGATTTCAGTTATCTGAAAAATCCAGAGTTCTGGGAGAAAATGAATAATGAGTGGGATAAATTCAGTATGCCTAAACAAGTCGGTATCGATCTTGTTCAAATGCACTTAAAACGTGGTGATACTGTTTATTTCATTACTGGTCGTACTAAAACTAAAACTGAGACTGTGACCAAATATGTTCAAGAAGGTTTAAATATCCCTGCTGATAAAATGCAGCCTGTTATTTTCGCGGGTGACCAACCTGGTGCAAATAATAAAGTAAGCTGGATGCGTGATCATAAATTGAAAATTTACTACGGTGATGCTGATGCAGATATCGCGGCGGCAGATGAACTGAATATCCGTGGTATTCGTATTCTGCGTGCTGCTAACTCTTCTTACCAACCATTGCCAAAAGCGGGTCAGTTTGGCGAAGAAGTTGTTATCAATTCAGAATACTAATTTTTATCCTTTGTTTACCTTTATTTGTCAGGCGTAGGAAACTACGCCTTTTTCTCGATTAAAACACCTTTTATTTAAATAATCTTATTATCTATTTTCAATATTTTATTATATTTTGAAATTTTTTTCAAAATGTCTGTTTTTTGTTCTTTTGTTGATTTTTTATTTAAACTCTATTTTTGAATATAAAAATAACTAAGTGGTCTTTTTTTGATTGAATAAAATTAAATTTCCATCAAAGGGTTATAAAACTTTAAAAATATTAGTTTATTCCTATAAAACTCTTCTCCAAGCTCATCTAATATTCTAGGATATCAAAATAATAATAAGGGATGAGGGTAGGGGATTTATGGCGTACCAACCAATTAAAAGAGCAATTACATATTCAGTCGTTATAGGAACTCTTCTTTCTGGGCATTATGCAGTGGCTACAGAAGCGGAGTCAGCTATTTTATCTACACCCGAAATAGAAAACGCAACGTTAGTTCCTATGACTAACGAAGCTATGACTATACCTGCCACTGTGGTAATGAATATTCCACAAGTTACCGAGTTAGAGGCAAGAACAAAACTACAATCATGGATCCCAACGGGATATAAACCATTCTATTTAACTCAATTAGTGAAAGTTTACCAAGCAAATAACCTCACATTAATCTGGCAAGATGAAAAAATCGCACAGCAATTACAGGAACAAATTGCAGAAGTGGCTATTTCAGGTATTCAGCCTCAATTTGGACAATGGTTAACACAATTAGAAACACCGGAGTTAACAAAAGAAGGGCGTGATATTATTTTATCAGACGCATTTTTAGGTTATATCAGTTTTGTTGAGCAAGTGAATAAATCAGGCGTATCTTTATTGTATCGTGATGGCGCAAAAAGCCTACCATCACCGTCAGATAAATCCATGGTTGACCTACAACAAAATATTCAAAATAGCACTTTAGGTAGCTTCGTTATTTCTTATGCTCCGTCTCATCCTTATTACGCTTTAATGAAAGAAGAAGTACGTAAACAATTACATAGTTCGATTGTTTGGCCTGAGATGACGGGAACGACATCATTAAAACCAAATCAATCATCACAAGAAGTTGTACCACTGAGACAGATTTTACGTTATTTAAAATTAATTCCTGAGTTGGCTGAAAATGAGCAAGAAATTGCGACAATCGTTTATGATGCACCTTTAATCACTGCTGTTAAATTATTTCAAACCGCTCATGGTTTAGAGCCAGATGGAATTATTGGGCGACAAACGCGTGCATGGTTAAATACAACGCCAACACAACGCGCCAGTATTATGGCATTAAATATTCAACGCCTTCGCTTAACACCGGCTATTGGTGACACAGGCATTTGGGTGAATATTCCTGATTTTTCACTCTATTTTTATGCCAACAACGAACTTATTCTTGATTCAAAAGTGATAGTCGGTCGTCCAGATAGAAAAACGCCAATTATGAGTAGTGCATTAAATAATGTTGTGGTTAATCCACCTTGGAATGTGCCAACAAGTATGACTCGCAAAGATATTGTCCCTAGAGGTAAAGCAGATCCTAGCTACTTTAGCCGTAAGGGATATACCATTTATTCCGGATGGGGCAATGATGCTTACCCAATTAATCCTTATGATATTGATTGGCAAAATATGAGTGCAAGTAATTTCCCTTATCGAATTTGGCAGGCGCCGGGACCAACAAACTCATTAGGGCGTTATAAGTTTAATATGCCAAATTCAGATGCGATATACCTACATGACACACCAAATCATTCACTGTTTTCAAAAAATATGCGCGCAATTAGCTCGGGATGTATTCGTGTTAATAAAGCCTCTCAGTTGGCCTCGATTTTATTAGGTGATGCAGGATGGAAACAAGATAGAATTGATGCGGCATTAAAACGTGGATCAACACAATATGCGCCCATTCCTGAACGTATTCCTGTTTATTTATATTATCAAACTGCATGGGTTGCACAGGAAAATGCACCTCAATATCGAGCAGACATTTATGGCTATGATAAGAGCATTACCAATGCACAACCTTATTTAGAGAATATTAAGAAATACTTGTAATATTAATAAATATAAATTGGATAAAGGGCGATTAGTTTAATTGCCCTTTATTTCTATATAAATCAATAAGATGTTTTTTTAATTTTATATATAAAAATAAGATCACTAAAAAATTATAAATTTATAAAATATTTTTAAAATTTCCATTAAAAATAGAAAGATAAAAAGAGACTTTAGTATAAATAGCTAAATTTATAAAATGTCTGATGGCATTAAATTGAAATGAATTGTTATTTACAATACTATACAAACCATAAGAAACAATTCGAGAAAAATATTGTCATAATAAAGGTTCTTCCTCCTGAAATAATTATTGAGTACATATACTATGGATATTATTGATTCACATCGCCGTAAGTGGCTAGGGCTCGGTATGGCCGCTGTGGGGTTGGGGTTATTGCCTTCTCATGCTTTTGCTTCATTAGCAACACCTCGTCCAAAAATCCTTCGCTTTAATAATTTAAATACTGGTGAAACTATTAAAGCCGAGTTTTTTGATGGAAAACGTTATAATAAACAAGAGCTTGCTAAGTTAAATCACCTTTTTAGAGATTATCGTCAAAATAAAATTAAAACCATCGACCCTGCATTGTTTGACCAAATTTATCTATTGCAAGTGATGCTGAATAATAATAAGCCCGTTGAACTTATTTCAGGCTATCGCTCTTTAGTGACCAATAATAATTTACGACAAAGTAGCAGTGGTGTTGCGAAGAAAAGCTATCATACTCGCGGACAAGCAATGGATTTTCGTTTAGTGGGGACTGAGCTTTCAAAAGTTCGTCAAGTGGCGCTAAGAATGAAAGCGGGGGGAGTTGGGTATTATCCAAAAAGTAATTTTGTTCATATTGATACGGGACCAGTCCGCTCATGGTAAGCTATTGAGAATTAGTTAATAGAGAGTGGAGTGATTCATGATGTATCACATTGTACCTGTGACAAACTATATGCAAAATTGCACCCTTATTTGGTGTGATGAAACGAAGGAAGCGGCAATTGTTGATCCTGGTGGCGATGTCGAAAGACTGATTGCGGAAATCGAAAAACGCCAATTAACATTGACCAAAGTATTATTAACACATGGACACTTTGATCATATTGCAGGCACCTCTCAGATTGTTGAGCACTTTCATGTTCCTATTTATGGGCCTCATAAAGAAGATAATTTCTTATTAGAGGAATTAGAGCAACAGTGCCGTATGTTTAATTTCCCTTGCGGAAAGTCATTTGCACCAGATAGCTGGTTAAATGAAGGCGATACCATCACAATTGGTAAAACAATTTCGTTATCTGTTTTACATTGCCCTGGGCATACACCAGGACATATTATTTTTGTAAATCATAAGAATAAACTTATCTCTATGGGAGATGTGTTATTTAAAGAAAGCATTGGCCGTACCGATTTTCCACGCGGAAACCATGCCGATCTTATTGCATCAATCAAAAATAAAGTGTTGCCTTTAGGTGATGATTATCTGTTTATTCCGGGACATGGCCCTATGTCTAATTTAGGGCATGAACGCCAATACAACCCGTTTTTACAAGATGAAATGCCAATCTGGTAATAGTTGCGCTGAGTAAAGTGAATAAGTGAAAGCTCTTTATAATAAAGAGCTTTTTTATACGTAAAAAATATGATTTTTATTTCTTTTGTTTAAATAAAAATGCCACATTGTATAACGTGGCATTCATCTAATTGCACGTTAAAGACAATTAGAGTACTGCAACGATGGCTTCACACAGTGGCACCATATTCTCAAGGGTTAAACCGGCAACGTTAATACGACCAGAGCCTACGATATAAATACCGTATTCAGCACGTAAGCGCTCAACTTGCTCTTTATTCAAACCACTAAATGAGAACATGCCATTTTGGTCAATAATAAAGCTAAAGTCTTGCTTAGCCCCTTTTTCTTGTAGTGTCGTAACTAACAATTGGCGCATACGCTGAATGCGTTCACGCATAGTCGTTAGTTCTTCAATCCACTCTTCTTTTAATTCTGAGTTAGAAAGAATCGTTGTTACCACTGAAGCACCGTGTGCTGGTGGGTTTGAGTAGTTAGCACGAATAATGGCTTTTGCTTGGCTAAAGGCTTTTTCAGCCGTGTCACTGTCTTTGGTGACAATAGTACATGCACCTACACGTTCATTGTAAAGACCGAAGTTTTTAGAATATGAACTTGCAACAATAAGCTCAGGATTTTTTTCTGCAAAGAGGCGTAAACCTTGTGCATCTTCTTCAAGACCGCGAGCAAAACCTTGGTATGCGAAGTCAAAAACAGGTAACCAGCCTTTCTCTGCTGATAGCGCTGCTAATTGACGCCATTGTTCTTCCGTTGGATCAATACCGCTTGGGTTATGACAGCAACCGTGGAACAGGACAACATCACCCGCTTGAGCTTTAGTAAGGCTTGCTAGCATACCATCAAAGTCTAATCCATGATTTTTTGCGTCGTAATAATCATAATTACAGATCTCAAGACCTGCAATTTGGAAAATATTATTATGATTAGGCCAAGTAGGGTTGCTTATCCAAACGCGTTTTGCTGTGGTTTGCTGAGCAATAAAATCAGCAGCAATACGTAAAGCTCCTGTTCCCCCAGGGGCTTGTGCTGTGCGTGCGCGTTTTTCAGAGATAATAGAATGTTGTTCACCAAACAAAAGTGCTTGGGTCACATTGCCAAATTCAGGGATACCGCTAATAGGAAGGTAATTTTTGGTGGTTTCGTTTTCTAACAGGTATTTTTCTGCTTTCTTAACTGTGGTTAAAACAGGCGTTTTACCTGTCTCATCCTTGTAAACACCAATCCCTAAGTTAATTTTGTTTTCACGAGGATCAGAACGGAAACTATCAGCTAAACCCAGAATAGGATCGGCTGGTGCAGCAATGATTTTCTCAAACATAGTGTAATTGTTCCCTAAGCTCAAAACGAAGCCGAAATATGAGTATCAAGAGTAACGCTATGAGGGATTTTTGCCAACTGTTTGTAGAGAAATTAACAAGAAGTTGTGAACTAAGTGAGAATAAATAGCAAATCAAGATGTAAATAAGTGAATATCCTGTGATTACATTAACATGTAAAAATAATCACTAAAAAATAATAATTGTTTAGTATGATAAACTTTTTGAAGTTGTTAAAAATAAAGAAGTTACAATGTTTTTCAGTGAATAAATAAACAGATCTACTGCAAATGCAAAAATAAAGAGAAAGAAAACATCGAGAATAAGAAGAAAAAAGAGGGATAAATAACAAGAGATTGAGATAGACAGTAGTAGTACAAATAAAAAAGCAACACCGAAGTGTTGCTTTTCAAATCAATTAACTTGACTGTTTAATTACCTAAGCGGTAATTAGAACTGATAAGTCAGACCTAAACCAACTACGTTGTCGTCGTTGATGCCCAGTTTGTTATCAGATTTCAGCAGGTTGATTTTGTAATCAACAACTGCAGTCATGTTTTTGTTAAATTTGTAGAAAGAACCTACAGAGATATATTTAACTAAATCTTCGTCATTTACGCCGTTAACATCTAAGTCTTTACCTTTAGATTGAACATAACCTAAAGATGGTTTCAGACCTAAATCAGCGAAGTCATACTGCGCAGTTAACTCAATGTTTTGAGTTTTGTTAGCAATGCCTTTATTGAAGCTAGTCATGTTACGAGTTTCACCGTACATAGCCGCTAAGTAAACATTGTTAGCTGCGAATTTACCACCAACGTTCCATGCTTCTGCACGAGAACCTTTAGCAGTGCTGTTATCTTGCTGCCAAGAAGTACGAGCAGAGTTTGAATAACCACCACCCAGAGTTACGCCCCAGCCTAAGTTATAAGCTGTAGAGAAACCGAAGCCGTCACCATTAGCTTTTTTACCATCACGCTTGTTGATAGTATTTTCGTTGTTTTTGCCTTGGTATTGCAGAGCAAAGTTCAGACCATCAACATAACCGAACATATCAGTGTTACGGTAAGTTAAAACACCAGTAGTACGGCTAGTCATGTAAACGTCAGTTTGTGCCATGGAGTCGCCACCAAATAAAGGTAGAACGTCTGTCCATGCGTTGGTGTCGTAAATTACACCGTAGTTACGACCATAGTCCATAGAACCGTAGTCAGCAAATTTAAAACCTGCGTAAGCAAAACGAGCACGTGAATCAGTATCACCTTCAGCATTGCTAGTACGAATTTCGTATTCAAAACGACCAAAACCAACTAAATCTTTATTGATTTGAGTTTCGCCTTTGAAGCCGATACGTGCACGAGAACCGTCACCGTCTTCACCTGAGTCTTTATCAGCGAAGTAATGACGAACGTCAACTTTACCGTAGATGTCTACTTTGTTGCCGTCTTTGTTGTACATTTCAGCTGCGTTTGCTGCACCAGCAAACATTAAAGCTGGGATTACCACTGCAAGAAGATTGCGCTTCATCATTATTATTACCCTCATTGGTGTTATTCAGACACCTTTGCCACTGCCAGAAATAGTTTCTTAATTTTTATGGAACTATTTATGAGAGTTAAGTGTCGTCTGTGTCGGGTGACAGTGTTCCATTGGTAAAAAATTTTATCTACCCCCAATTTGCTACAAAAACGAAAAAAGTGTAACAAATTGTAACTATGTATTTCAAAGTGTGTATTTAGGGGAACTTTTTAATCAAATAACAGCCATGCATAAAAAAAGCCAACCTTGCGGTTGGCTTCTTTACTTAAGCTAAATCTGTACAATAAAACAGCACTACAAAATTTTAGCTAAATACTAATCAATCACTAAATTAGAAATCTGCATTTCTTGGTGTACGAGGGAATGGAATAACTTCACGAACATTTGCGACACCGGTCACATAAGCAACTAAACGTTCAAAACCTAAACCGAAACCTGAGTGAGGTACAGTGCCATAACGACGTAGATCACGATACCACCAGTAGTCTTCTTTACTCATTCCCATTTCGTCTAAACGTTTATCAAACATCTCTAAACGCTCTTCACGTTGAGAGCCACCAATAATTTCACCAATGCCGGGTGCTAATACATCCATCGCTGCTACGGTCTTACCGTCTTCATTCATACGCATATAGAATGCTTTGATATCTTTCGGATAGTTTTTCACAACAACAGGTGCTTTAAAGTGTTTCTCTGCCAGATAACGTTCATGCTCAGAAGAAAGGTCAACACCCCAGTAAACTGGGTTTTCAAATTTCTCACCACAGTTTTCAAGCACCGTAACTGCATCGGTATAATCAATTTGAGCAAAATCAGAGGTGATAAAGTTCTCTAAGCGTGTGATAGCGTCTTTGTCGACACGTTGTGCAAAGAATTCCATATCATCTTTACGTTCTGCCAATACGGCAGCAAAGGTGTATTTCAACATTTTTTCAGCAAGGGCTGCGATATCGTTAAGATCAGCAAAGGCCACTTCAGGTTCAACCATCCAGAATTCAGCAAGGTGACGACTGGTATTTGAGTTTTCAGCACGGAATGTTGGGCCGAAAGTATACACTTTGCTTAATGCAGAGGCGTAAGTTTCACCATTTAACTGACCTGATACGGTTAAAAACGCTTCACGGCCAAAAAAGTCTTCGCTGAAATCAACTTCGCCTTTATCTGTACGTGGCAGATTGTTCATATCGAGTGTAGAGACACGGAACATTTCACCCGCACCTTCTGTATCAGCCGCTGTAATTAGTGGCGTAGAAACCCAGAAGAAGCCTTGTTCATCGAAGAAACGATGTAGTGCTTGTGCTAATGTGTGACGAACACGTGCAACTGCACCAATTAAGTTAGTACGAGGACGAAGGTGAGCAACTTCACGCAGGTACTCAATACTATGACGTTTGGCGGCCATCGGATAAGTTTCCGGATCATCGACCATTCCTACCACAACAACATTGGTGGCGTGAATTTCAAAGTTCTGTCCCTGGCCCGGAGATTCAACAATTTTACCGGTGACTTCCACAGAACAGCCTGTGGTTAAGTGCAGCACTTCATCTTGATAATTCGGTAAATTATTATTAATGATGGCCTGTACTGGATTAAAGCAGGAACCGTCATAGACGGTAAGAAATGAGATACCAGCTTTTGAATCTCTTCTTGTACGTACCCAACCGCGAACGGTGACGTCTTCGCCAACCGCGATACGGCCTTGCAGTACGTCGACTACAGGCGCAACGATCATAAATAAATCTCTCTTCGTTTAATTAAAATAATTGTTTGGTTAATTCACTCTGCCCCTGTCGGACAGTTTTTCTATGTTACTTGCAATAGCGCAGGAAACAAGTAGGAAATTTTAGTTTAAAGAGTCAATAAAGAAGAGAAAAGCTTTTGTATAAAATAAATTGATAAAAATAGGGGAATTATTGATAAAAGTAGAGGTTATGACAAAAGAAAGGGCAATTATTACCCTTTCTTTTACTAATAAAGATTTTTAGCTAATTAACAGGCTTGTTTGACAAGAGGAACATCAAAGGCTTTGCGTAGCTTGTCAACAAAATCATCGTCTTCGCAAATCGTTTTGCCTGGACTATCTGATAATTTAGCAACTGGCTTACCATTACACTCCACCAGCTTAATGACAATATTAAGTGGCGTTATTTGCGGAATATTACAAGTGAGCCGAGTACCAATACCAAAGATTAAACGAATACGTTTATGGAAATGTTTATAAAGTACTAATGCTTTTTGAAAATCTAGGCTATCAGAAAAGACTAATACTTTACTCATTGGATCGATGCCCAGTTTCTCATAATGTGCAATCGCTTTTTCCCCCCATTCAATAGGGTCGCCAGAGTCGTGACGTAAACCTTGATAACGCTCTGCAAAGGTCTTATCAAAATCACGCAAAAAAGCATCCATTGTAATACAGTCTGTTAATGCAATACCTAATTGAACGGGGTATTCATCTAGCCAAGATTGCAAGGCAGCACGCTGACTATTTGATAGTTCAGGACTAATTTGTTGATGTGCCTGAAACCACTCATGAGCTTGTGTACCCACAGGGGCTAATTGCATACGTTCTGCTAAATGATAGTTGCTTGTACCAATAAGATAAGGAAAATGATTTTTCAGCTCATCCACAATGGCGCACTGCACATCATAAGAAAAACGGCGACGAGTACCAAAATCCATCAATTTAAAATCAGCTAAGTCAATCTGCTGTTCAGCGGCATCACGGTAGAAGATATCAATCAATTTACGTAATTGGTTAACGGCATCATCGGGGGTGATTTGAGGTGAGCGAGTACGATGTACAATTTCACTCACTAAAGCCAATAACGGAACTTCCCATAAAATAACTTCACGCCAAGGGCCTGTAATTTTAATGGTAAGTTGGTTTTCAGGTGTGGTTGAAATATGGACTTGTTCTGGCTTAAAACGGAAATGTTTAAACCATTGCAGATAGTCATTTTTGAAAAAAGGGAGACTCTGAAGATAGTCAAACTCTTCATTTGTTAATGACAGGTTTGCCATCATGTTAACTTGATGGCGTAAGGTTGTTGCATATTCACCTAGACGTTCATCACTCCGACAGCGGAACTCAGCAACGACAGGAATATCACTATAATGGTGGTAAACCGCTTGTTGCATGTGGAGCTTATATGCATCGGTATCCAACAGTGATGTAATAATCGGTGTAGCGTCTAAAATCATAGCGCGTCAAGCATCCTCACGGAGCGTTTTTATGTCTGCTAAATCGTTAAGGTTGGAGAGTATACCCGAATATGATGACAAAGCGTCACTATTCAATAATATTTCTCTGCGACATAAAAACAAGCTGTAAAACTTAGATAAGTTTACCACGTTAAACAAAATTTGGGAGTCTATTAGCATCATTTACCAAATAAATTGATTACATGTATTAATGAAATATTAACATTCTGTTGACTTTTAATGTTTTCAATTGAATATTCGACTGGCTAAACAGATTTTTGACGAGTAAGCTTTGGCAATATAACCGTTAAATAGTCGTGTTAACTAAAAGGTTTTTTCTATGACACAACAAAGAATCGCGAAATTTCGCAAAGATTATCGTGCCCCTGACTACACAATCACCGATTTACATCTTGATTTTATCTTAGATAAAGAAAATACCCAGGTTACGGCGATAAGCCAATGTAAACGTCTAAACTCAAATGCGACAGCATTAGTATTAGATGGTGAAGATTTAACATTAAAATCAATTTCTGTTAATGATGTTGCTTGGACACACTATAAAGAAGAAAACGGCAAACTCATCATTGAACAATTGCCAGAGCAATTTACATTAAAAATTATCAACGAAATTAATCCATCAGCCAATACAGCATTAGAAGGGTTGTATGTTTCTGGTGATGCGTTATGTACACAGTGCGAAGCTGAAGGTTTCCGCCATATTACCTACTATTTAGATAGACCGGATGTGTTAGCTCGTTACACCACAACAATTACGGCAGACAAAAAACAGTATCCTTATTTATTGTCAAATGGTAACCGTATTGCACAAGGTGAACTTGATGATGGTCGTCATTGGGTAACATGGGAAGATCCACATCCAAAACCAAGTTATTTATTTGCGGTAGTGGCGGGTGACTTTGATGTATTACGAGATACTTTTATCACCAAAAGCGGTCGCGAAGTTGCTTTAGAGCTTTTTGTTGATAAAGGTAATTTAGATCGTGCCGATTGGGCAATGACCTCATTGAAAAATGCGATGGCATGGGATCAATCTCGCTTTAATTTAGAATACGATCTCGATATCTATATGATAGTCGCTGTTGACTTCTTTAATATGGGTGCGATGGAGAATAAAGGACTGAATGTCTTTAACTCTAAATATGTACTAGCAAAAAGTGAAACGGCAACTGACAAAGATTATTTAGGCATTGAGTCTGTTATTGGTCATGAATATTTCCATAACTGGACAGGTAACCGCATTACTTGTCGTGATTGGTTCCAGTTAAGTCTAAAAGAAGGCTTAACGGTTTTCCGTGACCAAGAATTCAGTTCAGATTTAGGCTCTCGTTCTGTTAACCGTATCAATAATGTACGAGTGATGCGTACTGCTCAGTTTGCAGAAGATGCAAGCCCAATGGCACATCCAATTCGTCCTGATAGTGTGATCGAAATGAATAACTTCTATACTTTAACAGTATATGAAAAAGGTTCAGAAGTGATCAGAATGATCCATACCTTATTAGGCGAAGAGCAATTCCAAGCGGGTATTCAGATGTACATTCATCGTCATGATGGAAGTGCGGCAACCTGTGACGACTTTATTCAAGCGATGGAAGATGCTTCTAATGTTGATCTCACGTTATTCCGTCGTTGGTATAGCCAATCAGGTACACCACAACTGACAGTGCGTGACAGCTATGATGTGGATAAAAAGCAATACACCTTAACTGTTAGTCAAATGACACCACCAACAGCTGATCAAGCTGAAAAACAAGTGCTACATATTCCATTAGATATTGAATTGTATGATCGTGAAGGTAATGTGATCCCTCTGCGTTCACAAGGTCAGGCGATTTCTAATGTATTGAATGTCGTCCGTGAAGAACAACAATTTGTATTTGATGACGTTCCAGAACAGCCAATCCCATCTTTATTACGTGAGTTCTCTGCGCCTGTAAAATTGGACTATCCATTTACGGATGAGCAACTGTCCTTTTTAATGAAATATGCACGTAATGCATTTTCACGCTGGGATGCAGCGCAATCATTATTAGGTCGCTATATAAAAGAAAACGTCGCCCGTGCACAGAAAGATGAAGCATTTATTCTTCCTGAAATGGTGGTTGATGCTTTCCGTGCAGTATTACTAGATAAAGATATTGATCCTGCATTAGCAGCACTTATTCTGACATTGCCAACGGATGTTGAAGCGGGTGAGTCATTTAGTATTATCGATCCAATGGCTATTCATGAAACACTTGGTTTTATACGTAAAACATTAGCCACTGAAATGGCGGATGAATTCTCTGCTGTTTATCATTCTATGCATATTGGCGCTTATCGTGTTAATCATGAAGATATTGCAAAACGTGATTTACGTAATGTGTGTTTAGGTTATTTAGCGGTTGAAAATGAGCAAACAGGCAACAAACTTGTTGATGCACAATACCACAACAGCGATAACATGACCGACGCGCTTGCCGCACTTAGCGCTGCTGTAATGGCTCAGTTACCTTGCAAAGATGCGCTATTACAAGAATTCGATGATAAATGGCATCAAGATGGTTTAGTCATGGACAAATGGTTTAGCTTACATGCCATGAGCCCAGCAAAAGATGTGTTACAAAAAGTACGTAGTTTGTTATCTCATCGCTCATTTACACTAGCAAATCCTAACCGTACTCGTGCATTAATTGGCGCATTTGTAAATAATAACCCAGTCGCTTTCCACGCTGAAGATGGCTCTGGTTACTTATTATTGACAGAAATTCTGACTGACTTAAATAGCCGTAACCCACAAGTTGCTTCACGTCTTATTGAACCGTTTATTCGTTTAAAACGCTATGATGCAACACGCCAAGAAAAAATGCGTGCAGAGTTATTAAAGCTGAAAGCACTTGAGAATTTATCAGGTGATCTCTATGAAAAAATCACCAAAGCTTTAGCTGATTAATATTACGTTTTATATCATTTTATGAGTGAGTAAATAGTATAAAATCAGTATGATAATTAGATCCCCAGCATAGTCTGGGGATTTTTTATGGCGAATTGTGAAATTGAAACGTTTACTTTTCGTGCTTTTATCTATATGATGCACGACGCTTAATTTGTCGTAGACATATCATTCCTAATACCCGATATTCTCAATGGAGATCGTATGTATTATTCCTTAGTAAGGAAGGCATTGTTTCGGCTAGATCCTGAACGTGCCCATGATTTTACCTTCCGTCAGTTAAAACGTTTATCTCATTCCCCATTTCAATTTCTTATTCAGCAGTCACTTCCTTCAAAACCCGTTTCCTGTATGGGACTCTCATTTAAAAATCCACTTGGTCTTGCCGCCGGTCTTGATAAAAACGGTGATTGTATAGATGCATTGGGTGCAATGGGATTTGGTTTTATTGAAGTTGGTACGGTGACACCTCGTCCTCAAGTAGGAAATGATAAACCTCGTTTATTTCGCTTAGTGGAAGCTGAAGGCTTAATTAACCGAATGGGCTTTAATAACCTTGGCGTCGATAACTTAATTGAAAATGTAAAACAATCTCGTTATGGCGGTGTGCTAGGTATTAATATTGGTAAAAATAAAGATACTCCTGTAGAGCAAGGCAAAGACGATTATCTGATTTGTATGGAAAAAGTTTATGCACATGCGGGTTATATCGCGATCAATATTTCATCACCCAATACTCCAGGTTTGCGTACACTGCAATATGGCGAAGCATTAGACGATTTGTTATCTGCAATTAAAAATAAACAATTAGAGTTGCAAGGAAAATATCAAAAATATGTTCCTGTTGCTGTCAAAATTGCACCTGATTTAACACATGAAGAATTAATCCAAGTTGCAGATAGCTTAGTGCGTCATCATATTGATGGTGTTATTGCGACAAATACCACATTAGATAAATCATTAGTCAGTGGTTTAGATCATTGTAATGAAGCAGGGGGATTAAGTGGCCGCCCGGTACAATCAAAAAGCACACAAATAATTCGTCAATTAAATGAAGAATTAAAAGGCGCATTGCCTATTATTGGTGTAGGTGGAATTGATTCATTAACGGCAGCAAGAGAGAAAATGGATGCGGGTGCTTCTCTCATTCAAATCTATTCAGGATTCATTTATCAAGGTCCTGCACTTATCAAATCTATAATTAATCATATCTAAATACATTTTATAATGAGTTAAGGGCTTTTCTTCTGTCCTTAACTCGTTTATATTGCCCCTAGTTGGTTATTTTTTATTAAATTGCACTGATTGTGCTTAATTAATAGTAAAATGAATCCTGTTTTTGTTAGGTGATATTAAATATTTTATTTATGTCATTTAATTTTGATTATTTGTCAGAGTATAAAACAGGTTATGAATCGAAGGGGGATTAATTAGTGATAATAAAACCCGATGATCGCTGGCGTTGGTATTTTGATGTTGAGCAACAAAGATTAATGCTTGATTTAGCCAATGGCATGGTTTTTCGTTCTCGCTTTCCAAGCAAAATGCTAAGTGAGAGTGCTTGCCAATCAGCATCTTTTACCGTCGATGATGCAGCTCTTTATTATGGATACGATGAGCAGATCCGCCAAATTGATATGCCGTCAGAATCAAGAGCTGAATTAGCTTTAAATGCATTAATAGCCCATCGCTTTTTAAAACCACTGATGCCTAAGAGTTGGTATTTTGAAGTTAACAATAATCAAATCAACCCTTATTTATCGCAAGTGGTAGAGGCTTCATTAAAAGAAGGTAATGAAACAGCACTTTTTTTAGTGGCAGAAGTGGGTACTCAAGCTTGTTTATGCTTATTAGCGCAACCGCAATTAACGTTATTCGATAGAACACTTAATTTTTGTGACCCAATAAAAATTATGAATGACAGGTTAAGTTATTACCATAAAGAGTCGGAGTCAGGATCATTTTTGTACGAAAAAGTTATTTAACAAAAAGAGTAAAAAGGACTTACTCTTTTTATCGTTACACATTATTTATAGCATTCTAAAAAAAAATTCACTCTAAACAATACTCCCCAAAATCAAATCTTCATTACTCTCTTTTTGTGATCTTTTTCTAAAAATAAAATAAGCTTATTGATAATTCATCATTAAGTTCTTAATGAGATAATTCTTATTAAATAAACTGTTTTATTTAAAATAAAAAAAGAAGGTAAGTAAAAATTACCTTCTCTTAATTTGTGATAAAGATAAGTGTTATTTTTTATTAAGTGAAAGTTTTACATTACCGTTAGGAACACAGCTACAGGCTAAAATTTTACCTGAACGTTTAATTGCACCGGCTTTTAATGCATTAACATCACCTTCATCTAGTTGGATAACACAAGAGCCACAAAGGCCCGCTCGGCAACTATAAGGAATAGCATAACCATTATTTTCAAGCTGTTCTAATAGAACTTCTTGGTTATTACCTTCGAAAATCTCACCGTTAAATTCAATACTGACAGACTGTTCTTGTGTATTTTCAATAATAGGCGTTGATTGTGTTTCAACAGGAGTCGTTACAAGATACTGTTTCGCTTCTTTATAAGCTAATACCTCAACAGTATCTCCCACCCGAATAATACCCGTTTGACGAATGATGATATTTTGACCAAAGTCGACATCACCAGTTTCATCACTACGGAATGTTTGCAGTGTTGCAAGTGGTTCTGTGTTAGGATGTTTAACGCCTTCATCAATACTAATTGTGGTCATGATACAACGGCTACAAGGTTTTATCAGATCCATCACAACAGAGCCAACACGAATAGTTTGCCAAGTATCTTCTTCAAAAGGCTTTGCACCTGTTATGAGGATATTACCTCGAAATTGCTCAATATTAATTGAAGCGGGGCAACGCTGTTGTAAGTATTGAAATGAGGCTTCATTAAGTAATAAGTAAGGATAACCATCAGCGAAAGAAACAGCGGTTTCTGGATTTTTTTTCACTCGGCGTGTCGATTTTTCGCCAGTCCAACGAAGTTGAACATCCATTTTTAAATAATGACTGAACCACTGATTTATTTCATCTGGCGCCACATACGCGGTAAAATGGTTGCCCCAAACTTCTGTCGGTTGCAATGTGGTCTCAAAATCTTGATAGGTGATAGCAATACCCTCACCATCAGGGGCTTGAATATAAATACCATTTGCCATGACAGTAGGGATAAAACACAGCAAAACGGGAAATTTTCGTGCCGTGATAAACGTCCCTTCAGGGGTGGTTATCATAAAATCACGATCAAACGTGAATCCGCTCTCACGAGCAAATGCATGAGAAAGCCGAATTCCCTTCATTGATTTAACTGGGTGTATATAAAGGCGTGAAACGTTGATCATCGGTGCTCCCAAAAGACATTATTATTTTTTATAGCCAGTAACTTTATGACAACGTAATACAATTAGCTATAATGCCCAACAATTTTATTTTAGGTGGTAACAATACTATGCGCTCTCTGTTTGCCAGCACAGGCCGAGGTCTGGAAGAACTATTAAAATCTGAACTTGAACACTTAGGTGCTCAGGCTTGCCAGATAACACAAGGCGGTGTTTATTTTCGTGCTGATGATAAAACCATGTATCAGTCTTTACTTTGGAGTCGTTTAGCGTCACGTATTATGTTGCCGTTAAATGAATTCAATGTGTATAGTGATTTAGACTTATATCTTGGTGTGCAGGCAATTGATTGGAGTGAGATTTTTACTGTTGATCAGACTTTTGCTATCCATTTTAATGGCACGAATGACATTATTCGTAATAGCCAATATGGTGCATTAAAAGCGAAAGATGCCATCGTTGACTCATTTCAACGTAAAATAGGGCAACGTCCTGATGTGGCTAAGCAATCTCCTGATATTCGCTTAACTATTCATCTGCATAAAGAAAAAGCATCACTCTCTTTAGACTTAAGTGGTGATGGTTTACATCAACGTGGTTATCGTGATCTAACCGGACAAGCACCTTTAAAAGAAAATTTAGCGGCTGCGATTATTATGCGTTCAGGTTGGAAAACGGATACACCATTAATTGACCCTATGTGTGGTTCAGGAACATTATTAATTGAAGCTGCTATGATGGCTTCGGATTGTGCTCCAGCATTAAACCGTGTGCATTGGGGCTTTCGTCATTGGCTAGGCCATGATGAAGCATTGTGGAAAGAAGTCACTCATGAGGCTTTTACTCGTTTTCGTGAAGGCAAAAAGAATACCACTGCCCGTTTTTATGGTTTTGATGTTGATAAACGTGTGTTGGATATGGCTAGAGCCAATGCGCGCCGGGCTGATGTTGCTGATTTAATTACCTTTGCGCATGGTGATGCGGCAAAACTGGCTAATCCTGTGTCAGCTGAAGTAAAAGGAACAATTATCAGTAACCCACCTTATGGTGAGCGTTTAGAAAGTGAGCCCGCACTAATTGCACTGCATAGTCAATTAGGAAGAGCTATAAAGGCACACTTCCCAGGCTGGCGATTATCGCTATTTAGTGCATCACCTGAATTATTGAGTTGTATTCAATTACGAGCAGAGCGCGAGTTCAAAGCAAAAAATGGTCCTCTTGATTGTGTACAGAAAAACTATTTACTTTCTGATACTCCATCAATGATTAATACCGGGCTTGCTGAAGATTTTGCAAACCGTTTGCGTAAAAATGAGAAAAAACTCGCGAAATGGGCAAAACAACAGCAAATTGAATGCTATCGCTTATACGATGCTGATTTACCTGAATATAATGTTGCTGTAGACCGTTATGGCGAAAAAGTGGTTATTCAAGAATATGCACCACCTAAAACCGTTAATGAACATAAAGCACGCCAACGTTTGTTTGATGTTATTAGCGCTACGATGGAAGTATTAGTATTACGTTCTGATCAACTGATTTTAAAAACTCGTCAACGCCAAAAAGGTAAATTACAGTATGAAAAAATGGCCGAGAAGGGTGATTTCTTTTTAGTTAATGAATTTGGTGCAAAATTCTGGGTAAATCTTACAGATTACCTCGATACAGGACTGTTTTTAGATCACCGTATTGCACGAAAAATGCTGGGTGAAATGAGCAAAGGAAAAGATTTCTTAAATCTCTTTGCTTATACCGGTACTGCATCTGTACACGCTGGGATTGGTGGTGCAAAAAGTACGACAACCGTTGATATGTCACGTACCTACCTTGAATGGGCTGAGAAAAACTTCCAAGCAAATGGCCTATCAGGTAGACAACATCGTTTAATGCAGGCTGATTGTTTACAATGGCTAATGCAAAGCAATGAACAATTTGATGTAATTTTTATCGATCCCCCTACGTTTTCTAACTCAAAACGTATGGAAAATACCTTTGATGTTCAACGCGATCATATTGAATTGATGAAACATCTAAAACGTTTGTTGAGAAAAGGTGGCACTATCATGTTCTCAAATAACAAACGTGGGTTCAAAATGGAACATGACGAGTTAGCAAAAATAGGATTATCCGCAAAAGAGATAACACAGAAAACATTATCACAAGACTTTGCGCGTAACCGCCAAATCCACAATTGCTGGCTGTTAACTCATGCTGGTGAGGAATAATTTACAATGCCGTTAATTAGTTTGACAGGGGCTTATTTATCTTTCAGTGATGCCCCTCTATTAGATAGCACCGATTTATTTATTGAAGAAAATGAACGTGTTTGCTTAGTGGGGCGCAATGGCGCAGGAAAATCAACGTTATTAAGAGTGCTATCTAAAGAGCAACCTTTAGACGATGGCCAAGTTGTTTATGAACAAGATTTGGTCACAGCACGCTTACAGCAAGATCCACCAAGAGATATTGAAGGTACTATCTTTGATTTTGTGGCTGAAGGTGTTGAAGAAGATGCCAAGTACCTAACGGAATATCACCATATTTCAAAACTGATTGAGACAGATCCATCTGATAAAAATCTTAATCGTATGGCGCAACTGCAAGAAGTACTTGATAGCCGTAACTTGTGGTTGCTTGATAGCCGTATTGCAGAAGTACTCGAAAAATTAGGTTTAGACGGTGACTCCGATCTTTCTTCTTTGTCAGGTGGGTGGTTAAGGAAAGCCGCATTAGGGCGTGCATTAGTTAGCGCACCAAGAGTTCTTTTTTTAGATGAACCGACAAACCACCTTGATATTGAAACGATCCTTTGGCTTGAGAAATTTTTAAAAGATTTCCAAGGTAGCATTGTGTTTATTTCCCATGACCGTTCATTTATTCGAAATATGGCAACCCGTATTATCGACCTTGATCGAGGCAAACTCTCTTCATGGCCAGGAAATTACGATAAATATCTTGAGAGTAAAGAAGAAGCTTTACGTGTTGAAGAACAACAAAATGCAGAATTTGATCGTAAATTAGCGCAAGAAGAAGCTTGGATACGTCAAGGAATTAAAGCACGACGTACTCGTAATGAAGGTAGGGTACGTGCTTTAAAAGCACTGCGTGTTGAGCGTAGTGAACGCCGTGAAGTGTTAGGCAGTGCGCGTATGCAGGTCGAAGAAGCAACTCGCTCTGGTAAAATTGTATTCGAGCTAGAAGATGTTAATTACAGCATTGGAACTCGTAAGTTAGTTCATAATTTTTCTGCCAAAGTACAACGTGGTGACAAAATTGCGCTGGTGGGACCAAATGGGTGCGGTAAAACGACGTTATTAAAACTGATGTTAGGTGACTTAAAAGCAGACAGTGGTCGAGTGCATTGTGGTACTAAGCTTGAAGTAGCTTATTTCGATCAACACCGTGCCACACTTGATCCGGACAAAACCGTGATGGATAACCTTGCTGAAGGTAAGCAAGAAGTCATGGTTAATGGTCGACCTCGTCATGTATTAGGTTATTTACAAGATTTTTTATTCCCACCTAAGCGTGCTATGACACCTGTTCGGGCACTTTCTGGTGGCGAAAGAAACCGTTTATTACTGGCTCGTTTATTCTTAAAACCAAGCAATCTTCTTATTCTCGATGAACCAACCAATGATCTTGATGTTGAAACATTAGAGTTATTAGAAGAGCTTGTTGATGCTTATCAAGGTACGGTTTTACTGGTCAGCCATGACCGTGAGTTCGTTGATAATAGTGTCACAGAATGTTGGATCTTTGAAGGTGATGGCGTTATTAACAGTTATGTTGGTGGCTATTACGATGCTCAGCAACAAAAAGCACAAACAGTTTCCTTGAGAAATGAACAAAATAAATCACGTAATGCACCAGAAAAAGCTGAAAAAGAAGCCAAAACTAAAGATAGTGCTAAAAAGAGCACCCGTAGTGGCAATAAGTTAAGTTATCATTTAATGCGCGAACTTGAACAACTGCCCGCTAAGCTAGAAAGTTTAGAAACACAGTTAAGTGCGTTACAAGAAGAAGTGAGTGCTCCAGACTTTTTTACTCGTCCCCATGAGGAGACGGAAAAAGTCCTAAAAACACTTGCTGATAAAGAGCAAGAGCTTGAAGCCGCTTTTGATAGATGGCAAGAGCTAGAAATGATGCAGAACGGTGAATAAATAGCCAGTCTAAGACGGGGCATATTGCCCCGTTTTATTTTCTGGATTAAATATTCTTTTATTGATCATTAAAAAAATAAGAGGTGTCGCTGTGTGCTCTGGTCAACAACATCGTCATGAACATAAACATAAGCAAATATTATGTCCTCAGTGCGATCTGGTGGTCAGTGTTCCCGAATTAGTGCAAGGAACCAAAGCAACATGCCCACGTTGCCACACAATGCTAATTGCACGTTGGCGACAGCCTTTTTATCAACCTGTTGCATTGGCAATTAGTGCATTATTTATGTTACTGATGGCAAGTCAGTTTACGTTTGTTAGCATGGAAGTTGCTGGTATTGCTAATAATGTGACATTGATGCAGATCCCAAGTGTGATGTTTAGTGAAAACTATATCGAGCTGGGGGCTTTTTTCTTACTATTTGTCCAAATTGTGCCTGCTTTTTGTATGGTAGCAATCTTATTGCTGTGTACACCAATCAAACTACCTAGAAAACTGCAAATCTGGTTATCTCGCATTTTATTCCAACTTAAATCATGGTGTATGGCGGAGATTTTTCTCGCGGGTATTTTAGTCAGTTTTGTCAAATTAATGGCTTATGGTGAGATTGGTTTAGGGTTAAGTTTTTTACCTTACGTTTTGTATTGTTTATTTCAAATCCGTGCTTTTCAGTGTCTTGATAGACATACACTATGGGAGAAATTAGAACCTCGCCCTGATTACCCAAATATTGAATCAGGTAAATCAGGATTAAAACAAGGTGTGAGATTATGTCGCTCATGTACTGCGATTTTACCGGTTACACAATATGAATGTAGTCGTTGTGAAGTTAAAGGGCATGCCCGAAGACCAAAAAGTTTGCAATGGACAGTATCATTATTGATTACGTCACTTATTCTTTATATCCCGGCTAATTTATTACCTATTATGGTGACCGAATCACTAGGTAATAATATCTACTCTACAATTATGGCTGGGGTGATATTGTTATGGGAAGATGGCTCTTATCCTGTTGCGATGGTGATATTTATCGCCAGTATTATGGTGCCAAGTTTAAAAATGGTCGCTATAGCTTGGCTGTGTTGGGATGCACATAAATCAAAAGGTAAAAGAGATCCTGCTAAAATGCATTTTCTCTATGAAGTTGTTGAATATGTAGGGCGTTGGTCAATGATTGACGTCTTTGTTATCGCTGTTTTAGCTTCATTAGTCAGAATGGGACGTCTGATGAGCATTTACCCAGATTTTGGTGTAGTGCTATTTGCAGTGGTTGTTGTATTAACTATGTTCTCTGCAATGATGTTTGATCCTCGGTTGACGTGGGACAAATGTACAGCCGATGATGATAAATCGAAGATTAAGGAGCCTAAGGGTGACTGAAAAGAATGAAACTGCTTTAACAGAAGCAAAAATTAACAAACTAAAAAGCTGGTCTCCAGTTTGGATCATACCACTTGTCACTTTATTGATCGGTGCATGGATACTTTATTATCATTTCAGCCATCAAGGTCCAGAAGTTACCTTAATTACTTATAATGCTGAGGGCATTGAAGCCGGTAAAACGAAAATTAAAAGCCGTAGTGTCGATATTGGTTTAGTCGAAAGTGTCACTCTCGACAGTAATTTTAGTCGCGTTATTATCAATGCGCGCCTTGATACAGGCATGAATGAACTATTACGGTCAGATACCGCTTTTTGGGTTGTAAGACCGCAAATAGGTAAAGAAGGGGTAACGGGTTTAGGTACTTTGCTTTCTGGTGCCTATATTGAATTGCAACCAGGTTTAACCGGTAAAGAGAAAGAAGAATTTGATCTTCTTGATGCCCCACCTCTGGCCTCACCTGATGCAAAAGGTATTCGTATAAATTTGGTGAGTGAAAGAGCTGGACAGTTAAATGCGGGTGATCCTGTTTTATTCAGAGGTTACCAAGTTGGCTCTGTTGAAACCAGTGAATTCAACATTGATAGCCGAGACATGCATTATCAACTTTTCATTAAAGCACCTTATGACAAAATGGTGACATCCAATGTTCGCTTCTGGAAAGATTCGGGGATTGCTTTTGATATGTCTTCATCTGGTGTACGTGTTGAAATGGCGTCACTTTCTACACTCTTTAGTGGTGGTGTAAGTTTTGATGTTCCTGCGGGCTGGTTGCCTGGTGAACAAATTGCACCTAAAACAGAATTTAAACTCTATGATAATGAAAAGAGCATTCAAAACTCGTTATATACGGATTATCGCAGTTATATCATGTTTTTCTCTGATTCTGTAAGAGGGTTACAAGCTGGAGCACCTGTAGAGTTCCGAGGAATTCGAATGGGGACGGTTGTTCAAGTGCCTTATTACACAAAAGGTATGCAACAATCACTAGATAAAGATTTTCGTATTCCAGTGCTGATCCATGTCGAACCAGAACGTTTTGCCAATGATGTTGGTGAAAGTTTTGATTTCGTCAAAGAGCTCTCTACCGCCTCTAATAATGGGCTAAGAGCCTCATTAAAATCAGGCAATCTTTTAACGGGCGCTCTATATATCGACCTTGATTTTTATCCAGATGAAAAGAAATGGGAAGGACCTCGTGAGGTTGCAGGCTTTCAACAAATTCCTACTGTAGGGTCGGGGTTAGCGCAAATTCAGCAAAAAGTGATGACATCGCTTGATAAGATCAACAATCTTCCTGTTGAACCGATGCTTAAAGAGATGACAGCAACCTTATCTGAAAGCCAAAAAGCGGTAATGGAAGCAAAAGAAACACTAAAAGCATTGAATGCCATGATTGGTAGTGATGAATTTAGAAATCTTCCTAATGATATTCAACAATCATTAAAAGAGATCAATCGTAGCATGCAAGGATTCCAGCCAGGCTCTCCTGCATACGGAAAAATGATCGATAATATGCAACAGCTTGATCAGGTTTTAAGAGAAATGCAACCTTTATTGAAAACACTGAACAATAAAAGTAATGCATTAATTTTTGAAGCGAAGGAAGGTAAAGATCCAGAACCAAAGAGGGCTGAAAAATAATGAGATACATCATTGGGATATTTGTTTTGATGTTAACGGCATGTTCAAGCCAAACTGAGAAAACCTATTATCAGCTACCTGATATTTACCAAACAGGGGTATCAGAACAAGTCACGACCATACAGTCAGCGAAAAAGCCTCAAATTTGGGTTCAGCCGATCCGTTTGTCCAATATGCTGGTTAATGCTGGTATTGTTTATCAAACAACAGATATTAACTATACCGTAGCAAATCAGCATTTATGGATAAATCCGCTTGATCAGCAATTACAGCAGAACCTCATTTCGGGTTTAACAAAAGCATTACCAGGAACGGTTGTTGCCAACCAACCGATTGAAGATAATTTGGCAAAATTAACAGTTACGGTTAATTACTTTCAAGGTCGTTATGATGGGCAAGTGATCATTTCTGGTGATTGGATTTATACTGAAAATAGCAAAGTGATTAGTCAGCCATTTTCTCTAGTGCTAACACAAACAGAAGATGGTTATCCCGCTTTAGTCCGTACATTAGGACAAGGCTGGGAGCAGGTTGTTTCTGATATTGCGACAACAATTCAAGCTCAATACTAACTGACTTAGTCTCACATTTATTAAACCCAATATTCTCTTAGATAATGGCTAAGTTGAGTATTGGGTTTTGTTTATTTAAAAGAAAAACAAAGGAAATAATATGTTAGAAAAACTTAAAAAGAAATATCCAACGGCAATCAGTTGGTCATTTGGTGACAGTGAACAATTAGCTGATGAACTTGCTACATTAGTGATAGAAGGTAAGAAGACAGTAACCTGTAGCTCATTAAGTGGTTTTTTTAGTGATAGTGTTATTCCTGTCATTGGTGGTTTTAGCATTATTCTCAATAGTCATAACCAGCCTGTATGTGTTATTCGAACACGCTCTTTATGGTTAATGCGCTTTAATGAAGTCACTGAAGATCTGGCTAAAAAGGAAGGTGAAGGCGATTTAAGTTTGGCATATTGGCAAGAAGGGCATAAAGCATTTTTTAGCCGAGAAGGCAGTTTTTCAGAAGATATGGAATTGGTATTTGAAGAGTTTGAATTAATCGAAGTATGTAAGAGGCATTAATCGCCTTTTTTATCTTCGATTATGGCTAATCCCTTAATAAAAAAAAGGTAATTAAAACGAGTTTACTAGAAAGAAATAAAAATAGAGCAAAAAATCATATTGATAAATCAAGCTATATATTGACATAAATTTAAAAATAAATATTATTTTATCTTATTTAATTTATTGATTACATAAAATAAAAATAATTGTACATTCTAAAGATTTTAAATAAATATGTTGAATATCAATTTGTTATTTTTATTTTTTTGATGGTCTTTAAATGCGACAGATAAATTTTTAATTTAAACGTTAAATAAAAACAAATAGTAACAATGGTTACTTTATTTAATGTTGGCTTGACATCACAAATATGACATTTGTATTAACTTCTTTACTTGCTTAAATGCTCAATAAAGCGTATCAATTTATAGGTGTTGTTGAAAAAACAATCACTATCTTTCCGCTTAAACTTAGAACGTGAGGGTTGTCTAGATATGAAAAGACAGAAACGAGATCGTTTAGCTAGAGCATTATCGAAAGGTTATCAAGCTGGTATGCAAGGCCGTTCAAAAGAACTTTGTCCCTATTTCGCGATTGATGCGCGTTCACATTGGCTGGGAGGCTGGCGACAGGCCATGGAAGATCGCCCGAGTCTGGTAAAATAAATAACCCGTCGTAGTGAAATAAACAATAGTGATATTAAATATAATCACTAAATTTTGCCGACGAAAAAATAAGGGTTATTTATATATTTCTGTGTTTACATTGAACACAGGACAATTTGAGTATAAATAACAAACAGTAGTTATAAATTGAATACAAAAAGGCTTGCATACTCTGCGAGCCTTTTTACATTATATTGGCATTATTTTTTATTCGGTTGTGTTTATTTTCTTTAAATCTTTTTTTATAAGGAAAATAAATATGTTATTAGCACAGATAAAAAAATACCGTATATTTTATATTACACGGTATTTTTATAATAAATTATGGAAAGCATTGATTTTAGAATGCAGTTGTATCTTTAAATAAGCCAACTTTTAAATCTTTTGCTTCATAAATCAGCTTACCATCAACATACACTTCACCGTCGGCAATACCCATAATCAGTTTACGATTGATAACACGTTTGAAATCAATTTTATAGGTAACTTTTTTGGCAGTCGGTAATATTTGCCCAGTGAATTTAACTTCACCTACACCAAGAGCTCGGCCTTTTCCTTCACCACCAAGCCAGCCAAGATAGAAGCCAACAAGTTGCCACATGGCATCAAGGCCTAAGCAACCCGGCATCACAGGATCATTGACGAAATGACAATCAAAGAACCATAAGTCGGGCTTGATATCGAATTCTGCTTCGATAAAGCCTTTATTATGGGTGCCGCCATCTTCAGTCATTTTAATGATGCGATCCATCATTAGCATATTACCAGACGGCAGTGGTGGGCCATCTTGGCCAAATAATTCACCACGGCCTGAAGCAATGAGGTCTTCTTTAGAATAAGATTCGCGTTTATCAACCATTGTCTATATAGCCTTTATCAAGTGTAAGACAACAGAATAGCTTACACTTGTACGCTGAACAACTCCGATCACTTGAAACAGAATTATCTGAATAGACGTAAGAACCAAGGCAATTTAGGTCTATCTTGATTATTTGCGAGTGTTATGCGGTCATGGATCACAGCTAACAAGTGTGCATCAGATTGTTCTGGCTCACATTGTTCTTCATAATATGGCTGACGAGTCAGTAATGTTATAGCTTCAGCGACATGTGTTACAGGCCAAATATGAAATTTTTCTTCTTTGACAGCTTGTTGAACACTTTCATTGAGCACTAGATGGCGAATATTCGCGAGAGGAATAATCACACCTTGTGATCCCGTTAATCCTCTTTGCTGGCAAATATCAAAGAACCCTTCGATTTTTTGGTTTACACCACCAATAGGTTGAACCTGACCAAATTGATCAACAGCACCCGTCACTGCAATTTGCTGATCGATAGGTTGTAGTGCAAGTGTGCTAATTAATGCACACAGTTCAGCGAGAGAGGCACTATCACCATCTACTTCACCATAAGATTGCTCAAAGACAATAGAAGTGCTAAATGGTTGTGGTTGGTCCAAACGTAATTCTGAGTTTAAGTAAGCTTGCATGATCATCATTCCTTTAGCATGAAGATTGCCACCAAGCTCCGCTTTACGCTCAACATCAGTAAACTCACCATCACCAATATGCGCGACACAAGTTATACGTGTTGGTTCACCAATTAAATCAGGATAACCAGGGTAGTCTAAGACAGAAAGCCCATTGATTTGGCCAACAGCTTCACCTTCTGTTTGTATCATTACCTGATCTTGTAAAATTTCATCACGGCTACGTTCTAATAGATAACTATGTCGCCATAAGCGATTCTCTTCTGCTTTTTTTAGCGCATCTGCATTTAAATAAGCATCATGATTAAAACGTATGGCATAACGGAGTTGACGTAAGATCCACTCTAAATCTAAGCTCAATATCAATTGATCTTCATGTTGTCTTGCCGCTTGTGTTAATAAGACTTCCCAAGCATCTGCTGATAAAGAAGGAAGGCGATATTTTTGGCACAATGCATTTACAAAGCTACACCATTGAGAAAGTGCTTTTTCGTCTTCTAAATACATATCGTATTCATATTCGCCATATAAAGCTGTGCTACTGAGTTCAGGCTCCATAAATTCAAGCTCTTCAAGGCTCAGTCTATCGCCAACTAAAATCACTCGCAGATTGAGTGGCATACTTTCAATGGGTAAAGGTAATGACTGGTTATCATTCCAGATAAGCCATTCAAAGCGTTGCGATTCAACCATTTTTTTCAAGCGGAACCACATCAATGGTTGAGCTAATAAAGATTTAATGGAGAGAACGAGAATTCCACCATTAACTTTATGTAATAGGCCTGGGCTGACAGTGACATTATCTTTATGATGATAGAAAGAGCCAAACAGTTGTTCGGGTTCTATCCACTGGCAACAAGTAATAGATTCTGATGATGAAAATGTACCTTGTACATTTTCTTGCCAATAGATTTTATTTGATTCTGCTTGATAGGCACCAATCACCGGATAGGTTTTGATCTCTGCTTGCGTTAATGTGTCTGTCAGCATATCAAAGTAAGCGCTAGAATCATCAGCTTTTAAGAGCATAAATTGACCGGGTTCTGCATTATTTAGCCATTGTAGGCTTTCGTACAGGCGAGGTTGAACCTCACGAAGTAGAGATGCAGGTAATTGAGACGCTGTTTGAAAGAAAGTCTGGTAGGAGGCGTAATCAGGACGTAACGCCTGCCATTCTAATTCGTTGTTTTTCAAGGTTACCGTTTTTATTATTGGTTAGTGAAAAGTGATTTATTAGATACCACTATAAGTGGGTATCTATCCTGCAATAAGACGGTTCTTTAACTGTCATCAACTGCATAGGCAGGGAATATGTATCGCTATTACCTTATAACAATAAGCTAATAAATAAGTTATTAGGTTTTATTATAGCGACGCTCGATTCTATCATAACGTGCTCAGAAAACTATCCCTTATCAAGCTTGTTATTAATTGATAAAAAAGATTATCCAAAATATCTTCGCTTATAAAATAGGCAAAAAATTTCGGTTCAGTGGCAGTATTTTTGTAAAATTGTTGATATGCTAGTGGATAGTTACGTTGTCACGGGGATTTGTATGAAATATCAACAATTAGAAAATCTAGAATGTGGCTGGAAATGGGCATATCTCGTCAAAAAACACCGTGAAGGTGAGTTAATTACCCGTTATATTGAAAAAAGCGCGGCTGATGAGGTTATTGAACAATTATTGCTTATCGAATCACAACCATTAAAAGTTTTAGAATGGATAGATTTGCATATGAATCCTGATTTATCCAATAAGATGAAACAAACTATTCGTGCTCGTAGAAAGCGGTATTTTAATGCAGAGCACCAACATACACGTAAAAAATCGATAGATTTGACGTTTAAAGTTTGGCAACGTTTATCCGCTTTATCACAACGTCGAGGGATCACATTATCAGAAACGATAGTGCAATTAATTGAAGATGCGGAAAGAAAAGAGCAATACGCATTAAAAGTACATAGTTTAAAAGATGGCTTAATTGAGCTATTAGAAAGAGATAAAAATAAATAATCAATATTTATTGTTTTATATACATTAACGGCCCATCTTCATCTTGTGATATTTCATACCCATTTCGTTTTGGGTATTTTTTCTTCCTATAAAGAAAAACCCTGCCAATGGCAGGGTTTTGAATTCATCAACAGTAGATTATTCTACTATCTGAATTATTGACCAGGTTGAACAACAACTTCAGTTGTACCTTGGATTTCGATTTCAACACGACGGTCTGGCGCTAAGCAATCGATCAGAGCTGAACGAGCTTTAACGTTGTCACATGTGTTGCCAGTAACTGGGTTTTCTTTACCACGACCTTCTGCAGAGATGCTGTTTGCAGGGATACCTTTAGATACCAGGTAATCAACTACAGATTGAGCACGTTTTTCTGACAGAGGCAGGTTGTAGTTTTGAGAACCGATACGGTCAGTATAACCAATAACAACTACACGACCTTGAGTTGGGTCGATGTTAGCCAGTTCATTGTACAGACCATTCAGAGCTTCTTGACCTTCAGTTTTCAGCGTAGATTTGTTGAAGTTGAACAGAACATCTGAACGCAGAGTAAAGGTTTTGTTCTCTACAACTGGCGCTGGAGCTACAACTGGTGCTGGAGCTACAACTGGTGCTGGCGTTTCTTGGTTGAAACGGTAAGCAACACCAACACTCAGCATGCCGTTATCTGGACGCGCATTCAGAGTACCTTTATCACCGATGTTGTTGATCCACTGATATTCAACACGGGTAGCGATGTTTGGAGTGATCGCGTACTCAGTACCTAATGCAAATACTGGAGAAACGCCAGTATCGTTATTAGAGAAACGTTCTTGTTTTGGAGATAATGAAGTCGCGTTTTTAGTTGCAGAAGAATCTGCACGCCATACCATACCACCTAAACGAGTATAAACGTCTAAGTCTTCCATTACTGGATAACTTAATTTAGTGGTTAATTGGATACCTTGTGCACGGAATGCACCATTGTCATATGAACCTTTATAAGTCATACGACCTAACCAATCATAACCCAGTTCAAAACCTAAGTATTGGTTGTACTGATAACCAGCAAATGCACCTGCACCTAATTGATCACGGTGAGTGTTACCATTACCGATAGAAGTACCATCAAAATGGTTGCTAGTACCTTGGTATTGAGACCAACCTAATTTACCACCGGTATACCAGGTATTGTCTTTTGGAGCTGCTTGCGCTGCAGTTGCGAAAGCTGCCACTGCCACTGCTAATGCGATAGCTGTCTTTTTCATTTTTACGCCTCGTTATCATCCAAGTTAGGCATTTGGCTTTAAGCCTTATTATTTGCCCTTGGTTAAATTATTGTTAGGAATCCAATACTTTCATCAAGTGATGATCCCAAAAAACGGGATTTAAAGCATAACCTTAACGACATAAAGTCTACAATGAACTTAAAAAGTTACAAGTAATCCTTTAAAATTCGACTTAAAATTTTAAAAAGATCTGCTTAATTCCACAATGGGGAAGATTCTGTATTTTTGTTAAATTCATTGTAACTATATGATTTAGGTTATAAATACTTTTCACTTATCTTAAATGATACAAGGGGGTCCTTAGTATTAGGAAAACTCTTAAATTTCACTAATGGTAGTGAATTGAATGAATTTTTACGGAATTCAAATGTCGTTTAGATGTATTAGTACTTTCTAAATGGATATTTGTATTCATTTGCTGCCTCATAATAAGGCCTAAGCTTTTACCTTTACTGGCAGCAGATTCTAATCTTTTCATCTCTTCTGGCGATATTTCTGGTAACCAACCGAGAACGACACTGTAATTACCACTCATTAATGCTTTTTCCATAAAATCAACTGTGTTTATCATATTTATATAATTTAATTGGATTATTTTATTAAGTGGTAATCCTGCATTTTTCAGCCAAGAGCGATTAAGTTTTTGTTGTGGGTTTAGCCACAATAACCAACGTGATTCATGGCTATACTGTTTCAATAATGGCAAGAGAATATGATTAATGACGAGAGGATTTTGGTAGAGAAGTTCACTTACCATGCCTTGTTTATTATCACTATCAGAAGTACCCCTTGCTGAAGGGATAGATAGAGGTAATACCTCATTAGAGATCTCTTGGAGAATGGTATTTTGTCTTGTCGGAGATGATGTTGAGATTTTCATGTTTACCTCTGCCTATATGTACTGTATGAATATACAGTATCTCTAAATTTCGCTTAAATCAAGCTCAATTTTTTGAAAGTTCCTCTCAAATTTTATGTAAATTCCTATTTTTGAGTCGCTAACTGTTGGCAATAAAAAGGAAATTCTTTATTGTCTTTTTCGTGATGTTTTATGCATGTTTTTGAATTCAAGGATAAATTTTTAATCTAAAGTTTGTATCGGAGTTTTAATGTCATTTTTACCTGAGCAACGGAAGGCTCATTTGCTATCGCGTATTGCGAAATATGGAGAGTTAACAATAAAGTCGCAATTTGGTGGTGTTAGCTTAATGATCGATAATGTTATGTTTGCTATTACGTCTGATAATGAGCTTTATCTAAAAGGAAGTGATTTTTTGGAAACGCTTTATAAAGCAACGAAAATGGAAGCCTATATTTATCTAAAAAAAGGAAAACCAATAACATTACGTTATTATCAAATTACGGATGCTTTATGGGAAAATCAGAAAAAATTAGATCAATATATTGATTTGTCATATCACTACAGTATTCAAGAGTATTTAGGCCAACGAAAAAAACCATGTCGAATAAAAGATTTACCTAATTTAGGCGTTATTTTAGAGAAAAGGCTAAGCCAAATTGGTGTTAATCAGGTCGAGGAGTTACGGCTTATTGGAGCTAAAGCGTGTTACTTAAAGTTAATGCGCAATCATAATTTAAAAAATAGTGAACTTTTACTTTCATTAGCTGGGGCAATAGTAGGGTGTCATCGTTCAGTGTTACCCAACCAGCTTAAAACAGAATTATTGGATTGGTATGACGAGTTATCTTTTCAATAAGATAAAATCAATAATAGTTATTTTCTCTAATATCATATGGAAATTAGAGAAAATAACGTTAATTACATATTAATGTTGTAGTTGAGGTGTGTTATTTACTTCGCCTTGTTCAATCATTTGAATACAGTTAATGATTTGTGGTAGTAAATCTAACAATAATCTAATTTGAGTTAGAACTAATTGAATTTGTCCATCATCAGCATTCGGTAGTGAATTGATCTGTTCAATTAATTTTAAATGAGATTGTTTAAATGCTTCGTCGTGTGGTGTTTTACGGCGTAAAGCAGAGTCGATATAACAAACTGTATCGTTAAGCAACGTAAGTACGGTTTCATCTTCGATTTTAGAACGATGAACACCCAGTGCTGAAATATAACTAAGTAAGGTATGATTCAAGCAGAGTAACTGGAAAGCGACCTCTTGGGATGCTTGATAACTTTTTGGCTCCGAGGACATATTTGAGATAAGTGATGCAAGTTCACCATCACTGCTATGAGCATTACGGCGAGCAATTCGATAACCTAAACTATTATCTTTTCCTTGGTAATACTGAATAAGAATAGCATCAAGATAGTAGCAGTTATTTGTCATTGTTTTTTGAATAACAACTGGAAGTTGACGAAATTTCCAATCAGGCCAAATAAAGCTCACAGCAAACCATGCTATAGCACAGCCTATTAAGGTATCAATAATACGAGGAAGAGCAACATCATAACCTTCACCGAGCAAATTGAAGCTTAATAAAACTAATAAGGTAATAAATAGCGTGGCATGCGCATATTGTATTGTTCGAAATGCAAAAAAGAGCGTACCAGTGATAACGATTAAGACGAGTTGTCCTTCAATTGAGGGAACAAAATACAAAATAGGGAAACCAATTAAAATACCAATAATGGTGCCACTTACGCGTAATGTTAAGCGCCTACGTGTGGCATTGTAGTTGGGTTGGCAAACAAATAAGCTGGTTAATAATATCCAATATCCCCTGTCTAATTGGAAAAATTGAATAATGGCATAACCAATACATAGCACCAGTGACATTCTTACTGCATGTCTAAAAAGTGCTGATTTAGGCGTAAGATGCTCTTTTATTCTTAATGCGATATCTCGCCATCCGGTTAAACCATCATCAGAAAGTTGCGTTTCTTCTTTTTGATCATGAGATATTTGATACTGTTCTGTGCTAATACTTCGTAAAAGTGCATCAATCCCTTGAAGATTTTGTAATAAATTATTCAAAGGTGTCATTAATTGTGGTTCTGAGATTGTCTTTTTTAAATGGTTGAGAGCATTTTCTAAATAATTAATAGAACGCTCAAGTGCAGGATTATGCTGATACTTTTTATGCCAAAGAATTGATTGTGCAACTTGCTCACAAGCTCGTGCCTGCATAGAAAGTAAACGTTGAAAACGAAAAAGTACATCACTGTGACGTAACTCATTACTCAATAATTGATACTGGACATGAGATGAACTGGCTCTTTCATGAATATCTTGAGCGACAAAATAGTAATGCAGTGTAAAACGGCTACTACGTTGGCCTCTATCACCTTTTAATCGGCTTAATAATGTGACTTTAGTTTGATTCATAGTGTCAATAAGCTGGCTATTGGCCATAGCTAAACTATAAAGCGAATGTTGATAGTCATCTTCAACATCAGGATCAAATAAAGTTGCTTTCGCTTCGAGATAAGTTGCAAGTTGCTGGTAACACCGGGTTAAATTGTCTTGCACTGGACGAATAGGGAACAATAAGTGACCAACCAAGGTTAACGAGTTATACCAAATAGCACCTAATAACAGTAAAATAGGTTGTTCATACCAAACAGGGAAAATAGGCATACCGAGCATAGTGTAAATGGCGATGAGTAATGCACCAAAAGCAATGGTCGCGTAGCGTTGCCCTAACGCACCTAATAAAATAAATCCCCAAGTTGAAATGGCTAAACCGAAAAAGAACAAAATAGGATAGGGATAAAGTAATCCTATTGATGCTGATGCAAGAAGAAAACAGCATAATGTAATGACGAGATTTTTTAAGCGTCCGACAAGCCTATCATCTAAGTCAGTTAATGCAGCTGCGACCACACCTAAAGTTAGCGGAATGGTATATTTAGGCTCTTGACCTAAAACCCAAGGAAACAAAGTCGTTCCTGTAAGTGCGATTATTATGCGAATATAATAGAGAAAGTGGCTATTATAGATAAATCGGCGGGCGCCATTTAGCAAAGTGAACACAAAAAAGCCCTTAAATAAACAAGATGAAGATAATTACCTCTTAGAATATAGGGTTTATCACCGATTAAAAAGAGCTTAACAACAGACTATTTGTTATTTATTGCAGGAATTACGTATGGAACTGAAATCCACTCCGATGGGACAACGTTTAGCACAGCATCCTTATAATAGAGTCAAATTGTTAAATGCGGGTATTGAGGTCAGTGGTGAGAAACATCAGTATTTAATTCCTTTTAACGAATTGATTAATATTTACTGTAAAAAAGGGATTGTCTGGGGTGAATTAGAATTTTTATTGCCTGAAGATAAAGTGGTTCGATTACATGGAACAGACTGGGAGGAAACTCAGCAATTTTATCGATATCTATATCATACATGGCAAAATTGGAGTCAAGAAATGAGTGAAATAAGTGCTCAAGTTCTTGAGAAGGAACTCCATAATATTGCTGAAATGACGCAATCAAATAAATGGATAAAGCAATCTAACCTTAGTGAAATTCAACAATCTATCAAAGAAAGCTTCTCAGCTATTCCACTTCCACTTGAACGTCTTACCCAATTTGATAATTGCCAAGCACTCTATCAGCAATGTTTAGAGTGGCTAAAACAAGGTGAATCACTTATTAATAAAGAAAATTCCGCGTGGATAACACAAATGCTAAATGAGCATGCGGAATTTTTTAATACCATTGAATCATCTCCTCTCAATGGATCACAATGTCGCGCTGTTATTAATGGTGAAGAAAATATTTTAGTTTTAGCGGGAGCGGGAAGCGGTAAAACATCTGTATTAGTGGCAAGAGTAGGATGGTTATTACGCCGAAATTTAGCGCAACCAGAGCAAATTTTGGTATTGGCATTTGGACGTAAAGCAGCACAAGAAATGAATGAACGTATTTCAGCACGTTTACATGCCGATATTACGGCAAAAACATTTCATGCATTAGCATTATCAATTATTCAGCAAGCAACAAAAAAGCAACCTAAAATTAGTGAGCTTGAAATAAATAGTGAAAAAAGAAGAACATTACTATTAGACGAATGGCGAAATCAATGTCAACAGAAAAAAGCACAAGCAAAGGGATGGCGTGAATGCCTATCTCAAGAACTTGGCTGGGATATTCCAGAAGGTGAATTTTGGCATGATAAAAAAGTAGAGAACCAAGTTGCCGTAAGATTAGAGCGTTGGATTGGTTTATTAAGAATGCAAGGAGGTAGTCAAAAATCACTAATTGAAAGTGTACAACCTGAATATACAGAAGCATTTAAAAAATATTTAAAATTGCTATCTCCTTTATTAAAAGCTTGGAAAGTGGCATTAAAAGAAGAAGATGCGATAGATTTTTCGGGTTTATTGCATCAAGCTATCAATCTTATTGAAAAAGGGCGTTTTATTAGCCCATGGAAACATATTCTTGTTGATGAATTTCAAGATATTTCGCCACTTCGAGCATCATTATTAACAGCATTAAAACAGCAAAATAAACAAACATCTTTATTTGCTGTGGGGGATGATTGGCAAGCTATTTACCGTTTTAGTGGTGCAGAATTATTATTAACGACTTCTTTTCATCATTCTTTTGGAGAAGGTGCAGTATGTGCATTAGATACGACTTATCGTTTTAATGACACAATTGGTGATGTTGCCAATAGTTTTATTCAGCAAAATCCGATGCAATTATCTAAGCCTCTAACTAGTTTAGTTAAAGGTAATAAAAAAGCCGTTGCTCTGTTATCGGACGATCAGCTTGAAAATCTATTAAATAAAATGAGTGGTTACGTTGAAGAAGATGAAACAATCCTCTTACTTGCTCGTTATCACTATTTAAAACCTGAATTATTAAAAAAAGCTAAAACGCGTTGGCCTAAATTAAATTTAGAATTTATGACTTTTCATGCTTCAAAGGGGCAGCAAGCTGATTACGTTATCATTTTAGGTTTACAAGATGGCAAAGATGCTTTTCCTGCGCCAGCCAGAGAGTCAATTATTGAATTAGCGTTATTACCAAAAGTTGAAGATTATCCTAATGCTGAAGAAAGGCGTTTAATGTATGTCGCTTTAACTAGAGCAAAAAAACAAGTATGGCTATTATTTAATAAACAACAACCATCTTGTTTTGTCTCAGAGTTAAAATCTCAAGGTGTTCCTATACAGCGGAAACCTTAGGATTATTTTAATCTTTCTTTTAAATAACCGTCGTAATCAGGAATTTTAATTGTAGCTTCTTGTGAGAACAAAGGTGATGAAATTAAAAAATTTGCAGTTGCACGATTGGTGGCAACCGGAATGTTCCATACGGTGGCTAAGCGTAGAAGAGCTTTAACATCCGGATCGTGTGGAACGGCGTTCAATGGATCCCAAAAGAAAATCATAATATCGATTTTCTTTTCAGCGATCATTGCACCTATTTGTTGATCACCGCCCATTGGGCCACTTAGCATTTGAGTAACATGAAGGCCTGTATGGTGATTAATTAAATTTCCTGTGGTTCCTGTCGCAAATAATTTGTGTAGAGACAGTTGTTCGCGATTATTTTGAACCCATTCAAGTAATGAGCTTTTACAGTGATCATGGGCAACAAGCGCGATATTTTTTTCTTTTAAGAGCGTGCGGTCAATTTGTTCCATTTGATACCTTTAAAATAAATATAGTTATTGTTCCAGTTGTCAAAATACCTTTTTTTTATCTTACAAGCTATGAACGGATCAAGATACTATGATGTATCATAATATTTTCAATCTTCATGATGAACGGAGTATATAAATGGTGGACTCAGACATTTATGACATTTTAAGAAGTGTCAAAACAATTGCGCTTGTTGGTGCGAGTAGCAAAGAAGATCGCCCAAGCTATAAAGTCATGAAATTCTTATTGGAACAAGGTTATGACGTTATTCCTGTAAATCCTGGTATGTCTGGACAGACATTGTTAGGGCAACAATGCTATACCTCATTAAAAGATATTCCGGTTGCTATTGATATGGTTGATGTTTTTCGTCAATCTTCTGCTGCATTAGACATTGCAAAAGAAGCGATTGAGATTAATGCCAAAGTGTTATGGTTACAAATTGATGTGATTAATGAAAAAGCCAAAGAGCTAGCAGAAAAAGCTGGATTACGAGTAGTTATGGATCGTTGTCCTAAAAAAGAAATTGAAGCGCATGGTCTTCCTTGGTAATTAACCAAAATAAAATCGCCGAAAATAAATTCGGCGATATCGTGTTTATTCAGGTCACAACTTATTTAAATTATTCGATTAATTCCTTAATCGTGGAGCCTGTAATTGGCTACGAATTGATTGTGATAGCTCATCTAATGAGTCATTATCTAAATGTTCATCTGAAACTTCATAAGTTATCTGCGCTTCCGCGAGATAAGTATGAACGGGTTGTCCTTCATCATCTTCCATCACAACATGATACCAAGGTGCTGCTCGCAAGGTCACATTAGATGCAATATCATCCTCATTAGGTTGATCAAAGGAATATTCAGCATCCACATCGACAATAACCCCTAAGTAGCCGAGTAATTTATGTCTAACTTGCTGTCCTATCCCAAATTTGCTGGCGGTCATCATAGTATCACCTCCATATAGCCTTGCTTATTAGTTATATATATGAGGGCACAAAGTGAAATTTCAAGGATTTGAAAAAAATATAATCCTTTGCTTTCATAATGAATAAAGAACCTCACAAAATCAGATTATCTATTGTATAAAGAAAAGACAATAACCTGAGTAGAATTTTTATTTCAGGAACACTATCAGGAGAGTGTATGAAAATGGGACGCGAATATATTATTCAAGGGCGAGTGCAGGGCGTTGGATTTCGTTTTTTTACTTATCAATGGATGAAGAAACAACCAATAACGGGATATGTTTGGAACCGTGATGATGGCAGTGTGGGAGTAAGAGCGTTTGCGCAGGAAGATGCATTAAAAGAATTTGAAAATTGGTTAGAAGCGGGGGGACCAAAAAGTGCCAAAATTACATTTTGGTCTGCCACACCTTGTGAATATGAATCAATGGCAGATTTTTCAATCCGCCATTAGGGATAATATAGTTTTAAGGATTTTTAATTATCTTTTATTAAAAACTAATTTTTAAATACATTTAACGGGTTTAGGTAAACCCGCCAGTTTTGTGGCTTGCTTCGCTGGGCCTTTAGGAAATAAGCGATAAAGGTAACGGCTATTACCTTTTTCATCGCCATATTTTTGAGCTAAAGCTTTTACCAGCATACGAATAGCAGGGGATGTATTAAATTCTAAATAAAATTGGCGAACAAAGCGGATTATTTCCCAATGTTGTTCTGTTAGTTCAATTTCTTCTATTTTAGCTAATGTTGGAACCATATCTTCGCTCCATTCATTACTATTTTTTAGATAACCGTGACTATCTGTCTCGATTTCTTTTCCGTTAAAGACAAACATGTGCATTATGACCAATCAAAAATAATAGCGTTAATTTAGCAAAAATAAAGAAAATACCCAAGTAGAACCCATAAATCGTTGATTAATTAAGCCATTGACTTATGATGCGTTTAATTTTACAGCAAACAGTACAATAAGACCTTTACAATATAAGTCTAGATGTTTATATTGCTCCACATTGCGGAGGGGTGGCCGAGCGGCTGAAGGCAGCGGTCTTGAAAACCGCCGATGGGAAACCATCCGAGAGTTCGAATCTCTCCTCCTCCGCCATCTCATCACTTCCTAGCGTCTCCTGAAGTCTCTTAATCCCAAGTAAATCAAGCATTCTAGTAAAATCATTATCTCTTAATGTCTCTTGCTATTTTCTAGCGTTGTAGATATTTGGAGGAAGGTTCTATGTCCATCAATATTTAATCTTCTCAATAATTAGTGCAATAAATTTATTCCCATTGAGATTTATTGAGTATCGAGTATCTCTATTTTAAAGTAGAGAGGAGTAATAAGATTTTATTTTCTCCTGTATTTATATTTTTAGATATTAATAATATAATAAAGTTTAATACAGAGAAGTTAGACTTCTCTGTATTACTTTTTATTTTTACCCAGTTTATAAAGATAGAATTCGTTCAGATATTAGCGACATTAATTTATCCGATTGAACATCGGTAATTATCATCGTATTTATACGGCATTCATTTAAATTACTATTATTTTTGGTGGATCTTGAATCATCGTGGACTGTGGCAAAACTTAAACCAAATAGTTTGCGTGATTCGTATTCAATGTCAATATGACCATTTATACCAGTGAAAATATCTGGGCGAATTAGATAACCTATTACACAAGGATCATGTAAGAAGGGGTCAAATGTGGCATATCCACGAGCCATTTTGGCTGCTGTTTTAGCAATGACATTACCTTGATCTAACGATTGGCATAAACCAGCTCGGATATCTGCTTTATGGGTAACATCCAATCCCAGCATCGTAATGTGCTCAGCTGTATCAAAGACAATATGTGCTGCATGTGGATCGACATAAAAATTGAATTCGGCTGCCGGAGTTATATTGCCATTACAAAATGCAGCTCCTCCCATTAGAACGATATCTTTCACATTATCCTTAAGCCTTGGTTCTTTGAGCATTGCCATCGCAATATTAGTCAGTGGCGCTGTCGGACAAAGGGTGACTTCTTTAGGGTTAGACATCACAGTATCAATGATAAAATCCACTGCGTGTATATCGGGATAAGTATAATTGGATTTTGGTAACGTCACACCAGCAAGGCCGTTATTACCGTGTACTTGTGTTTTACTTCCTCGACGGGCTATCAAAGGTCGTTCACATCCTCTGGCTAGAGGAATGTCGGGGCGTGACACAAACGAAAGAATGTTGCGAGCATTCTCATGAACTTTATCTAACTCAACATTTCCAGCTACTGTTGTGATCCCCAGCACTTTGATTTCTGGTGATGCCAATGCAAGTAAAATTGCAATAGCGTCATCTACACCCGGATCACAATCTATAATAATTTTAGTCATATACTTCTCCTTTGATAACTTACATAACGCATTGAACAACATACAAAACTAAAAGTAGGGTTTATAAAATAAGTGTTAGCTCACAAAAATACCGACCATCGTTGCGGATAAGCAACTCACCAATGTTGAACCCACGATCAATCGAAAACTATTAGCCGCTATCATTTTTCCATGTTCTTTGCTGATACTGGCGACACAGGCGATAATCATCCCCACTGAACCAAAATTTGCGAACGAGATCAGGAAGACAGAGATAATGGCTTCAGTTCTTGGGCTTAGATCCTCTAATTTGATATAATCAACCATTGCGACAAATTCATTTGTTAAAATTTTTGTGGCAATAATCTGCCCAAATTCAATACTGTCTTGCCATGGAACGCCAAGTACAAACGCAATTGGTGAGAAAATATAGCCAAGAAGGCCTTGGAAACTAATTCCTATGATGCGTAAGAAAATATCATTCAACATGCTAATTAGAGCAATAAAACCAAGAAGCATAGGAACTATTGCTAGAATTAATTTAAAACCATCGAGCATATGTTCTGTTAGTACTTCAAAAAAACTATGATGTTCATTTTTAGGACCAGAAAAGTTGCTGGATATCTCAATAGGATCGTTAGGGTTAATAATAGAAACAATAACGAAAGTACTAAAAAAGTTTAGACACACACCAATAAAGACAAATTGAGGTGATAACATTTGAGTATAAGCACCCAGTATTGCGATATCGACAGTTGATAATGAACATGCTGCTATTGTATACATTTGTGGTTTTGTTAAATTGGGTATGTATTCTTTAATTGATACATACACGGCCATCATACCTACAACGACAGCACTAACTGCTGAAAAAGATTCAAGTTTGCCAACTTTTGCAATTTTATTAATAAGGTATCCGATGGTTATAATAATCAATCGAAGAATACCAAAATATTTTAATATCCCAATAATTGAGCAAATAAACACTAAAGGCATTAGTGCAACAATAACAAAAACAATAGGTGTTTTATTGCTTATATCTCCAAAAACAAAATCAATACCTTTATTTGCATGATGTACTAAATACTCTATACCAATATTCGTTGTATTAAGAATCGTTATTCCAATAGATGTATGCAAAAGTATGAAAGCAACGATGGCCTCTAATAATAAAAGAATAATAATGGGAAAGATTTTTCTTTTTATTTTATTAGCATTAAAGCTAATAGAAGATGCCACTATAAAAATTAAGAGAAGGCTAATAATGAAAATTAAATATTTCATAACGACCTCGGTTATATAATTTATCAACGGGGTGGGTTATTTATGCACTTCCCTTACATACGCTCTTTTTTTAGTCTGGCATCAACACTTGTTCGAGATGGCATTGATGATGCTCCTTTTTTTTCAACTGCTAATGATGCATAGGCAATGGAAAACTTAATAGCCTCATCCATATTTTTTCCTTCTATTAATTTTGCCGCCAATGCACCTGTAAATGCATCACCTGCGCCACTAGTATCAACGACAGATGCCTCCATCGCTTTGTAATACTTCATAGTGCTACCATTGAAATAAAGTGCTCCACTGTCACCAAGTGTCATCACTATTTCTTTAACACCTAAGTTATGTATTGCTTTTATGGCTTCCTGTGCTGAAATAACGCTATCAATTTTAATATTTGATATTAATTCTGCTTCTGTTCCATTCGGTACTAATAAATCAACTGAAGGCAAATGTGAGACAATTTGATCTGAATAAGGCGCAGGATTGAGAATGACATAACATCCCGATTTTTTTGCTATTTCAATAGCAAATTTGGTCGCTTCTATATTGTTTTCTAATTGGGTAAGAAAAATCTTTGCCGATTGTAGATTATTAATATCTGAAAGAATTTCAGCTTTAGAGATAGTTGCATTAGCGCCGAGATCAATAACAATGCTATTGTTTCCCGTGGCATTCTCAACCATAACTAATGCATTTCCTGTCTTTGAATTGGTATCCTTAATTAATGTATATGAACTTATTTTTGTTGTACTGAAATATTTTTCTGCGGTCGTGCCAAATGAATCATCGCCTACTTTAGCGAAAAAATGTACATGATCATTTAATTCTGCCGCCGCGACCGCCTGGTTAGCTCCTTTTCCACCAGGGTAAAAATTTGTAGAGATTGCTTTGATTGTTTCTCCTATAAAAGGAAATCTTTCAACTTCTGTTACAACATCTAAATTGAAAGATCCCAAAATATATAATGAGCACTTATCTGCATTTTTTTTATCTCTATTTTGTTCTTCACGATCAATTTGAAGTACTCTAGTTTCATCAATAGTTCTATTTATTATTGGTTCTAATTCAATTTTTTGTAATCTGACACCACCATGAAATTTAGTTGCTATACCTAATAACTGCAATTCGTCTATATATCTTCTTACTGTTCTTTCTGATACATGAAGTAGAGCACTGAGCTCTTTTACGTAGATGGAATTATCTTTAACTAATTTTTTTCTGATAAATGCAATACTGCTCTTTTTTTTCATATCACCTCTTGTTTGTTAAAAAATGTTTTATCATTTGTTAAGATAATAGTGATTAATAAAGTTTATTCTGCCTGGATAGTCACGTTTTTTGCTCGTAATTGGACAATTATCTGTCCGTTTATATAAATTTTAAGAAAAATATGTGGTGATCGCAGTTTACTTGTATTGGATGACTATCTGAGGTGGTAATGAAATTATTGAAGATTATTTACTTATTTTTGACTTTCGATAGCATTGAAATGCTTGAATATCTAGAGAGTATATAGGGGGATTGATCGTTTTTAGTACCCACTAAACGTAAAAAATGACCAATTGAGTGCTATTACTGTGTACAAGTATTTCAACTTTTGCTTTCTTTCATACAGGGAAAGCAAAATATAAGGAATTAAAACGAGGATAGGTTCGATAATATATCTTCCGCCTAGAGGAAGTTGGTCAAGTTGTTTTATATCACCATCACCTAACATCCATTCGTAATTTAAGCTTGAAAGTATCCGGATCAGAATTAATAAAAAGATAAAATAAAGAAAGAAAAATATCTTTAATAGCATTTTCATATAAACATAAGTTCAATCAAAGCAATTGGCTGAGTAAAATAAAAATAAGGAAAATATCAGCGATAATAAGTAATACACAAATAGGTGCTCTTGCTAAAAGGTATGGAAGAAAGGAGAGCGTTATTAATACATTGATAAATTGGATACAACTCATGGTATCTGTAAGTCAACGTACTTTAGAAAACCTATTTTCTGGTGAATTACGTATTAAATAAATTAGAAAAATAACAAGAAATAAAAATAAATTACAGCCTGTTGAGAGAATTAAAATATTAATATACAAAACATAATATAAAAATAAGAAAATGCTCACTTGATTATTTAATAATAAATAATTATAAGTAATTTTTTATTTTACTAGCGAGTAATCACGGTATTAAAAATGAATGAAATGGTAAAGCTAATTTCATTTTTATATATGATAAAATTCTATAATATAAAAGAAAGCACTTAATAATGTTTTATTAAGTGCTTAAGATAGTTGTTATTAGTTACGTGCGATAATAGGCTTTTCTTTGCGATTAAACCAACTTTCACGTAATTTATCGTAGCTAAGATTAAATGCATAAGTATAAAAAAGGAAAAAGACAAAGAAGCCAATTTCTAATAAGAATGCATTCCATAATGACATATCTAATAAAAGTGCCAATATCGGTAATCCTATGATCACAAAGCTAAACTCAAAACCAATTGCATGTATAATACGTATTTTTGTTGGTCTTGAGCCTTTTGACAAAGGCCAATAGTGATCAAAAATCATGTTATAAAAAAGATTTAGCAACATAGCTAATGTTGATAAGACAATAGCGACTGTACCCATCTGAAAAATTGAGCGCTCCAAAAGCCATGCACTAAGCGGTGCCGTTATGGCAATAGCAATCGCTTCAAATGAAACAGCGTGAAAAACGCGCTCAGTAAATGTTTTTTGATATTGGCTCATATCTCACCTCAAATTAATTGGTTAACAAAAAACGAGTGCAATTATTGGTGATATTTTGTATATATACAAAATAGGAGCCATCGGAAAAATCGATACCATAATGAATTATTCTATAGAAACTTTGCGTACATTTGTTGAAGCTGCTTCATTAAAATCATTTTCTGCAACAGCAAGGAAATTAAATAAAAGTCAATCTACTGTGAGTAGCACGATTGCCGGATTCGAAGATGATATGGGCTTTGAGCTATTTGAGCGAAAAGGGCGAGAATCAACGCTGACTTTTGCAGGACAAAAAGTGTTGAGCTTGGTTGAGGACATATTAGCTGCTGATGAACGATTACAAGCATTAAGAATAGACCTCTCTTCAGAAATGGAGCCTCGTTTAAGTTGTGTATTTTCTGATATGTACCAGCCCCCTTATTCTGAACAGCTTTTAAAAATTCTGGATACAGAATTTCCACATCTTGAATTTGAGTTTCTTGTTGCTGAGAATGATGATGTGATTAATATGTTACAAAATAATCAGGCGCATATTGGTATGATGGAATCGCGAATAGAATATCCTGCTGATATTGCTTTTGCTCGTTTGCCTGTGAGTGGCAAGTTAGGATTATATGCACATAAAACACATCCACTGGTGAAAGAAAAGAAAATTAACTATCAACACTTAACAATGCATCGTCAATTAAGGCTAAGTAGCCGTGCTCAATTCGCGATTAATAGTGAAAAGAACTGGCTAGCACCTAATTATTTATTGTTACTTGAAATGGCAGAGCAAGAAATGGGATGGGCGATATTACCTACATGGTTAGTCGAGCAATTTGGACATAATTTGTTAGTCAGTCTGAATTATGATCAATTCCCTAAGAAAATAGATATTGATCTAGTATGGTCGAGAAGTAATCCCCCCGGAAAAGCAGGATATTGGATGATAGATAGACTTTTGAAAAATGATCTTAAATTTTCTCTCTAGGCATCAATCACCTTCATTATTAATAGATATAGTGAAGGTGATGTGTTTTTTCTGGTATCAGATCACCAGCCACAAACATTTGTTTCTTCGTCCATATCATAACCACGTACGATATTAATAAGATCTTTCACCATTAAGCTGGACATATCTGCGTCTAATAAATCAGCTAAAATACAGTCTTTATCAACAGAAACACCATTATTTTTGTTTGTTAAGACTAAGGTGAGTTCTTGTGGATCACTATTTACCTTATTTTTTAGCTCATTAACTAAAAGTAGTACTTCTTTAGTGGCAATTTCTGGAATATATAAAATTTTAGGATTTAGAAATACTTTTTGAGATTTTTCTTGTCCATTGGTATTAATCAATTCTAATAAATAGCCTTTATTTTCATTTTCCATATTATTCTTTTAACCTTCGGCAAGTATTTTAGGGTCGACATAAAAATCGACATTAAAAACAGTATCTTCAGTTTTTGCTTCTATTTTGTGCCATGTTTCTGGTGGGAATACACCAAATTCACCTGCATTAATTACTAATGTTTCTGTTGGCTCTGGGCTAAATTCATCTGCATATGCGTAATAAACAATCATTCCTTGCATAACTGAGAGCTTAGGGTAAACCCCTTGACGCGTTCCTTTGTCTAAATGTCTTTCCCAAATAGATTTAGGTGCAGTGTCTTTAGTCCAAAGTGGCGTTGATCGTATATGGACATAGTGAGTGGGAATAATAATTCGTTCCATTTTACCTCCCTAAAAAATGAAGAGATCAATCTTTCTTTTTATCTTAGTTAAGAAGAAAAATTATCACATAATAATGTAATAAGTTATTGTGCTGTTGGATAAAATCTACCTCTTATAATAATGTATTTCAAATGCAATTTTATAGAAAAAAGTGACAATTATAGCTCTGGATCTATTAATATCTTGTTTTACTTAACTAAATTATTTTTTAAAAATTAAATTATTTTTTGTTTAGAGGTCATTTTTTAATCGCCTATTGGTGCTATTATAGGATTTTTACTCATCAATATAATTTCTTTGTTCTATAATTAATCAAGTTTAAGATATTAATATTTAATTCATTATTTAACATAATTGAGATATCACGATGGAATTAAAGGATTACTACGCCATAATGGGTGTTAAACCTACAGATGATACTAAAACGATTAAAACGGCATATCGCCGTTTAGCCAAAAAATATCATCCTGATGTCAGTAAAGAGCCGAATGCTGAAGAGCGTTTTAAAGAAATTGCTCAAGCATGGGAAATATTAGGGGATGAACAACGAAGAGCGGAATATGATGAACTTTGGGCACATCGTAATGATCCTAAGTTTAAGCAATTTACACAACAACATTCGAATACAAATCAAGAAACTTTTAGCCAAGAAGATTTTGATGATATTTATGCTTCATTCTTCGGTCAACGTTCTCCATTTGAAGAGCGCAGAGCTCATCAGTCTTTTAAACAACGAGGACATGATTTAGAAATAGAATTAGCTATCTTTTTAGAAGAGTCGCAAGAAGAACATAAACGCACAATTAGCTATCATTTACCGGTTTATAATGTTTTTGGGATCGTAGAAAAAGAAATACCTAAAACATTAAATATTAAAATTCCTGCGGGTGTTATTGATGGGCAACGAATTCGTTTAAAAGGTCAGGGAACTCGAGGTGAAAATGGCGGAGAGAATGGTGATTTATGGCTAACAATTCGTATTGCTCCTCATCCTCTGTTTGATATCAAAGGCCATGATTTAGAAATAGTCGTTCCGGTTGCTCCTTGGGAAGCGGCATTAGGTACAAAAATTCCTATACCTACAATAAAAGAGAAAATATTGTTAACTATTCCAGCGGGAAGTCAAGCAGGGCAAAAATTACGTATTAAAGGAAAAGGATTGGTTAGCAAAAAAGTGAGTGGTGATTTATATGCAATTTTAAAAATTGTGATGCCACCTAAACCAGATGAAAAAACACGCGAATTATGGCAACAAATTGCAGATATTCAGACCGATTATAATCCACGTAAAGATTGGGAGAATAAATAATGGGTCAATTAACAACAACCGTATTTACTGTTACTGAGTTTTGTCATCATACCGGGATCTCAAATGACGAACTTAACGAATTTGTCTCTCTTGGCATGATCGAGCCATTAGAAATTGAAACCCAAGAGTGGTATTTTGATGATCATGCACTTGTGATAACGCATCGTGCATTAAAACTTCATAAAGAACTCGCATTAGATTGGCATGGGATTGCTATAGCGCTGACATTATTAGATGAAAATGAGCAGCTAAAACAAGAAAATAAACAATTACGCCAGCAACTAATGCGATTTATTGATGAATCTTGATTAATAAAATAGCTACTAAATGTGTAAATGACTTTAGTGGCTATTTTTATCTCTTAATTTATTTTTCTTGTATTTCCATACGCATTATTCATTGATTTTACTCATTATTTTCTATTTCTATCTGAATGCTATTATATAATTGCCATGCTTTAAAAATGAGCAAAATGGCGATGAGATCACATTCATATCTATAACCATTAAGTTATGATTATTATAATTTATTAATTATGCTCTATTGGTTATTAATAGAGGCTTACTTTTTATAAGGGAAAATAATGAAGCCGATCCAAGTAAATAAGTTAATAGAATGGCGTAGGGCTTTTCACCAGTTTCCAGAAATTGGTTGGGCCGAGTTTGTAACTACGGGAACGATAATAACGTTATTGCGTGATATGGATATTGAAGTCAAAGCTGGGCCACATATTCTTTGTCGGGAAAGTATTTTAGGGCGAGATGAAGAATTAGTTAAAGAAGCAATCAAAATAGCAAAAGAAAAAGAAATCAGCACTGAGCTATTAACTGAAATGGATGGTCTGACAGGATGCATGGCTATTATTGATACAGAAATTCCTGGTCCTACATTTGCCTTTCGTTTTGATATTGATTGTGTTTATGTCCAAGAATCAAATGACGAAAATCATCTACCTAATAAACAGGGGTTCGCCTCATGCCGTTCTGGGTTAATGCATGCTTGTGGTCATGATGGGCATACTGCGATAGGGCTTGGTTTAGCGCATTGGTTAAAACAAAATATTCACGTTTTACGTGGAAAATATAAATTAATATTTCAACCCGCAGAAGAAGGAGTAAGAGGCGCAAGAGCAATAAGTGACAGTGGGATCTTAGATGATACTGATTATTTTATGGGAATGCATATTGGATGTAATTTAAAAAAAGGTGAAGTTGCACTCGATCCTTTTGATTTTCTTTGTACAACTAAATTAGATATTTTTTTAAAAGGAAAAGTCGCTAATGCTACGGATGAGCCAGAAAAAGGCACTAATGCATTAGTGGGAGCTTGTTTTTTAGCTAATGAAATATTAGCAACACCAAGACACGGCAAAGGAATGACGAGAGTAAATGTTGGAACCTTAATTGCAGGTGAAAATCGTAGCCTTATTCCTAGTTCTGCGAAGATGCAACTGGAAGTCCGTGGACAAGATGCTGAAATAACAAAATATTTATTTGATAATATAAAAAAATATACTGCTGGTATTGCATCTGCTTATCATTTAGAAACAAAAATAGAAGTTACTGGTGAAGCGACAAATTTTAGAAATGATCCTGAAATGATAAACCTCATGCAAGCTATTATCGATACACATCCAGAATTACTAAATGTCACATTACCTTTGGGCGGGAGTGAAGATGTTTCACTGATGGTAAGACGAGTACAAGAGCAAGGCGGGAAAGCGATATTCTTTTTAGTGGGAGCAGACCAAAGTGACGGGCATCATAAAGAAAAATTTGATATTGATGAAGAAGCGCTTTCCATCGGTTTAACGCTTTTTACTGAAGGTATTTTATCTATTCTTAATATACCTAATTAATAGGAAGGTCTCTTCTATTTACTAATGTTAAATAGAAAGAGACCATTACTCACTATTTAATGGGAGTTGAAAGTAACGAGGTTTTTGGTTGATGCTCTTTGATGAACTCAATATAGAGTTGAGTTTCATGCTCAATTTTTTTCGATGTAAAGAAACAGATATTACTCATAATTGTTGGTGTAAATTCTCTATAAATAACACCTTCTGTTTCAATAATAGGAAATGAATTAATTAAACTTATTCCTAAACCATTTTTTACAAATGTCATTGCTGTTTCTTGATCAGAGACTTCAGCAATAATGTTAGGTCTAGATTTTGATTTATGGAGCACTCTGTCAATAACAGTACGGCCAATATTGCTTTTTACTAATGCAATAAAAGATTGCTCATGTAAATCATCAGATGTGATCGTTTTTTTTGTACATAGATCATGCATTTTAGGAATTGCGCAAATAATTTGAGTTTCTCTCATTGGTATTTGTGTCAAATTATAATTGCTATTGATCGTCATATTATCAGTAATGGCGATATCAGCTTGCTCTTTTGCTATTAAAGATAGTAGTTGTTCACTCCTTGATATTTCTAAATGAACATTAATTTGGTATTTTTTGATAAAAAGAGCCGTGACTTGATTTATAAATCCATAGGCTAACGTTGGAGGAACTAAAATACGTAAGCTTCGTTTTTTTTCTTGACGATGGAAATGACTTAATCGGTTGAAAGAGTCGGCTATATTGGTGATTTCTTCGTAAAGCAACAATGCATCAGAGTTAGGCACGAGCTTGTTATTTTCACGAATGAATAATTTTTTACCACAACGCTTTTCTATCTGATTTAATGTTTGACTTACTGCGGGTTGAGATATGCCAAGCCGCTCTGCGGCATTAGTTACACTCCCATGATCGATCACAGTTTGTATAATTTCAAGATCGCGTAACGTAGCCCATCCTCCTGACCAAGAGGTTCTTTTTATATCCATTGCCATTGTGTTTTTACTTTTGTCTGTTTATCTTATATACGATTATAGCGTTAATAAGATAATTATTAAATAATAGTTATGAGGAAAAAAATTAATGTTTTTTTATTAACACTGATCATTATCAGATTTAATGTATTGTTGTTATATTTAATATTAAGAATGTTTTTTATAAAAAATGAGTATTTAGATTACATTTATAAAAACACTTAATAACAAGTGCATTGTTTTATTTATATTTAAAATATATCTTTTAATAAATCCTATTGATATTAATATGATGCATTTAGTTAATATTTTTATTTCAAAATATAATGTCCATTGAGATATAAATCACGGTAATGAACACTTTCTCATTGTTAATATTCCAATTTGGGTTATCTATCTAGATTTTTATTTTTTTAAATATTTAATTGATAAACAAATTATAAATAACAAGCAAATGAGGATTTTTATGTCTTTACTCAAAAAAAGTATTATTGCCTTATCTATTAACCTTGCATTGGTTTCTTCTGTTTTGGCCTGCACCACTTTGTTAGCTGGAAGTGAAGCAACAAATGATGGTTCTTTGATTATCGCTCGTAGTGCAGATAGTGATGCATTAAAAGCACAACATTTTGTTATTCATCCAGCTAAATCAAATCAAACAGGAAATTACAGTACAAAAGAACACAATGGCGCTAATAATTTTACTTATCCATTACCAGAAAATGCATTACGTTATACCACTGTTCCTAATTGGAAAACACAGCTACACGGTGCAACAGGATTTAATGAGTTAGGAGTTGGTGTTAGCGGTACAGAATCGATTTTTGCTTCACCTAAAGCACTTTCTTTTGATCCCTATGTTGAAGACACAGGGATAACGGAAGATGATATTCCGGACGTGCTTCTTTCAAGAGCGAAAACAGCTCGTGAAGCGATTGAAGTACTAGGTAGCATTATTGAAACACAAGGTGCTGGTGAAGGGTTTGGTGTTGCCGTTGTTGATAAAAACGAACTTTGGTATTTAGAAACAGGAACCGGACATCATTGGATTGCACAAAAGTTACCTAAAGATAAATATTTTGCGACAGGTAACCAAGGCAGGTTACAAACTTATGATATTAACAGTAAGGATGTTTTAGGCTCTAAAAATTTAGTGGAGTTTGCGGTTGAAAAAGGACTTTATAATCCTGAAAAAGAGGGGACATTTAATTTTTCTAAAGCGTATACCCGTGATGATGAACGGGATCGCACCTATAACGATCCGCGGGTTTGGATCATTCAGCAACAATTTAATCCATCATTAAAACAAGCTGTGGATGATGGACGTAATTTCGCCCCTTTATTAACGCCAGAAAAAAAAGTTTCTATTGAAGAAGCTAAAGCTATGCTACGTAACCACTTTGAAGGAACAGAACACGACCCTTATACCAATGGATTAAATGGTCAAGAGCCATGGCGCCCAATTAGTGTATTTAGAACTTACGAGGCACATGTTATGCAAGTCCGCCCTGAGCTTCCTCAAGAAATAGGTGAAGTCACTTATGTAGGGTTGGGTATGGCAGATCTAACTGCATTTGTTCCGTATTACAGTGGATTAAAAGCTTACCCACAACATTATGGCATAGGTACAAATAAAGCGGACAATGATTCTATTTATTGGAAATATCGTAAATTACAAACATTAGTAATGACAGACTATCCAAAGCTTGCGCCAATAGTGAAAAAAGCTTACCAAGAGTGGGAGGAAAAAACAGCATTAGAGCAAAAAGAAATGGAAGCCAAATATCTTGCTATGATTAAAACGGATAAAATGAGTGCGGATAAAATGCTTAATGAATTTAATTTAGGCGTGATGGCGAGTGCTGAAAAATTAACCGAAAATTTAACAAATGAACTATTTACGCTAAAAACAAAAGATATTCAAGATAATATTTTCTTTGCTAATAAGTCTAAAAAAGACTAATAGAAAAATGTTGTTCTAAATACAATATACACGAAAGATCCCAATTTTTTTGGGATCTTTTTCAATGAAAGATTATTAAATGACAGGGATATAGTAGCTAATTTTTTTTAAATATTTCTCGCTTTGATTAAGTAATTTATCGTAACTTACAGATTCTTTTAATGTATATTGTTCAATATCCGGGCCAGGCCTACGCAGTAAATTCATTTTGGGCAATACTTTTGTATATACTGTATAAATAATGTCATCATAACCCGTTAATGAATCTAAAATATCATCCATATCAAAAGTAATAGCCAAGTAATTACCACTAGGTAATTCTAATTGTGACATTGCTGAGATATTGGATGCCGTTGATAGTTTTTCTTTATCAACAGCCGTGCTGTAAATGTACATTGTATCTTCTAATGTACTCGCAGATGCTCTATGTGTTGCATATAATTCAGTGGGTACTGTGTGTATATCTTTCAAAAATTTACGCCAAAATTCCTTTCTGAATTTTTTCTTGTCTGAATTCCACGTTGAAATGGGTTTGTTATACTGATGAGACATACTCGCTAATTTTAGAGAAGGGAAGGTAACAATTTCATAATTAGCGTTAAGTTCAACAGTTTCAAGTGCTGGAAAAATAAGCTCGCTAATATCCCAACCTGTTTTTTTTCTGTATTCGGAAGGCGTGATATTAAACTGTTTTTTAAATGCTCGACAAAATGTTTGCTGAGAGTCAAATCGATATTTCAACGAAATATCTAATAGGCTACAACGCGTTATTCGTAAGGCGTAAGCACCGCAGGATAAACGTCGGGCGAGTATGTATTTTCCTAAAGATATTCCTGTATATGCTTTAAACAAACGCTGAAAATGCCACTTTGTATAGCCTGATTTTTCAGCAATAATATCTAATGATAAGCGTGAATCAAGATTTTGCTCGATCCAAACAATGATATCTTTAACTACATTCTCTTGAAGCATGAATATTCCTACTATTTTTCTCTATCGATATTTTTCAATTAGATCGACTTAATTTATTGAACTACAATAAATTTATAGGTGCTAGGATAATAGCATATCGTATAGCGATAGTGACATTGAATAAAGTAAAATAGGCTGATATTAATGTAAAGTTATGTATTCCAATTTATTTGAATAAAAATGGGGTTTAAATAAAAAATGACCATTGAAATCATTAATCAATGATTGATAATTTTTATTGGGATTAAGGTTTTATTCAAATAAGATTGAATCATTTTTAATAAAATGAGGAGGTATCCTATTTCTTCTTTAAAATAAAAGGTCTATCTTTATTATATTAGTAAACTCAATTGGTTATTTTAGGAGATATAAATGAATAAGTTATTTTCTATTTCTGCTATTGCTTTAGTGTCTTCGTTAATAACAGCTCCTGCTTTAGCAGCTAAAACGGATACTTATAATTGTGAAGGTCAGAAGATTAGAGTTTCTTTCCCTAATGAACAGCTTGCTGTTATGTACTATAGTGATGAAATTATTGTGCTAAAAGAAGCTGTTGCAGCAAGCGGTGCTCGTTATGTTGGCGAGAATTTTCAAATATGGGGAAAAGGAAAAGATGAATTTAACCTCGCTACCATTTCAGAAGATGATGCAGTTAATGGACGTGTTGCTGAAGATAAAGGTCGCACATGTGAATTAGTAAAATAACGTAGTTATCGTAATAATATTTAAAAATTAGAAAATAAAAGAGGGGATTTATTTCTCCTTTTTTATTTTAAGAAAAAGAATAAGTAAATATAATAAAAAAAGAGAAAAAGATTTCTGTATAATGGTTTAAAGTACGTTTATATTAAAAATAAATACCATATAAAATTAGATGAGTTATAAATAGAGTCATATTATGATGGCTAAATATTTTGTTATAACGGTTAAATACATATCTCCGCTCATTACTAATAAAAAGTAGAATATGTGGCTATTCTTTTAGAAAATATGACGGCTAATAAGAATTAAGTAAGTGTTGGTTATATTAAAGTAATGGCTGTTTTAAATGATTATTGTCGATAAAAGAACAGTGAAAATTTAATGTTCAAAGCGAATGATGTTACTTAATCTTGTTATCAATGTGGGGTGCTTTCTACATCAAAAAAAGGATCACCTGTATATTTTAATGGAATAAATGGGCAAGAAAACACATTAAATTGAACCATAGTGTTTACAAAAAAACTGAAGGTAATAGCGAAGTTATCATAACTTTTAGTCCATAAAAATAGATTTAATCGCATCGCTATATTGTGATTTTCATTGTAGTGAACAGTGATAATAGATACTTAACGAATAGGCATAATTTAGTTATAGTGTCTAAAAGCAACATCAAAAACTAGACGTTTTTATTTTTAATACTACTAACAATATTTATCGTGAGTTTATATGAAATCTTGTCCTTAGCTAGTCTCATATTAGTTTTAAAAAACTAAACTTAGAAAAAGACACATCGCTATTTAGTATGATGAGTGTCATGTCATCAAAAAATTAATAAAAGACAAAATCTAATGAAAGTTAAAAACTCAAGAAAATATAATGTATTATTGCCTGATAATAGAATTTTAACGTGGTATGAATCTGGCCCAGAACAAGGTAAACCTGTGTTATTTTGTACTGGGGCGGGTATGAGTGGTGTATTAGGTGTGGATGTCGAATGCCTAAATAAGCTTAATATCCGATTAATTACCCCAACTCGCCCTGGATTAGGTGATTCAACGTTTGATCCTCATAAAACGTTAAAATCTTTTTCTCAAGATATTTTATTTTTATTTGAACATCTTAATCTCAAAAATCTTAATGTAGTTGGATTTTCTCAAGGGGCTGTATTTGCTATGGCACTTTGTGTTTATTGCCATGTTGATAAATTAGTCATTGTCGCAGGACAAGATCAATTTGATTATCCTGATACTCGAAATCAGCTCACAGAAGACGTTGTTAATATGCAACAACAGGCTGTGAATGCACCCGATGCATTAGCCGATTGGATTAAGAAAAATATATCGGCAAATTGGTTGATGAACTTTATTCTAAATTACAGTGCAGCTGTTGATTTAGCTGTCTATCAATCAGCGAATTTTCTTCCTGTTTATCAAGAATGTATGACAGAAGCTTTTAAACAAGGAAATGAAGGATATACTCAAGATCTGCTTATCGCTATGCAGCCATGGGGCTTTTCACCTGAAGATATCAGAACGCCAACCACATTATGGTATGGTATGAAAGATACGAGTACCGTTCATTCTCCTGATTTTGGGACATTATTGCTTCAACGTTTTCCTAATGCACAACGATATTTATGGCCAGAAGAAGGGGGGGCACTTCTGTGGACAAAAACGGAAGATATTTTCTTCGGATTAGTTGATTAAAACGAAGTACTACATTATTGATAGAGTAGATACTGTTTATTTAAAAAATAACAGTATCTGCTGTTTTAAAGTATATTTTGTCGATTTATTTCAATTTTATTAAATAATTTATATTTAAATAAGGTTTTTGGTTGAATGAATAATTATTCTTATATTATAAATTTGTTTCAAGTTAGTGTTTTAACATTTTTTTTTAAATAAATTTGAAAATAATTTGCTATAAACTGAATTATATGACTTAATAGCGCCACTGGTTTGGAAGTACAGACCTATTTATGTTAGTGCAGTTTTAAGTAGTTCACCGTTTAGCGTTATCCCTGATACCTCTTCGTTGCGAATTCCTTCAAATAGTGACCATAAGTAAAAATCCGAAATCAAACCGCAAACACTGCCTTATGGCAAAATAATTAATTAAAGGAAATCTTATGTCTAATACAATGACTGGTACAGTAAAATGGTTTAACGATGATAAAGGCTTCGGTTTTATCACTCCTAAAGACGGTAGCAAAGACGTATTCGTACACTTTTCAGCGATCCAAAGTGAAAGCTTCAAGTCACTGAAAGAAGGCCAAGAAGTTTCATTTTCTATTGAAAATGGCGCTAAAGGCCCTGCAGCAGCGAACGTAATCGCTCTGTAATATTGAGTCATTATTACGGTACATATTGCTTAACGCAGTATCAGTACTGGAAAGACCAATACAAAAACCTCACTTTGGTGAGGTTTTTTTGTTTTAATGAAAGGTATTATTCGTTTTAGTATTTATCTGATAATGTTGATTAAAATAATATTATTAAAGTTATGTAAATATTTAGAATAAATAATTTTAATTATTAAACAAAAATTCTTTAATAATTTACTTTATTAGCAAAAAAAATAATTTAAATAATAATAAAAATCTTATAATGCTGAAATAAAGATAGCAAGATATTGCTTTCTCAATGAAAAGAAAGAAGAAATTTTCATTAGAATAGAAAGATATCAGATAAATCATAAAAAATAATTTAAAGAACAAAAAATAAAATTAATATTTAATGACTTATCTTAAAAAAATGCTGTCTAATTCAATGTGGCTTAAATGCTTTTAGTTCTCAAAGGATAAACTAGTGTACGCTAAAAATTTTTTTTCATTGCATCTATTACACCCAAAGTATTTTTTAACTTGGTTTGGTGTTTTTATTCTTTTTCTATTAGTTCAATTACCTTATTCATGGTTACTTTTCTTGGGTAAACGTTTAGGGTTATTATCTCGTTTTTTTGTAAAAAGAAGAGTTTCTATAATAAAGAGAAATTTAGAGTTATGTTTTCCTGATAAAAATCAACATGAAATAAATAAACTTGTCATGGATAACTTATCTTCACTTGGTGTTGCATTATTTGAAACAGGAATGGCTTGGTTTTGGAGTGATCGTCGATTAAAAAATCTCTTTGAAGTACAAGGTATATCCAATTTTACAGATGCTAATGAGAAAAACGCAGGTATTTTATTAATCGGCATACATTCTATGTCGTTAGAATTGGGTGGACGTATTATGGGGCTTTGCTTCCCAGTTAATGCAATGTATAGGCCACATAATAATAAGGCGATGGAGTACATTCAAACTAAAGCGAGATGTCGCTCTGATAAGGGGATGATTGATCGACGTAATTTAAAATTTATGGTTATGGAGTTAAAAAAAGGAAAAGCAATTTGGTTTGCTCCTGACCAGGATTTCGGTTTGAAAGGAACCACTTTTTCACCTTTCTTTTGTGTCGAAAAAACATCAACCTCAAAAGGAGTCGCAATATTAGCCAAATTGTCAGGAGCGCCTTCTTTGACTGTCACGTTAGTTAGAAATGAAAATAAGACAGGTAAGCAATATAGTTTGATTATTGGCAAAGAACTGACTGATTATCCTAGCGAGAACATTCAAAATGATACAGATAGAATGAATAAGTTGATTGAAACAGAAATCATGAGGGCGCCAGAACAATATTTATGGGCTCATAGACGATTTAAAACCCGACCTTCAGGTGAAGCGAGTTTTTACCATTAAGGCTATTTCTGTAGGCAAACAAAAAAAAGACCAACACATTATGTGTTGGTCACAGTAAATACTGGAAGCAATGTGAGCAATGTCGTTGCAAAAAGTTGAGTGAAATACTCAACTATTTACAATCTAAAAGATAATCATTATCAATTACATTGTCAACCCTTACGTTTATATGGATTAAGAAAATGTTGAAATGAGAAATGAAAAAAGGAAAGAATGGCAAGGAAAAAAGAACAGAGCCAGCAGATATAAATCAATTATACCTGCTTAATATATTATGATCATAGTAGAAAAATACCATTTATATAAATATAGTAATAAATACTATTGTTCAAAAAAATATATACTCATTATTTACTATTATTTCTAAAATGTTTAGAGATTAATGTTTATAAAATATAGAGTTATAAAAGCCGTTAATCTTAATTATATAATATATCCATTATTGCTAAATTATCCCTAATCCGATTTATCTTCATTGAACCTTTATTTTCACCTAATTTGGTATTAAATATTTCATTAAGTTCAATTTAATGTTCTACTTCTTCCATTTCAACACTATTCCAGCAATTTGTTTTAAAAATATATTCAACCGAATTAATTATACAATTAGCTTCTACTTAAATATTTATGAATGATTTTTTGAGAGGGTTAATAATAGAACAATAATTGACATTAGAAGCAGTTTATCTAATTTATTGAATTATATTGGTTTGATAAGTTTAAACTTGTTTTTATTAACAAGTTAATCTTATTTTACATTAGTCATATTACTTAATTTTTCAATGATACATTTTGTTGTTAAAATAAAAAATTAATAAATTAAGCTATTTCAGGATGACAAGAAATTTATCAATATATTTTGATGAAATCGCTTCCAAAGAAAAAATACATCTTTATTCGACATCTTTTTAATTTAATGGAGTGTTGATATATTAAATAATCACTTTATCATCAATAGAATAAATCATTAAAGTAAGAGAGTAGAATGTTTATGCAGAGTTATCATTCACTATCAGCCCAAGTTTACCAAATAGATAAACCTATAGGGTGTAGTTTCGGCGATGTAGAATACTATCAAGAACGTCTTAAAGGTGTTAATGGTAAGATCCTAGAGCCTGCGGTAGGAACAGGGAGAATCTTGATCCCTTTATTGAAAGCTGGGTTTAATATAGAAGGATTTGATCTCTCAGATGAGATGCTCTCTTTCTGCATGGAAAATCTAAAAAGTAATGGGTTTTCTCAAGATAAAGTTACTAAAGATAATTTGATGACATTTCATGTTGAGACACCTGTTGACGCAATAATTATTCCAACAGGGACTTTCTTATTGTTAAATAGTGAAGATAAAGCACTACAAGCCCTTCGACAATGTTATAACGCATTGAATTCTGGCGGACGTTTACTTATTGATATTAGTTTGGCACATACTTTTGCTAAAGGTCAAAGTTCTAGCCGACAATTTGAAACGTCTGAAGGGGATTTAATTACTTTACAGATAGTGAATGCCGAAATAGATTACATTAATCAACTAACAGTATCACACCACCGTTATGATAAATGGAGAAATGGCAAAATAATTGAAAGTGAATGGGAAGTGTTCACATTGAAATGGTTTGGTGTGTATGAGTTTAAACGCATACTTAAATCTATTGGTTTTGGTAAAATAACAATCTCTGGTGATTATCAGTATTTATGTGAACCGAATAACGAAACAGAAGTTATTACATTTGAAGCTTATAAATAGACATTGAGTAGAGTTTTGACAACAAGGCCATAAAATTAATGGCCTTTTTTAATTTATATTTTTTATATTGTTGTTATTTTTCAATATGATAAGGTGTTATCTTTGCTATAAGAAAAGAAAGTCAGAGCATGTTTAGTTTGAAAGAAACGGTATCAGGATTAAAGTGTATTATTGAGATAAAAAAAATCCCCGCATTAGGCGGGGAAAATTAAATATCTATCAGTGATGAAATACTAAAACTATAGTAAGGGAAAAAGAGATATCAATCTGTAACAAACTTTAAAAAAATAATAAAGATAAGCAAAAAGTGGAGTAATTCTCTAAAGAGAAAATAATTATTTGAGTTCTTATAATGTCTTGTTTTACCTTGATTTTAAATTTTTAAATTTAGTCATATGAAGAAAACTAATACACATTTAACTATAAAGATTATATACATTTAGTTGAATGTTCTAATAATTATTCCGTTTATTAAAATAACAATATACGTATTTACTATTGGATTAAAATTAAACAATAATTATGACTTATTTAGAATCAATGAGAGTTCGTAGTCTAGTTACTCGCTATCTCAGCTTTATATTAATTTTATTATCCTTTATATATACGCAATATAAAAATAGAGTATTATCACGTAATTGATTGTTTATTCTATTGAATGTAGTTGCCAAAATTTTTTTAGGTTGAATAGAAATTTTATAACAGCTAAAAAAAGACCAACGCTAGGAGAGTTGGTCAATAAATACTAGAAGCAATGTGAGCAATGTCATTGTGAAAAACTAAGTAAAGAACTCAATTATCCACAAGTCAAAAGATAATCATTATCATTTAATATGTCAACCACACTAAGATTGTGGTCATTATTTATTCACACTAAATGTCAACAAAATAACCTACCTGATAGAAACCAATGTGGGTAATTTATCAATAATAACAATAAGATCACTTTTTTCTAATTTGGTATTTATGGTATTTTCAACGCTTTTCATTTTTTTTATTTTATTGATTAAATCCTTAACGTGTCGAGAGCGTAAATGTATAGTTTTCTGAACCATGGGTTTTCTCCTTACCTTTGATGATTTTTGTAATCATAGTAATGATAAACAAATGCAAATGATAATCAATAGCATTTGTGATTTATAGAGTAAAATTAGAGATAAATTCTTAGTAATGACTATAACAGTCTCTTATTCATACTTTATGTGTAGATTTTTTTATCTCTGTTTTATTAAAAAAATGATAATATAAACGATAAAGATCTTTAATTAGGAATTGACGCTATGGCATATGATTTAACAAAAAGATTAGTCATAGGGCTATCCTCTAGTGCGTTGTTTGATTTAGAAGAGTCAGACAATATATTTCGTACTGAAGGCGAGGAAGCTTACCGAAAATATCAACGAGAAATGCAAGATATTCCACTAAATAAAGGTGTTGCATTTCCATTTATCAGTCGGCTTTTAAAGCTAAATAATATTAGAATTGACGACCCTCTGGTTGAAGTTATTTTATTATCTAGAAATGATCCTGATACTGGATTAAGAGTGATGAATTCTATTGAATATTATGAACTAGGGATCACCAGGGCTGTATTTCTTCAAGGAAAATCACCCCATATTTATATTCCAGCTTTTGATATAGAATTATTTTTATCAGCAGATCATGATGATGTTATTCAGGCAATAAAAGCTAATTATCCTGCAGGACAAATATTAGCAGGTCATATTAATGATGATAATGAGGATGAATTAAGAATTGCTTTTGACTTTGATGGTGTAATTGCTGATGATGAAGCTGAGACTATTTACAAAGCATCAGGAAATTTATCACAATTTCATCTTCATGAAGCTAAGATGGTTGATACACCTCATAACCCTGGACCATTAAAGAAATTCTTACTACGTATTTCAGATATTCAAAAACTAGAATTAGAAAAAGTAAAACAAGATCCTAGTTATGTTCCATTACTTAAGATATCTATTGTTACTGCACGAAATGCACCATCTCATAAACGTGTTATTAATACGATGAGAGCATGGGGTATTTCTGTTAATGAAGCTTTTTTTATGGGGGGAGTTGAGAAAGCGAATGTATTAAGAATTTTAAAACCACATATATTCTTTGACGATCAAAAATTACATTTAAAATCCTCATCTGAACTTCCTTCTGTACATATCCCGTTTGGAATTGCGAATAAAAAGATAGATAATAAATAAATTATTATAAAATAAGATGTGCGATATTTATATCATACACCTTTTTTTTATTTTGTCTAATAAGGTCTTTTTAGTGAATATTCTATTTTAATTTTTTTATTTTTGGGCTTTCAATAAAAACAAGCACAAAATTGGATCTATTTTTATAGAAGTAGTATGGTGTTAGCTAATTTATATATATTATAAATTAATGACCGACTTATAGAGGTTTATTTTAAGAGGTTTCTAATCAATTAAAAGTAAATAAGGAAAATTGAAATGGATAATAAACATAGATTTTTTTCTGATGAGATCTGTCCTAAAACTGCATTATATGGTCAATTCTATGGAGATGATCACTATGCCGGACGAGATTATGAGCGAAAGATATATAATGGAAATAAGTTTCCAAAAACTAAAAAAGGATTTTATTTTAAAAAACTAATGAACTTTAAATAATAATAAGTAAGTAATATAAAGTCACTTTAATAAAAGTATAGATTATTTAAATTTATGGATATTTAAAAATAAATTGATGATTGTGTAATTAATGAATTTTGCTATGCTGAAAAATAATAGTGCAGTAAAAATTAAAATGATTATGAACTTTTCAATATTAACTACTTAATAATTTCATCATAAAGGTTTGAGATTTTCATTTGAGTTATTTATATTAGGTGAATGTAATAATCATCGTTTTTTGTTCAATAATATGCAATCATCAACTTCTCTTGATTTTTATTTATATTTTTTTGACGCTTTATTAAAAGTATTGTAATGGCTTTTTCAGTGGTCTTATTCATCGATGATACAATAAATCAAATTTAGGAGATTAAACTAATTTTTATGGATGAGCGTTACTCTCATTAAAAAAATATAATTTGTTATAATAATATTTGGTTTATTGCAAAGAATCATGTTAAATCCATCAATCCAAGTATTTCAACATAGCTATCATATGTACTTTATTTTGTTACCAAGCGAGCTTTTCTTACCATAGCCCATGCGTCTACAGTTTTTTTGATCCAACAAATTGGAATCATGAACGTCAGCATTTGACTTACTGGCATTGTCACCAATATAGAACATAAATAATTTAATTATTATACCTGCTTTTTTATGTGGCTAATGATATATCATTTTTTATACAATCATATTGAGAGCAAGCGTAAAAATGAAGGTAACTAATTGATGAACTAAATTACTTATTTTCACTCTAAATTTTCGCTATTAATTGAAAATATGACTTGGAGTAGATATGCGTTTACTTATACTTTTTTGTGTTTTTTTTATTTCTGCTTGTTCATCAACGGGGTCGATTGAGTCTCAAGAAAATAGAAAACATAAAGAAGATCCATATGCAGATAGTACATTAAATAGTATTAAGGCTAATCAGAATATTTATATTGAGCAGCAACGCAGTAAAGGAAATTTCTGATTTGTTAGAAATCGTTATTTTATTGGCCACTCAGTGGCCATTTTTATCTGTAAGTTATGAAAATTATATGTCATTGTTGATTGTTTTAAGATTATCTATATAAGATTTAGGTGTATTTTCTTATTGATGTTTAGAGAGTTTATCGATTTGAGGCGATAATGAATAGGAAATAATTAATTGATTACATTAAAGCAAACTATAATGTAGAACCTGAGCATTTATGGATTAAATACCCAATTACATCGTTTTTAGACATAAGAGCAATTTGAAATGGTTCGCTGTTATAATTGATATTTTAGAAAATAAATTATCAGGTAATAGTGGTAATAATAGAGTTGATATCATTAATTTAAAAGTTATGCCAAATTTAACGGGATCATTGCGATTAAAAAAGGAGTTTATCCTGCCTATCATATGAATAAGGAGCATTGGATTTCTATTGATTTAGCATCCAACTTTGATGAAAGTGAATTAAAATCTTTAATTGCTGAGAGCTATAAACTAACACAATAAATTAACAATCTTATTAATATAATCACTTCGTTTTCAAATACTGCACAGAATTCCCATCTGGCAACTTCTGACTTCTCTCACGATAAAACGCTAACTGTTCATTAAAGTACGCTCTCAAATGTGCTGGTTGCTGTCTTTCAACTTCGGATGCAACAACTGGCATATTGAGACGTTCTTTATATGCGACACCACTTGCAGATAGATCAACGTTAATCTTGTCTTTTTCTTCCTGAGTTAGCTCAGCTAGATTTTTCATTTGATAAGCTCTATTAATGAATTTGAGGTGAATTATAGCATAGAAACAGGGCGAGAATTGAGCTTTAACTAGGGTTAATCTGTCGTCGTTTTACCACAGTTTTACCACACACAAATTTCAGACATAAAAAAACCAACCGTAAGAGGTTGGTTTTTCTAAAGAATTTTGGTCGGCATGATAGGATTTGAACCTACGACCCCCGACACCCCATGACGGTGCGCTACCAGGCTGCGCTACATGCCGTTTGTGTCATGTATATTACTGTTTTTGACCGCTAAAGCAACCCTTTGCGAATTAAGTGGCGTAATTTTATACTTTATTACTAGCTTCAGCGTTCAATAAAGCGTTTTTGTTCGGCAAGAACTTGTAGTAATAATTTTAAATCAGGTTTTGCTGCACTAATTTCTTTTCCTGACTTATCAAATAAAGCATACCGGCCATGTTTATCTATCAGCAAGGTGTTATCTTGTAAAAAGACCACAAATGCTTCGTCATCGCCGGTGAAAATCCATGGATGATTACGGGTGCTTGCAAATAAATCTTCACCTTGTGAATAGTTATCAGCTGGGCTAATAACACGTAAAACATGCTGCATTAAGGTTGTCATGATATCTTGATGACTAGTCATTTTATCAATCGACTGTGGCTTCATGTTCGGCCAGTGTATTATTAGAGGCACTTGTGATTGGTTTAGGTTAAATGTGGTTTTATCAGAAAGCCATTGATTATTTTGTTTTTTATCACCGTCTTGATGATAGCTAGATGTGATAACCACGACAGTATTATCAAGCACTTTGGTTTCTTGCAACGTATTAAAAATGCGCTCTAATTGCTGATTTAATGTAATTTTTTGGGACGCTTTATTAGTATGTCCATCAATTTGTAAGAAAGAGAACCAAGGTGTTGTTTGGTTGTTTTTTATTAGCCAATTACGCCAACTATCGATAGTGGCATCATTGTTACCACTGCGTGATGTTGGAGTAGAGAAATCGGATAGTACGGCTTGTTTAAATAATGGTGTTTGAAAGCCATTTGTTGAGAACATTGCTAGTTGGTAATTTCGGTAATTTAAGGCATCAAATAGTGCTGAATTTTTTCTGCTACTTAATACACTATCTAAATAAGAAGGTGAGATGCCATAAAATAGACCAAATAATGCTGTATCATTATTAATGCCTGATGAATAATGATGTGTAAAATCGAGATTATTTTGTGCGAACTGTTGCAAGCTTGGTAATTCAGGGACCTCCTCATTACCTAAACCATCAACAACAACGACTAGTAAATTATAAGAGTAAGTCTCTTTTGCATAAACTAATGGTGCAAGCGGGTAGGTAATACTTTGTGCCGTAGGGTTACCTTCACTGATTAGACGTTGCTCATATTCTGATTGATTAATAAAACCATGGCGCTCAAGGAATTTACGCGCAGTCATCGGATAGGATAAGGGTAAATTAGCGCGTTGCATCGTAATTGGACGATAAAAATTAGCATCAGCCCAAATTGACATAGAGTGAGATAAGACAAAGCAAGTAATAAAAATGCCAGCCAATGGCTTACCCCATCGCTGACGATTTAAACTACGTAATTTTTGCCAACTCCATGTCGCAAAAAGCATCTCAATAAGAAAGATAATAGGAATACCAATAAAAATAAGTTGCCATTCACGTGCCATTTCACCTTCATCTGGATTAATGACTAAATCCCAAACGAGCTGAGTTAGATGAAGCTGAAATTGCTGGTAAACTGCCATATCAAAGATAAGAATGGTGAGTCCAGCACTGGCGAGAGTACAGGAGATCACTCTAAGTAGCCGTTGAGATACGACCACGAAGGTAAGCGGAAAAAGGACAAGGATATAGATAGCGAAAACAATAAAACTAAAGTGCCCCATCCAACTTACGATAGCGTAAAAGCGACCCGCGAAAGTTGCAGGCCAATCTGAAATAAACAGGTAACGGCTTCCAAGTAATAAGCTTAGAATAATATTAAATAGCGCAAACCAGTGCCCCCAACTGATCATTTGGGATACTTTTTCACGATAGGACTGAGGTTTCGTTACCATGTCTATAAATAATTTTTCTATGTTTATTAGTGAATATTGCCTTCATCAATTGAAGCACGCAATGCGTGAACAAAAGAATCAGCAATCAGCATTCGTTGAGCAGGAGCAATACTTGTATTAATTAAGTTTGTCACCATGTTCCCCAACACCATCAAAGAAAGGTCTGTAGGAGTATGATGTTTTTCAAGAACGCTGACAAGTTCTGCTAATAACTGCTCAACTTGTTCATCACTATAACGGGATTTTTGTGGCATAAAATCAGAATTCCTACTAAATGAATAAAACGCTATATATTACCGTATTACTGGGTCTTTTTCCGCTATTAAATTAATTAATTTTCCCTTGATACTGAAAGTGGGGAGTGTTTGAATACGCGCATGCGAAAGTGAAGGAATAAAGAGGACGACCATGAGTCTAGATATTAGTCAGTTAGTCTTACATCAGCTTATCAAGCGAGATGAGCAGACATTAGAAGTTGTGTTACGTGATTCAGTATTAGACATTGAACCTGTTGTTCAGGAAATGATTGAAGAATTGCATCGTGTTTACAGTGCAAAAAACAAAGCTTATGGTCTGTTTAATGAAGAAAGTGAATTAGCACAAGCATTGCGTTTACAGCGTAAAGGTGAAGAAAACTTTTTAGGTTTTTCGCGTGCAGCAACGGTGAGATTAAAGGATGAATTAGCAAAATATCCTTTCGCAGAAGGGGGAACAGTTCTCTTTTGTCATTATCGTTATTTAGCGGTGGATTATCTTTTAATTGCTGTACTGAGTAGCTGTAATAGTATGTGGGTAAATGACAGCCTTGATGTTTCTTCAACACGTTATTTAGATATTCCTCATGCAGATATTATTGCTCGTATCGATTTAACTGAATGGGAAACAGCGCCAGATTCTCTGCGTTATTTAACATTTCTAAAAGGTCGAGTAGGTCGCAAAGTTTCTGACTTTTTTATGGACTTTTTAGGTGCTCAAGAAGGTTTAAACGCTAAAGTTCAAAATAAAGGTTTATTACAAGCTGTTGATGATTTTTGTGAAGCTTCCGAAATGGACAAGCAAGAACGTCAAACTTGTCGTGAGCAAGTATATAGCTACTGCAATGAGCAATTACAGTCTGGCGAAGAAATTGCCTTAACTCAGCTTGCTGAAGAATTACCGTCTTTGGGGAATCAAAACTTTGCACAATTTACCGAAGAGAAGGGCTATGAATTAGCTGAAACTTTCCCTGCTGATCGTAGTACTTTACGTCAATTAATGAAATATTCTGGTAGTGGCGGTGGATTAACCGTTAATTTTGATGCGAAATTATTGGGTGAAAGAATATTCTGGGATCCCGCAACAGATACACTCACTATTAAAGGTACTCCACCTAATTTGCGTGAACAATTACAGCGTAGAGCATCAGAAAAATAATTCAGTAGTAAAAACAAATAACGCCACATTAAGTGGCGTTACATGCTCGGCGTCCCGAAAAATAAAGCTCGAAGGGTGGCTTATTAAGCGCGCAGGAAGTCAATATGAGTAATTTTTGGCTTATACTCGTGACGTTGCACTGCTTTAACTTTAACTTTAGTTTCTTTACCATCGATTACCAGGTTTACGAAATCAGAATAGAATTCAGATTTGTGTTCTTGGTTGATTACTTCGTTGTGATCTAAATCGATAGCGATTGGCTCTTCATTTCCGCCATAAACGATAGCAGGAAAACGGTTAGCCACACGCAGGCGGCGGCTCGCACCCTTACCCTGCTCTTTACGTACAGTTGCATTAATAGTTAACATCTTTTTTCTCTTATGAAAAAGAAAGAAAATACATACTTGTTACAGGCGACCCAGCAACAAGCTCGAGATTTGGTTTATCTAAAAATAGATAAAGCGGGGCGCATTTTAACGAAAAAGTCCACTAACAGCAAATATAAATCCAGATTAATACAATGTATCTGCTTTTCGATAGCGTCCTGTATAGTCAAAAATTTTATTTCTTATCTTCCAAAAATGCGCTTTTTTACTTTTATGGGCGACAATAAAATCAGGATGACGTAATAAATCGAACTGCTTAATAACATCGTTAGCATTGTGCCAAACAAAAGGAACACCAGGGGCGCGTTGATGTTCTCGTAGAAATTTTAACTCAAAGACTTTACGTTGGGCTGGGGTAGTTAAGTGAAAGCGCTCTGATACTGACGTGCCTTCTTCATCGTAATAATTGATATCTATCCATTCTCCTTTAGTATCATTGCCTGATTGAAATTGCATGCCACCACAGCGCAAAACAAGCGCTCCTTTTAGCTTTAATGCGGCTTTAAGCATATCATCAGGATCAACTAATATTTCATCACAGTGAACACAACGACGCGCCGCAATATCATTTTCTTCATTACAATGAGGGCATAATTTAAAGCGAAAGCGGAACTCACATTGCTGTTTTTGTCCATGTTCATTAAGTTCCCAACCTTGGCAACGTCGACCATAGTGTTCAATAATATCGCCATCAGTATCCACAATTCCCCAAAAAGTATTAGCAAATTGGCAAACAGGGCAGAATACTTGTACAGGCTTACTTTTTGGGTTAGGTTTTTTAGTACCGACCTCAGGAAGATAAAGATCATGAGGATTGCCTGCATAATCCAAAATCAGACATTCGGTTTTTCCTGCAAATAATCTTAATCCACGCCCTACAATTTGTTGATATAAACTGACGGATTCTGTTGGGCGTAAAATGGCAATTAAATCAACATGAGGTGCATCAAAGCCTGTTGTTAGTACCGCAACATTGACCATATAACGCAATTGTTGCTGTTTAAAACGAGAAATCAGCGTGTCTCGTTCATGAGAAGGCGTATCCGCGCTCACTAATGCCGCTTCATCTTGAGGTAAAAGAGAAAGAATTTCTTTTGCATGTTCAACTGTGGCTGCAAATATCATTGTACCACGGCAATTTTTTGCATATTCAATAATCTGTGAAACAATGTGGGGGGTAATACGCTTTTGCTTTTTTATTTCACGATTAAGATCTTCTTCATTAAATATCCCATTTTGGCTAGTTCGGACTTGGCTAAAGTCATATTGCAAAATAGGCATATCTAATCGAATTGGTGGAACTAAAAAATGATTGCTTATCATATAGCGTAAAGGCAATTCATAAATACAATCACGGAAAAAACAGTCTTCATCGCCTCTAATCATCCCGTGATAATGGTATTGATAAATCCAACCCGTAGGCAAACGATAAGGTGTTGCAGTTAATCCTAGGATGCGTAAATTCGGATTAACGAATTGCAATTGTTTAATAACTTGCTGATATTGGCTATCTTTAGACAAGCTTATACGATGACATTCATCGATAATAAGTAGCGAAAAACTATCATTAAACTGTGATAAATTACGCGCAACAGATTGCACGCTACCAAAGATAACTTTTCCACTACTCTCTTTTTGTTGTAAGCCTGCAGCATAAATACCCGCAGATAGACCATAAGCCTCATATTTGTTATGGTTCTGTTCGACTAATTCTTTTACGTGTGCCAAGACTAAGACACGCCCTCGCGCTTTTTTGGCTAGTTCAGCGATAACTAAACTTTTTCCTGCACCTGTGGGTAAGACTATCACTGCGGGTGTGCTGTGTTGACGAAAATAAGAGATCGTCGCGTTAACGGCGTCAAGTTGGTAAGGTCTGAGTGTAAATGCCATAACTCTACATAAGAAATCAAACAGAGCAATCAGCGTAGCATTTTTTTAGAGATAGCGCGAATAAGGCGAGTGGAACTTGATAAGTAAAGAATGTGATAGTTTATTTATAAATTAATTAGTTGTTTTATTGTTAATATTCATTTTTAATAGATACCTCATATCAGATGGTATTCTTCCATTTTTCAGAGAAATTCATGCGATTAGATAAATTTTTATCCCAGCAATTGGGGATTAGCCGTAGCTTGATCCTTCGTGAATTAAGAGCAGGGCTTGTAACAATTGATGGTGAAATGGTGAAAAGCGGTTCGACCAAAATAACACCAGAACAAAAAGTGGCTTATAACGGTAATGTGTTAACCCAGATTTTAGGGCCACGTTATTTTATGTTAAATAAGCCCATCGGTTATGTCTGTTCAACAGATGACCCAGTTAATCCAACCATCCTTTATTTTATTGATGAACCCCTGGCATATAAATTACATGCTGCAGGGCGTTTAGATATTGATACAACAGGGCTTGTCTTATTGACTGACAATGGTCAGTGGTCACATCGTATTACGGCGCCAAAACATCATTGTGAAAAAACGTATCACGTTACACTAGAAGAGCCAATAGCTGAAGGTGTTGCTGAACAGTTCCAAAAAGGTGTGCAGCTAAATGGTGAAAAAGATCTGACTAAACCCGCCAAATTAGAAATTATTACACCTATAGAAGTGAAACTCACTATTAGTGAAGGTAAATACCATCAAGTAAAACGTATGTTTGCTGCCGTGGGTAATCACGTCAGTGCATTACATCGTGAGCGTATTGGGGATATAACATTAGATGAAACTTTAGCTGAGGGCGAATACCGTCCACTAACAGAAGAAGAGATCAACAGCATTCACCTACCTCAATAATTATTATTTATCCTGACGTTTTTGGGAGTTTATCTGCGTGCAACAGCAACGTTCGTCGTACCTTAGTCTCATTTTAATATTGGGACTTATTTCCATGCTTATGCCATTGGCTATAGATATGTATTTGCCAAGTTTACCCACTATTGCACAAGATTTTGGTGTGCCTAGTGGTAAAGTGCAAATGACATTAAGTATCTATATTTTTGGTTTTGCTATTGGGCAATTAGTTTATGGTCCTATGGCGGATAGTTTGGGACGTAAGCCAGTCATTTTGGGCGGTGTGATTGTTTTTGCTTTTGCCTCTAGTGCATGTGCATTATCTGAATCTATAGATATGCTAATTGGCATGCGTTTTCTTCATGGCTTTGCGGCAGCTGCTGCGAGTGTGGTTATTAATGCATTAATGAGAGATATGTTCTCTAGAGATGATTTCTCTAGAAGTATGTCTTTCGTTGCATTAGTGATGACGATTGCACCTTTATTAGCACCATTGCTGGGTGCTTGGGTGATGAATTGGTTTTCATGGCATGCTATTTTTTGGAGTATTGCGATAGCTGCGGTGATTGCAGGTGCATTAATTGCATTTTATATTCCTGAAACCTTGCCCAAAGATCGTCGTCAGCGCTTTAGCCTAAGAGTGACATTTAGCCAATTTATTAGCTTGTTTAGAACACGTCGTGTTCTTTGTTATATTTTGGCATCAGGTTTTTCTTTTGCTGGTATGTTCTCATTCCTCAGTGCAGGGCCTTTCGTTTATATTGAACTACACGGCATTCCATTCGATCAGTTTGGCTTGTATTTTGGTTTTAATATTATCTTTTTAATTGTTATGACAAGTATAAATGGGCGATATGTTCGTCGATTTGGTGCGTTGAAGATGTTGCGCCTAGGCCTAACCATTCAATGCGTTATGGGGATCTTTCTATTGCTAGTTGTTGCTCTTAATTTACATTTCTATTATCTCGTTGTGGGAGTGGCGATGTATGTGGGGGGGATCGCGATGATCACATCAAATGCGATGGCTGTTATTCTTGATGATTATCCTCATATGGCAGGAACGGTTTCCTCTTTAGCAGGAACCGTGCGTTTTGGTGTTGGAGCTTTAGTTGGAACAGCTATTGCTATGTTCCCAGCAAAATCAGAATGGCCAATGGTCAGCGCCATGGCTTTTTGTGTCCTGTTTGCAATGGGCTTTATTTTACTTGCGCGTCGCTACAAATAAGAATATCACGCTATAAATCACAGGAATTTATAGCGTGCCTCTCTTTCTCCCCCTTTTTCCCCCTTAGAAAAACCATATTTTCCTCTGCTGGATTGCTTGAATCGCTTCAAATTAGTACGCTTTTTTGATTTGAATCAATACTTTATGTTGTTATTTTGTTAAATTAAGTGAAATTTATTTTAATAATCATCTATTATTGTTTTGTTGATATGAATCATAGTGATAAAAATGGATGAATTGTTTTACTTGAATACGTAATATTTATACAATTATTTTATATAGTTGATAAAATGTTAAATAAATGAAAGAATAATTGAAGAGAATAATCATCATAGAAATGAAAGCGTACAAACACTAAGCTAAATAAATAGTTTGATACGTCTCTTTGCTTTTGTTGTAAAATAATTGTAATAATTATGTTTTATAATTGGCAGGTTCTAATATGACGTGTGAGCAAGTCAGTTCAAACTCGTATTGATGATGTATTAAATTAACGTGTTGATGAAACAGGATTGATTTGTGGATAATGTACAACTTTCGGTAGTCCATAAGCTGCCGCTGAGTTATCGGTGGCTAGCAGGCTTTGCAGGCACAAGAGTAGAGATACTGCCTGAAAATGAGGCTGGAAAGCAAAATACACTGATTGGCTTAAAATTATTAAGTCACGATGGTATGACACTGGACGAAGCAATACAGAATTTGCGTCAGTATCTGAGTAATCTCCATATTGATAGCGTTGTGATTGAATGGGATGGCGTACCATGCCTTTTCTTATGTAGTGATGATGAATGCGCTGCGTTATGTTGCTTAAAAAATGCAGGCGTGGCCATTGCTGAACCATTTCCTACAGCGTACTCTTATTTATAACATTACTCATTGTTATAAACCAACGTGATAATTATTTGATTTATAATATAAAAAACACTAAAAAAGCCTCATTATCAAATAATGAGGCTTTTTATTTGCAATAAGATATAAGGGAATGAATTATCTTAATACACTTTTTGAAAGGTTGTTGTCAGCAAGAGTCGCATCATTATTTTCGATAACACGTCTTGCCGCATAGAAACGCTTATTCCAGTAGACATTAGACATTTCTGACACTGTCACGCCATTGCTGGTGGATGCGTGTACAAATTTGTCATTTCCAATGTAAATACCAACATGGCGCATAGTGCGACCTGTTTTAAATAGAACTAAATCTCCTGCTTGTAATTTTGATTTATTAACCTGAGTGCCAGAGAACTGTTGGTCTGAGGTTGAGCGAGGTAGTTCTACACCGAATTGTTCAAGGAAAGTTCTTTGTACAAAAGCAGAGCAGTCGATGCCTTTTTTGGTCTCTCCGCCTAAACGATAAGCGACCCCTTTCCAGTCTGCATATTGGTCAAGTATCTTAGATTTTATATCGAGATTCTTCACCAATGATTCAAATTCATCTTGAGATGCTTGGGAAATAGAAGTGCTTGATGATGTATTAAGTGGGGTTGTGTTTGAATTCGCTAAGCGTGAATTTGCGTTCTGTGAGCTACAGGCCGATAGCGTAGCTACAACAATGAACGCCGGTATGAGCTTAAGCATTCTCATATACGGTTTTGTTCTCATTGTGACAGATTTCCCTTACATCCTTACGTGCAGAAGCGCACATGAATTATTCACTAAATAACCAGAGAATATAGTGTAATTTAACTCTGGCAACCCTATTTCGCGAAAAACGTGCTCTAAAGCACGTAAATATCCACATTAAACAATAAATAATGAGGAAACCAGAAAAGTGTACAGAAAGAGACGTTAAATGGCGAGAGAAAAGAGGCTTAATTTACAAAACATTAGATAATAAAGTGCTAATACTTAAAATAGATCTCATTTTGTCATAATAATATCATTTAATTGTCAAAAAAATGACCAAAAGAATAAGTGTAAATATCACACTTATTCTCTTTTAATTAATTAGGTGAGTTTTCTTTTTTATTTTTAAAAGGAAGGGTCTTTTCCAGTTTCCTAATAATAGCATCAGATAATGGTGTTATTAATAACCAACTTGTGGCGATTAACGTTAAAGAAACAGAGCCTACTAAGATATCAGATGCCCAGTGTGCTCCCGCCATAACACGCGGTAGTGAGAATACAACGGTAATAAGAAGTGCGCATAAAAAAGAGCGAAACGACAGATAACGTAATATAAAGCTACAAAAGATAAGTAGCATTAAGCCGTGATCACCAGGAAAGCTGTCACCTGAGGAATCTTTTGTCGGAATACCGGTCACAATACCTACCCTATGTACATTTTCAAAATGAAGTGTCGGACTAGGTCTTTCAATTGGAATATTTTGTCCAATTTGATTGATGAGTACGGCACTAATTACCATCACTAATCCTACAATTATAAGATGGCGTTTGCCCCTATAATCTTTCTTACGAAATGTATGGTAATAAAGTGCGCCCATTGCCAATAAAATAACTAAATCAAACTTTCTGTTATTGATATAAGCAACAAAAGTCGCAAAAAAACTATCAGGTAACAGGTGCTGATTAAAAAAATAAAAAATATGGGTATCAATTGATAGCCATATTCCATGCTGTGCAGGAAGATACCAAGAGAGAAAAATAATTAATCCTGTGAGATTAAGTAAAAAAATAACAAGTGCTTTTTGGCGAAAATTAGAAAGTTTCATAGTAATCAAATGGCAAGTTTTAAGTATTTTTTGTGATGATCGTCACAAAAATTCAAAGTTTAATGATAGGACTATAGTCAAAATAAAAAAATATATCTTTGCAATTTATCGCTTAAGTGGATGTTATTTTTTTGTTTCTTTTTTGTTGTACCTCGTTAATCTCTACTTAACCTAAATTTTAGGTGTTTTTTTTTGATAGTCGTAATTTGAGTAATTTATAATTGTTTTCTATTCTTTAATTAAAGATAAAAGTTAAATAAAAAAAGTTACAGGCCGATATTAGTTATGTCTTTAATAACATATTGGCTTGTGACTCCTTACACTCCAATAACAAAGGAGATTCAAAATGAAAAAGATATATATTACAGCTATATGCTTATCTTTATTATTTAGTATTCCATCTTTTAGTAAAGAAAATAAAGTTATTGGTTCTGGAACAATCACGTTTGTTGGTGCAATTGTTGAAGGAAATTGCCTAATGGATATGGATAAAAATACTTTTAAAACAAGTTGTTGGGATGGAAAGGAAATGCAAGAATCTCAATATCAGTTAGAAAGGAATAAGCACTTTAGCTCTAAACTGATTAACAATAAAGGTTCTATGAATATTAAATGGATAAATGATCATTTAGCTATAATGAATATTGTTTATAACTAAATTTTCATTGTTAAAATAGTAAAAATTATAGAGTTAATTAAATATTTTTTAATTCTTCTCTATAGTGTTATTTATTTTTTAAATATTTGGCTTAAGTTTAATCAACGTTGATTTCTTATTTATAAATATCGAGCGTTTATATTTGATAGACATCAAATATTCTTCTCATGTTTATATGAATGTCATATTTTATTGCTATGATGAAAACATGTCGGGTAGGTGTGATCCTCATACCTGCTAGCGCAAACAAGAAGTGAGGTCGTTATGAGAAAATATCTGACCGTAGTATGTAGTCTTCTCGTTTCCAGTTCGATATCATTAGCTTGGGCATCTGATCCCATGCAAACAACAGGGCAGATTTATCTGCGGGGGGCGATCGTCGATCCTGCATGTGAGATGAATTTCACATTAGATAAAGCTGAATATCAGTGTTACAAACATAACAAAGTGTTTACATCTACTCAATCCATCGTTCCTGCTTCTTTTAATCAATCTCAACAAACCATTATTTTACCTCAAGATATGGGTAAGGCCGAGATCCGTTGGATGGATAATGCTCAAAAAAATGGCGTTATTGACGTTCAATACTTTTAAAGTATTCGAGGATAGTAGAGAAGGATAACAAAGATAAACAAGTCAAATAATCGTTTGTCACATTGGGTTTCTTACGATTATCTGACCTATTTAAAACAACATTAGCGATGTGCTAATGAGTTGGTTTTTTTGACTATTGATTAGTCAGCTCGGCCCATATAGCGACGTTCAGCAATATGAATACGCACTTTATCGCCAGTAGAAAGATATTCAGGAACCTGAATAACTAATCCAGTTGGTAATGTTGCAGGTTTCGTACGTGCACTTGCTGACGCACCTTTAATACCTGGAACAGTTTCAACAATTTCCATATCAACAGTTTGTGGCAGTTCTAATGCTAAGACTTGACCGTCCATTGTTAATACTTGCATTCCCGCTAAACCTTCTTCAGGAATAAACAGTAATTCATCTTCAATTTGATCTTTTTTGAAGGTATAAGGTGTGTAATCTTCATTGTCCATAAAGACATACTCATCACCATCAATATAAGAAAAACTGACAGCACGGCGAGTTAAGTTGATGGTATCTACCATATCGTCGCCTTTAAAACGCTCTTCCACCTTTTGACCTGTACGGATATCGGTAAAACGCATTTTATACAGAGTACTTGCACCTCGAGCACTTGGTGCTTGAATATCGATATCTTTTACCAGTAATAATTTATTGTTATAACTAACAGCCATACCACGCTTAATTTCATTGGCTTTTGCCATATAAAACCTTCCATTAAATAACATTGACGATAATGGCGACAAAATTACTCGCAGTGTAGAAACTTGGCAAGTTATTCGCACATTTTTTTATAAGATTTTATGAAAAATAAAGCCAGCATCAGCTGGCTTTTAGTGAAGGTATTAACGGTAGATAGGAAGAAGATTAAAGTTTGCTAAAATATGTGCACCAGCATTAATGACGCCAAACAAAATAACAAATCCAATCATAAACATACCACCGGGAGCCTTAAAGCTTTGTGCTTGATGACGTTGGCGGCTGGCCTTTGCCATTAAAGCTGGAATAATTGCAGCCCAAATAGTCGCTGCCAGTCCAGCAAATCCAATGGCATATAAGAAACCATCAGGGAAAATAATGGCTAAAATAGTCGGTGGTATAAATGTCACTAATGCTGATTTTAATCGACCGCTACTATTATTTGAGAATTTAAAGAAATCAGCTAAATAATCGAATAATCCTAATGATACACCTAAGAATGAACTTGCTAATGCCATATAAGAGAATAAGTCTAGTAACAATGATACAGTGGCATTGGCAGTTGTTGAGCGCATTTGTGCCAATAAGTTACCAATATTCCCACCATCAGCAATGACTTGTTTAAAGCCTTCACGAGGAATATTACCTTGTACAACAAACTGCCATAAAATATAAATTGCCAGTGAAATTAATGTACCTATCAGCAAGCTCTTCATGACGGCTTTGCCATCTTTACGATAATACGTGACTAAGCCTGGAATATTGCCGTGATAACCAAATGAGGTCAGTAAATAAGGGAGTGCGGCTAAAGCATAAGGTAAGTAACTTGCATTATTTTCATTGGTGTTAAATAACACAGGCATTTTTACCTCTGTAAATAATCCACCAATGGCTAAGATAAACGCGATAACCATACCACCAATTAAAATTGTGCTTAATCTATCGACTGCACGTGTTGATAACCAAACAAAGAAAGCAACAATCAATGCAAATACTAAGCCAGCAATAGCTTGTGGTATGCTGATCATCCCTGAAAAATTTTGTACGATAATTGAGCTTCCGGCAGAAATATAGGCGTAAGTTAAAATATAAAGAACAAACGCAATAGATAACCCATTAATGGTACTCCAGCCTTTTCCTAATAAGTCCTTAGTAATGGTATGAAAACTTGAGCCTAAAGGGTAATGAAGGTTCACTTCTAAGATCATTAATCCTGACATAAACAGACAAAACCAAGTATAAATCAATAGAAAAATAGACCCAGTAAACCAGACACCGGAAGTCACAATTGGGATAGAAAACATGCCAGCACCGACGGCAGTACCTGCAATGATCATTGCGCCACCAAGTATGGATGGGCGCTTAGTTATTGATGTGACTTCTGACATAAGATGTCCTTATAAAATTGACTCAATGTACTAGCTTGATAGTGTGAAGAATACACGTTTGTGCACAGGGTGTAAATAGAGGTTATTGTGCTATATAAAAGAAAAAAGTGAGCAAAAATAATACAATAGAAGAATGTGATTATATAAATCAATAGATTAGTGTAGGCATTATCAGAAATAATAAAGAAATAGAGTATTAAATAAGTTTCTATTTCAAGCAAAAATAGAAGAAGAAACCATTATTCTGAACGAAAAATATTCAGAATAATGAAGATGATAGGGGACTTTTAATTAGTCTTGGTAAAACTGTTTATTTTTCCATAATGCAATAGAATTACGGCTGGCTTCAAAATGAGGTTCAGGTAAATCATTAGGTGAACACCAACGGATTTCAGAACATTTGTCTGGTTCCATTAATTTGGGCTCATCACCTTGGTATTGTGCAATCATGCAAATAGAGACAGTGTGTTTACCTTCTAATCGGTAAGTTTCTAGATTATTGCTAATACCAATTACTTGAGGTGATGTAATAGTAATACCAATTTCTTCTTCTATTTCACGAATGGCGCATTGTTCAAAGGTTTCGCCATCATCAACATGACCACCAAAAATTGACCAATAAGGCGCGTGTTTTCCACAACGTTTTCCTAATAACACATCCCCTTTTTCATTTACGATAATTACACCAACACCAACCACGACTGACATTCTAGACTCCTTGCTTTTTTATATAGTTATCAATAATGGATAAAATAAGTCGTTTTTTATGGGCACTATTGTCCTTGCTGGATAGCGAGAGTGCAAGAATAACCGACGCAATTTCACTGAATTAAAGGTTAATTAGTGCTATATATAGCCCCTAAATATTCATAATAAAAACGATTGGAGAGTAAAGACATGAGTCGCCGTGTCGCTACGATCACTTTAAATCCCGCTTATGATCTTGTTGGTGCTTGTTCTACGATTGACGTAGGTGGTGTTAATTTAGTCCGAACAGCTGGGCTTAATCCTGCGGGTAAAGGTAATAATGTTGCGAAAGTCTTACGTGATTTAGGAATAGATGTTACTGTCAGCGGATTTATGGGACGCGAAAATCAAGAAGCATTTCAGCACTTCTTTAGTGAAAATGGGATGGCTAACCGCTTTTATCTTGTCTCCGGCCGCACACGTATTAATGTGAAGTTAACTGAAGGAAAGGGGCAGGTTACTGACTTTAATTTTTCAGGATTTACGGTATCACCACAAGACTGGCAACGCTTTGCAACAGATTCACTTAATTGGCTAGGGCATTTTGATATGGTGGTTGTTAGTGGTAGCCTACCTAGTGGTATTGATCCAGACGCTTTTACTCAATGGATGATTAAATTAAGACAATTGTGCCCCTGCATTATTTTTGATAGTAGTCGAGATGCGTTAGTGGCGGGATTGAAAGCTGCGCCTTGGTTAATAAAACCGAATCATCGTGAGTTGGAAGCATGGATTGGGCATTCATTGACTGAAATGACGGATATTATTAAAGTAGCTCATCAATTGAGAGATAAAGGTATTGCACATGTCGTTATCTCATTAGGTGAAAGAGGTGCTTTATGGGTAAATGCATCGGGTGCTTGGCTAGCTAACCCCCCACATTGTGATGTAATAAGTACAGTGGGAGCTGGTGATTCTATGGTTGCAGGATTAGTTTATGGTTTATTGATGAGCCAAACTAGCGAGCATACTTTGCGTTTGGCAACCGCTATTTCTGCGTTATCGGTGAGTCAGCCTGATGTGGGGATCAAAGATAGAAGTCAAATTGCACAGATGATGACTAAAATTGAGTTAACACCGATTAAATAAAGTTATTTGCGGTTTATTTTAAAATAAACCGCAAAGTAAACTAAGTTTATGCTTGCTGTGATTTTAACCACGCGATTTCATCAGGCCAAATATCAGGGTTAATGGTTTCCAAAATCAGTGGAATACCATCAAAACGTGTATCTTGCATAATATAGCTGAAAGGAACTTTACCTATATTGCCTTCACCTAAGCTATGATGACGGTCAACTCGACTTGCTAGTTCGCTTTTTGCATCATTTAAGTGCATTGCTTTTAAGTATTGAAAACCGACAATGCTTTCAAATTCAGCAAAGGTTTTTTCACACTCTTCGCGGGTCCTTAAATCATAACCAGCAGCGAAAGTGTGGCAAGTATCAATACAAACACCTACTCGAGATTTATCTTCAACACCTTCAATAATCGCAGCAAGATGTTCGAAACGATAACCTAAATTTGTACCTTGCCCTGCCGTGTTTTCAATCACTGCGGTAACGTTTTTGGTTTTTTCTAAAGTGATATTAATGGATTGGGCTATTTTTTGTAGGCATTTATCAACATCGATCTTATTTAAATGGCTACCTGGATGAAAATTAAGTAATTCAATACCAAGTTGTTCACAACGTTGCATTTCATCTAAAAAAGCCACTCTTGATTTCTCAAGTGCTTCTTCTTCAGGGTGGCCTAAATTAATTAGATAACTGTCATGGGGTAAAATTTGAGAAGGGCCATAACCATAAAGTTCACAGTTCTTTTTAAATTTATCAATAACTTCTGTAGATAATGGTGCGGCTTTCCACTGGCGCTGGTTTTTAGTAAAAAGGGCAAACGCAGTGGCTTTGATTTCATGTGCGCGTAATACCGCCTGATCGACGCCACCAGCAGCACTGACATGTGCGCCAACAAATTTCATGACTTCTCTCCTTAGATTTATTTCACACCACGATAACAAAATTACAGAGGTATAACATCATATTGAGGTGATAAAAGCAAAAAAGCGCAACTAAAAAGTTGCGCAATAATGAAAATACTTCTCAAGGCGAAAATAAATGGGGCGTCACATGTTATCTCAAGACATCAGCGCCGATTGAATAAATATATTGATAACCGCGCCACCAAGGGTTAGCCAGAAAAATAGGAATAAAGCTAATAATAGTGGCTTAACGCCAGCTTGGCGGATGGCACTAATATGCGTTGTTAAGCCTAACGCAACCATTGCCATTGCTAATAAAATAGTATCTATGGTCACAATGTAACTAACAATAGACGCAGGAATTAAATTTAAAGAGTTAAAGCCAGCCATTAAAATAAAGAATACCGCAAACCAAGGAATAGTTATTGGACTCTTCTCATTATCTTGTGCACCAGTGTTGGCTGTACTTTTCTTTTTACTTAAATATGTTGAAAGAATAATTAAAAAGGGCGCTAACATCATTACGCGGATCATTTTACTGATCACTGCTGCATTTTCAGCATCAGGGCTAATTGAATGTCCGACTGCGACTACTTGAGCAACTTCATGAATCGTTGATCCAGAGAAAATACCAAAGGTTTCTTCTGTAAATGGTAGCCAACCTGCAAATGCATTTAAGTGATAAAACCAAGGATAAAGGAAAATACCAATAGTACCGAAAATGACGACGGTAGAAACCGCGACAGCAACTTGGCTTGCTTGTGCTTTGACGACGGGTTCCGTTGCCATAACAGCTGCTGCACCACAAATACTACTACCTGCACCAATTAAGATCACGGTCTGTTCATCTAAGCCAAAATATTTTCGACCAATCCACATTGCAATAAGAAAAGTCGATGTCAGCATAATTGCATCTATAATTAAACCCGTTGCACCCACATCGGCAATTTGCTGAAACGTCAGCCGAAAACCATACAAAATAATACCTGTGCGTAATAAATAATGTTTAGCAAATTTGACGCCTTCATCACTATACGGTTTGGCAACAGGATAAAAAGTATTACCTACAATAATGCCGAAAAGGATCGCCAATGTTAAGGCGCCTAAACCCATACTCGAAAACCAAGGAATATCACCAATATAAATGGCAAGTGCAGTTAATACACCTGTTAGTAATAAACCAGGAAGCCAGCGATAAACTGGAGTAAAACATTTTTTCGCCAATGTAATAGATTGACTTTGCTCTGACATAGAAAAACCTTGCTTATATGAATTTTGCATAAGCATATAACAATCAATCTTATTTATTAAACTCATTATTTTTATAATAATAACCACTAAAACTAATATAGGTGTATTTTATTAAATGTATTTGGTATGTTACTGGTTTGTGGATAGTATGTTATTTCAATGACAGCTCAAAGGTGGAATGGATATGCGAATTACGTTGCGGCAACTGGAAGTCTTTACTGAAGTTCTCAAGAGTGGTTCTACAACGCAAGCATCACAACAGCTTGCTTTATCTCAATCTGCTGTCAGTGCTTCTTTAACTGATCTTGAAAGCCAATTAGGGGTTCAGCTTTTTGATAGAGTGGGAAAACGTCTTGTCACAAACGAACATGGGCGATTACTTTATCCCAGAGCATTATCTTTACTTGAACGTGCGACGGAAGTTGAGCAACTGTTCCAAGCTGGAAATGGTGCTTTACGTATTGCAGCAAGTACCACAATAGGCAATTACATTCTTCCACAAATGCTGGGTAACTTTCATCGTAATTATCCTGATATTCCCTTAGAGATGAGTATTGGCAATACCGAAGAAGTCGTTAAACTCGTGAGTGAGTTTCGGGTCGATTTAGGGCTTATTGAAGGGGCTTGCCAAAGTTCTGAGCTAATTAGCCAAAAATGGCTTTTAGATGAAATGGTTATATTTTGCTCTCCTGATCACTCCTTAGCGAAAGCATCAAAGATAACATTAGCTGATTTGCAATCTGCGCCTTGGATCTTGCGAGAAAATGGTTCAGGCACACGAGATGTACTTAATCACCTTCTTTTTGCTTCTTTACCGGGGTATCGCATTGAAATGGAATTAGGTAATTCAGAAGCGATAAAACACGCAGTGATGTATGAAATGGGAATTAGTTGTTTATCTCGTCGAGTGATTGAAGAGCAAATTAATAACGGCTCATTAAAAGAGATAAAAGTAGAAGGATTGACATTACAACGTACCTTATATCTGGTTTACCACCGTCAAAAACATGTCTCAGATGCGCTGAAAAAACTGCTGGCATATTGTAATGCTGAACACTTAATCAGCAATTTTTCATAAATTGCTAATAATTGACGCCCGATTATGAAGGTATCTTATAATCATGGATCCTTGCTATTCACGAACGACAGATTTGCTACAATCTTTGTCAGAAAAGTGAATATAAAAGTGGAATGTTATGTCAGAACAACAAAAAAGTGCTGCTAAGTCGGGCGCAGTACAGCAAACTTTGCGCCGAGAATTAAAGGCGCGACATTTGGCGATGATCGCTATTGGTGGTTCAATTGGTACAGGGCTTTTTGTCGCATCAGGTGCTACTGTTGCTCAAGCTGGACCAGGTGGGGCATTACTCTCTTATGCTCTAATTGGGCTGATGGTTTATTTTTTAATGACAAGTCTTGGTGAATTAGCCGCATTTATGCCTGTATCTGGCTCTTTCTCAACTTACGGTTCTAAGTATGTAGAAGAAGGCTTTGGTTTCGCATTAGGTTGGAACTATTGGTATAACTGGGCAGTCACGATTGCTGTTGACCTTGTTGCTGCACAATTAGTGATGCTTTATTGGTTCCCTGATGTTGATGGTTGGATTTGGAGTGCTTTATTTCTTGGCGTTATTTTCTTGCTTAACTATATTTCTGTAAAAGGATTTGGTGAGGCTGAATATTGGTTCTCTTTGATCAAAGTTTCCACAGTGATTATCTTTATTGTTGTAGGTATTGCGATGATCACTGGCATTATGAAAGGGGCTGAAAACGCAGGTTGGCATAACTGGGAAATTGGTGATGCACCTTTTGCGGGTGGGTTTGCTGCTATGATAGGCGTGGCAATGATTGTCGGTTTCTCATTCCAAGGTACAGAATTAATTGGTATTGCAGCAGGGGAATCTAAAGATCCAGCTAAAAATATTCCCAAAGCTGTGCGTAAAGTTTTCTGGCGTATTTTGCTGTTTTATATCTTTGCTATCTTAATTATTAGCTTAATTATTCCTTATACTGATCCAAACTTACTACGTAATGATGTTGGCGATATCAGCGTTAGCCCATTCACGTTAGTCTTTAAAAATGCTGGATTATTGTCTGCAGCTGCAATTATGAATGCTGTCATTTTAACTGCGGTACTTTCTGCGGGTAATTCCGGCATGTATGCCTCAACACGTATGCTGTTTACACTAGCAAGAGAAGGTAAAGCTCCAAAATGCTTTGGTAAACTGTCTAAGAATGGCGTACCACGTAATGCACTTTATGCAACAACCGTTGTTGCGGCTCTGTGTTTCTTAAGCTCAATGTATGGAAACCAGACTGTCTACTTATGGTTATTAAATACATCAGGGATGACAGGTTTTATTGCATGGTTAGGTATTGCGATAAGTCATTATCGTTTCCGTAAAGGTTATGTTGCACAAGGACGCGATTTAAAGGATTTACCTTATCGTTCTGGTTTCTTCCCAATTGGTCCAATTTTTGCCTTTGTCCTGTGTTTAATTATTACATTAGGTCAAAATTACCAAGCATTTTTGGAAGATACGATTGATTGGTATGGTGCTATTGCAACCTATATTGGTATCCCATTATTCTTGTTAATCTGGTTTACTTATAAAATTGTGAAGAAAACTCGTTTTATCCGTTATAACGAAATGGAATTTCCAACGCATATTACGAATAAAAAATAACCTATAAATCAATAAAGTAAGGCGCTCGTTTTGTGATCATAGTCACATTTAAACGAGCGCTTTTTTATTTTTTTAATCTAATCGTTATAGAAAATATACAAAAACTCTAATTATATTAGCAATCGCATTGATAATTATTATTGTTTGCTTTATTGTTATCATATATTTCATTTGCTGATAAATAAAATAACAGCGTTATTGATTGTAAATATTATGCTCAATGTAATAAGTCGGATAATAATTAATCCTTATATCTCTCAATATTTCAGAGCAAAAACTTATCGTAATGTAATAAATTACACAACGAATGTATTTCACAGTATAATAATTTGGCGACTCATTTCTTTGTTAGATAAATCGTCCCGGATTGATAATTTGCTCCATAGCAATAAAAAGTATTTGATGAGTTGTACGGCATGTTTTTGTCTTCATAAAGCACAGGCAAAGACAGAAAAAGATAAAAAAAGACTGGGTACAACAATTGATATGAGCATTACGTCACAGCGACTTACCGCAGAAGAACTAGCAAAAAGCACATCAGATAACGTGAAAGCGCATTATCGAAAAATGATGAGTCAGCGTATGTTATGGCTAGGGGTTATCGTTTTAATTATTTGTGCTTCAGTCGTGTTGGATTTCACGATGGGGCCTTCCGGTTTATCACTGGATAAATTATTCACAACACTTTTTCAACCTGAGCTTGTTGATGCAGGTTCAAGAGTGATTGTATGGGATATTCGCTTACCTTATGCCTTAATAGCTGTGGTGGTAGGTATGTCGCTAGGGTTAGCGGGAGCAGAAATGCAGACCATTTTAAATAACCCTTTAGCGAGCCCATTCACCTTAGGTTTATCAAATGCAGCATCATTTGGTGCGGCATTGGCTATTGTGTTAGGTATTGGTATTCCAGGTATTCCTGACCAATGGTTTATTTCAGTCAATGCCTTTCTTTTTGCGTTGCTATCCGCCTTGTTATTAGACGGGATGACTCGTTGGACTCGCGTTCCGACATCTGGTGTTGTGCTCTTTGGTATTGCCATGGTGTTTACTTTCAACGCGTTGGTTTCAATGATGCAATTTATTGCGACAGAAGACACTCTTCAAGGGCTTGTTTTCTGGACAATGGGAAGTCTAGCACGCGCAACATGGATAAAGCTTGGTGTTATGACAGGGGCTTTTTCTGTCATTATGGTAATTTCATGGCTGAATTCATGGAAATTAACTGCGTTACGATTGGGTGAAGACAGGGCGATTAGCTTTGGTATTGATGTAAAACGTTTAAGATTAGGCTCATTGTTGCGTATCAGTATTTTAACAGCGTTGGCGGTTGCTTTTGTTGGGCCAATTGCTTTTATCGGATTAGTTGCCCCACATATTGCTCGCATGATGTTTGGAGAAGATCACCGATTTTATTTACCAGCAAGCGCATTAATCGGTGCTTTAGTTTTATCATTGGCGTCAATTGCTTCTAAAAATTTAATACCTGGTGTCATTATTCCGGTCGGTATTGTGACATCATTAGTGGGGGTGCCATTTTTCCTCAGCATGATTTTACGTCATAGAGGGAATATCTAATGATTGAAGGGTTAAAAATTCAAGACTTTAGTGCAGGTTATGCTAGGCATCTTATTATTAAGTCACTTGATATAGATCCCTTACCTAAAGGAAAAGTCACCGTATTATTAGGGCCAAATGGGAGTGGAAAATCAACATTATTAAGAGCGTTAGCGGGATTAAATAGATCATCAGGTGTTGCTAGCTTAGATGGCGATGATTTGACATCAATGAATTTTGTACAACGTGCGCAAAATGTTGTCTATTTACCACAAACATTACCTGCTGGTGTTCATTTACACGTTTTAGGATCCATTATTGTCGCTCAGCGTGCTTCAGGTGGATTACATAATGAACATAGTGAAGCACAGGTCATGCACTTATTACGTCAATTAGATATTGAGTATTTAGCTTTACGTTATTTAGATGAATTATCGGGTGGTCAAAAACAATTAGTTGGGCTTGCACAATCATTAATTAGACAACCCTCTTTATTATTATTAGACGAGCCCTTAAGCGCATTAGATCTTAATTACCAATATCATGTAATGAATTTGATCGTAAAGGAAACACATCGGCGAAATATTATTACTATTGTCGTGGTTCACGATATCAATATAGCCTTACGATATGGTGAATATGTATTAATGCTAAAACAAGGGCAGTTAATTGCGCAAGGCACACCTGATAAGGTTATTACGGCGCAAAGCCTTGCTGATGTTTATGGCATTCAAGGTCGATTGGAATATTGTTCACAAGGAATGCCTCAAATTATTATTGATGGTTTAGTGGATAAAATATAGAGAAGTAAAAGAGAAAATGAAGTAAATATAGGAATGCAGTAAATAGGGATATAAAAATAATATTAAAATAACGAAGGGTAATTAAAATTATTAATTACTCTAATTTCTGAGCAATTGTCGATCTGTCCATCTATATAAAATGTAAAGAATATATATTCTTGGAGAATCGGGAATGGTAGTGTTAAATAAAAATAAAATCGCGCTTAGTGTTGTTGCTGCAATTGCATCTAGTTTTGTTATGACTGCAACAGCAGAAAATGTAGAAAAATTACTTGTAACAACCGCTTCTGGGTTTAAACAAACAGTTGAAGATGCACCCGCGTCAGTTTCTGTTGTGACACGTGAACAATTAGAAACTAAGTCTTATCGTGACGTGACAGATGCGTTAAAAGATGTTCCAGGCGTATTGGTAACAGGTGGTGGAAGTAGTTCCGATATCAGTATTCGTGGTATGGATCCAAAATATACTATGATCTTGGTTGATGGTAAGCGTGTTGCCTCGCGTGAGACGCGTCCTAATAGTGATAACTCAGGTATTGAACAAGGCTGGTTACCGCCTTTACCTGCCATTGAACGTATTGAAGTTGTACGTGGCCCAATGTCTTCTTTATATGGTTCTGATGCGATGGGTGGGGTTATTAATATTATTACTCGTAAAGCACAAAAAGAGTGGAACTTTAGCCTACGTGCAGACAGTACTATCACAGAGCGTAAAGATTCAGGTAACACCAATCAAGGAAGTTTTTATGCTGGTGGCCCATTAATCGATAACGTATTAAGTTTGAAAATTCAAGGTCAATATTCACATCGTAGTGAGGATAAAATAGTCAATGGCTATAATCGTCAAATCACTGCAACAGGTGGTGGTACTTTAAGTTGGACGCCTGATGAAAAAAATACGATTGATTTTGAGTTTAAGAAAGATAATCAACACCGCGACTCACGTGTTTGGCATTCAAAATCAGGGTTACCTAGTCGAGGCAAAGCACCTGAAAGTAGCTTTACTGACTATGAGTTAACTCATTATGCGTTAACTCATGATGGTATCTATGATTTTGGTACAATGAATACTTACGTTCAACGTGATGAAAGTCGCAACCCATCTCGCAAAATGGATTATGACGATACTACGGTACGTAACCAAACCGTCTTTATTTTGGGTGACCATACATTAAGTGTGGGGGCACAATATCGTTATGAAGAATTAAAAGATGAAGGCAATAAGTTAAAAGGTAGCAATAAATTAGATCGTTATAGCTGGGCACTATTCGCTGAGAATGAGTGGGCAATGACCAACGATTTCGCCTTAACCGGTGGCTTGCGTATGGACAAAGATGAAAACTTTGGTACGCACTGGACACCTCGTGTTTACGGTGTGTGGCATATGGCAGATGAGTGGACACTAAAAGGTGGGGTATCTACAGGTTATCGCTCACCGGATTTACGCCAAGCAACAAATACGTGGGGACAAGTTACGGGTGGTGGGCGCTTAGACGGTGTTATTTTCGGTAATGCTGACTTAAAACCAGAAAAATCAGTAACTGAGGAAATTAGCCTGATCTGGGATAATCGAGATAATCTAACCGCAAGCCTTACTGTTTATAACACTGATTTTAAAGATAAAATTATGGAAAGACGTGTTTGCGACAAAGATTCATCGAGAAAATGTGAGGCAAGTGATGGTTTTGGTCATGTCTATGATTTCGTGAGCTCACGTGAAAACGTTGATAAAGCCAATATGCGTGGTATCGAGGTTACAGGAAACTGGACGATTTCCCCTGAATGGAATTTAGCAGCTAATTACACTTTCACAGATTCAGAGCAGAAGAGTGGGGCATTTAATGGTAAACCTCTAAATAAACAGCCTCGCCATATGGCAAACGCAACTTTAAATTGGGAAACTACGCCAGAAATGGAAACGTGGGCGCGTATTAACTTCCGTGGTAAAACCTCGGATTACTTATCACGCACCTCAATGGCGAAAGGTACACCTTCTTATGCATTTGTTGACATTGGTACTAGTTACAGCTTAACCAAACAGCTTAATGTGATTGGTGGTGTCTATAACGTGTTTGATCGTCGTATTAATTATGAAAACTTTAATACTACATTAGAAGGCCGTCGTTACAATATTGGTTTGAATTACAACTTCTAATTTATTACCCTCAGTTTGTGTCATTAAGACTCCACTTGTTGGAGTCTTTTTTTATCACTTATTGTTTTTTATTTGTTCAGAATTAAGATTGGAAAAATTAAATATTGGGGGTTACATTTGGCTCAATAAATTATCTTATCAACTGTTTTATTCTGACTGTTTGATTGTTACTTCTACGTATTATCTGTCATTTTTTTCTTAATTCATCCTCTTGCTTTTTATTTATGTAAAACAGGTTATTAAAAAACAAACACTTTTTATTAAAAGTCGGTCTTTTTATATAAACAAGTGTTTGTTAGCAATTTATTAACATTAATCTTATTAATGTATTTTATATGTCTTATTTTTGTGGATTGGTATTGATTTAGATTTTATTTTATTTTTTATTGTTATTTATCAGCTTGTTGAGTGTTTTTTGTTTGAGTGAAACTCTGTTTTTTTGAGTATTTATATCTTAATCTTTGTGATAAAAGTACACCTATTGTTAATTAAATGTAGCGTTATAGGTTGACATAGTTTGCGAATTGAAAAGATCGTAAAAAAAGGGGGCTTTTTGATGAAAATGTATTGCTATTTAAGTCTGAGACGTGCAAAATGCGCCCACTAAAAATATGACTGATGCGTTTAAAGTGCATCGGTTTTTTTTTGCATTTTTACTTATTACTACACCAAGAGGTCAGATTCACTTGAGTCTGAATAGATAACATAATTTGATTAGCAGCCAGCCCCTTAGAGAAAGGGTTGTCGTGATAGAGGAATGCTAATATGGTACAATTATTCTCTTTCGCAGTCGGGCCAAACGGTACCTGCGGTAATGATGACTACGGAGCACGGCGTCTCCTAAATACATACACATCCTTAAAAACTTCATTCTATTCTGTTTATAGGCAGATGCGAAGTCTTCCCAGTAACTATCGGTTGAGTTTATTGAATACTCAAACCGAAGTTATGGGAGGGTTCGCGAATGTCAGATAACGTCATCTCCTCTATCGGCACTAACCAAACCGGTGCTAACAATCGCGTTCAACTACGTAAGACATTGACCCTAATGCAGGTAGTCATGATGGGGCTTGCTTTTTTACAGCCTATGACTATTTTCGATACATTTGGCATCGTTTCTGGCATTACTAATGGTCACGTAGCAACATCGTATGCAATAGCTTTAGTTGCAATTTTATTTACCGCGGTAAGTTATGGGAAATTGGTTAAGCGTTTTCCATCAGCTGGCTCGGCATACACTTATGCTCAAAAATCCATGAGTCCATATGTCGGCTTTATGGTAGGTTGGTCTTCTTTATTGGACTATCTATTTATGCCAATGATCAATATTCTATTGGCGAAAATCTATTTACAAGCAATATTCCCGGGCGTTGAACCGTGGATCTTTGTATTTGGCTTAGTGGTTTTAATGACGTTCTTTAACCTACGTGGTATTAACGTTGTTGCTAACTTAAATACAGCAATTGTTATTGTGCAAGTTGCAGTAATGGTTGTGTTTGTAGGGTTACTTATTCACGGCGTATATAACGGGGAAGGTGCAGGGGAGTTATGGACCTTTAGACCGTTTGCATCTGTGGATGCTGAATTAATACCTATGATAACCGGAGCCACAATACTTTGTTTCTCATTCTTAGGTTTTGACGGTATCAGTACATTGTCAGAAGAGACACCAAATGCAGGTAAAGTTATTCCTAAAGCGATTTTCTTAACAGCGCTGATTGGTGGGATCATTTTTATTGCAGTTTCTTACTTTTTACAACTGTATTTTCCTGATATTTCACGATTTAAAAACCCAGAAGAGTCACAACCTGAAATAATGTTGTATGTTGCTGGTGCTTTATTTCAGTCCATTATTTTAGTGTTCTCTTGTGTAACTGTATTAGCATCAGGTATGGCAGCTCATGCTGGTGTTGCTCGTTTACTTTATGTAATGGGACGTGATGGGGTATTCCCAGAGAAGACATTTGGTTACGTACATCCTAAATGGCGTACACCTGCATTTAACGTGCTATTAGTTGGTTTCTTAGCGCTAGGTGCTGTGTTCTTTGATTTAGTAACTGCAACGGCGTTAATTAACTTTGGTGCGTTAGTTGCGTTTACTTTCGTGAACTTGTCTGTTATTTCACAGTTCTATATTCGCGAGCGCCGTAATAAAGGGGTAATGGATCACATTAATTACCTGATATTACCGATTATTGGTGCCGCGACAATGGGCGTCTTGTGGATAAACCTTGAACCTGGTTCTATGGAATTAGGACTTGTTTGGGGGGCAATAGGTCTTCTTTATATGGTATGGATCACTCGTCGTTTCCGTCGCCCAATGCCACAAATGCCAGAAAAGTAATATCCTAAAAATTGAAATAATGATAAATGGAATGGCCTCAGTAATGAGGCCATTTTTTTACATTAGATAAACAAGAATAGAATACATTAGGCTAATAAATAACCAATGGTTGATTTGCACACAATGAAATTAGGTGTATTTACTTATTTAAATAAAAAAATTTAAAAATAATTTTATGTGGAATATAAGTTTATTCTTAAGTGTTTATATCTAAGTGTTTTTACTTATTAATATTAAATTAAATATTAATTTGAATATATCTATATATATGAAAAATAAAGTCTATATATTTTAAATATATCCTTTATTTTTAAAGTATTATATTGATGCTCAATTAAAGATTAGGCATATATCCTAAAAATAAAGAAATTACTTTATAAATAAAGTTTTTTGAATAATTATCTTTTCGCAATTTAAACACAATCCATGAGTAAATTTAAATTGTTGTGCTACTCTTTAAGGGAATTAGAAAATATAGTTTCTTAAATTTTATCTAATAAGATAATTAAGAGAATATAGCTAATTTCAATAGGCGATTTATTTAAAAAACGAAAGGTAACAATATGTCTTTAATTAAGAAAGTTGCTCCGTTTATCGTGTTGTCTGGATTTATGGTTGCAGGCAATGCTTTTGCTGTAACACAGGGTACAACTGTGTCATTCGAAGCATTAATTCGTGCCGCAAGTTGTGATGTTTCTTCAACAACAGAAGGTTCTAGAATTGATTGGGGAACTTTTACGAGTGATGAAGTCTCTGGTAAAAACGTCGGTGATCAATTAGGAGATAACAAGACGTTTAATTTAGAGCTTTCTAATTGTACAGCAGCATTAGCAGCTGATGGAACAATCAATCTTTATGCTCGTGGTAATAAATCAAACTTTGATTCTGAAATGTTTGCTAACGCAACAGCAGCTTCTTTAGCTGTAAAATTGTTAGCAACAGCAAGTAATACTTTAGTTAAACCAAATGTTGAAACAGGTCTGACATTAGGACAAGAGATCATTAAAGACGGCACTGGTCGTATTCCGATGACTGCTGGTCTGTATTTAACAAATGGTGCAGTAACAAGTGATGAATTAAAAGTACCAGTTACTTTTACTGTTGCTTATAACTAATATTACTTAATTTTTAGAGGCTCTATCTAATAGAGCCTCTCATTAAAGAAGAAATATAATGATTAAAGTTACAAATAGAATCAGAAAATTTTTTGTTATTTTACTAATGATTATATCTCCACTTGCTTATTCCAAAGGTGTGGGTTTAAACGCTACACGTATTATTTATCCTGAAGGTGAAAATAGTGTAGGTGTTATTGTTCGTAATGAAGAGCCAAAAATAAATTATTTGGTACAAACTTATATTTCCTCTGATGAAAACCCTGTTGTATTTCAAGTTACGCCACCTCTTTTTAGAATTAATAGTTTATCAAGGCATGAAGTGAAAATTTATATCATGAGTAATTCTTTACCGAAAGATAGAGAAAGTATTTTTTATTTTCATGCAAAGATGATCCCTGGACAAAACAATAATTCTGACACAGCGGGCTTAAGTGTGGGATTTGATAATGTCATAAAACTTTTCTACCGACCTAAAAACTTACCGATGACATCAGAGGATGCGCAAAAGAAATTAGGATTTAGTGTGGAAGGAAAGCAATTAAAGGTAGTCAATAATTCTCCTTATTACGTCAATTTTGCTGGGTTTTCTGTCAACAATATAAAGCTAGATGTTAGTTTGGCCAATAACAATGCCATGATCGCGCCTTATAGTTCGATAAAATATGCCTTACCTATAGGGGTAAGTAAAGGAAGTGTTCAATGGCGTACAATAGATGATTTAGGTGGATTTAATGAACATAAAGCCACATTTTAAGCCAATTGTGTTGGGCGCATTATTAGCCTGTGTTTCTTTTTATGGGCATAGCGCTGTTGATGATTCTGCGGTTGTCATCGTAAAAGGCTCAGTAACAAAAGGTACATGTGCTTTTACTTTATCAGACCAAACGGTGAAATTTTCTCAATCAACGTTAATGCAAAATGTTGATGAAATAGGTGTAAAAGAAGAAAACAAAATACCTTTTTCTGTTAACTATCTTTGTCAAGATTATGTTGATGAAACACCTGATATGGAAGTTGTTATCAAAGCGGGATCAGGAACAGAAATTGCAAATAACAAAATATCACCGGTGAATAATCCAACCAATGCAAGTTTTGCTTTGTACGATTGTAAAAACGGTCATTGTTCTTTAGTTAATTTTAATGCCGGGACAAGTTCTGTTTTTATTACAACTGGAAACGGTAATAAAAATAAAGATTTTGAAGTAGAGCTCGTTAAGAAAGACGGTTCAGCGGTTAATCCTGGCACGCTAAAAGCAATATTAGCATTAACACTTATACAACCTTGAGAGAGTAAATATGAATATATTTCTATTGAAAAGGAATTTGTTAAGTTTATTTATTACACCTGCACTCTTTATCAGTTTTAGTGCTCAAAGTATTGAATTTGACTTTAACGTGATTATTGATAAACAAACTTGTAAGCTCTCTGTTTCTGGTACAAGTAACAATGAAGTTGATTTTGGCAGTATTCAATCGAATAAAATTAAAAATAATCTTATAGAACCTATACCGATAAAGGTTTTACTGAGTGACTGTAAAACAAATGACTTCTTTGATACTTATGTGACGATGAAGGCAAAAAGTACTTTAAATACGGTTACTTTTAATGATGATCTCACTAAAAGTTTTGGTATCAGAGTATCGAATAAAAATAATGTCGCTCAATCTAATCTTAATGCGGATTTTTTTAAATCTGAAGATACTGTTTGGGATAACATTAGTAAAGATCAGTTAGAAAAAACACTTTATACCTATGTTAAATGCAAAGATCCTGCAACTTGTGATCCTGAAGCCGGAGAGTTTTCAGCAACGTTAACTTTTTCGTATATTGTTGATTAAGATATTATATGAATAATTTTATTATAAAAATTTCTATTATTTTAATATTGGCTTTTACTTATTTTAATGCTAATGCTCAAGGGGTTAGTTTAGGCAAAACACGAGTTATTTTTACCGAAGGTAGTTCAAGTGAAAGTGTATATATTTCTAATGATGATAATCAGCCTTATTTAATACAAGCTGGCGTTACTGAGAAAATTGATGGAAATTTATCCTCTAATTTTATCGTTACTCCTCCGGTTTTTCGTTTAGAAAATAAAAGTGTATCATCTTTACGTATTTTATTAAAAGATACTCAATATTTACCCAATGATAAAGAGTCACTCTTTTATTTGAATACAAAAATTATACCTTCCACTAAACGACCTAATGAAGGTGAGTCACAGGAATCAAAATTAGTATTAATAACTAATTTTGTGATTAAAGTTATTTATCGCCCTGAAAATATAGCAAGGCCTTCAGAACAAGATTACAAAAAAATCCTTCTTAAAGAAAAAGAAGGAAAATGGTTTTTAGATAACCCAACGCCATATTATATGACATTAACATCAATTAAAGTTGATAATAAAAAATATAATAGAACTTTCTTGTTAGCTCCTTATAGCAAGACCGAATGGGCGGAACAATCAATAAAAGAAGCTAGTTGGCATATAATTAACGACTATGGTGAGTTATCAAAAGAATTCAAATATAAGGGATAATGAGATGAACATTTTGAATAGTCGTATTTTTTTTATTACTACTTTGATATTAGGTTTTTTTTATTGCCAATTAGCATGGTCTGCTAATAATGCATTTGAATTTTCATTACAAAGAATGACATATAATGAAGGTAGTAAAAGCATCTCTATCGGTTTAAGAAATAATGAAAAAAAAGCATATCTTATTCAAGCTAGTATGAGATGGTTAGATGAATCCACAGGATTACAATTAATTGATAAAAAAGAGAATCCTCCTTTTATTCTAACTCCATTGTTACAAAAAATAGAACCTGAAGAATACTATGAATGGGTAATTAAATTTACGGGATCCGAAAGTAAATTACCAACAGATAGAGAGAGTGTTTATATTGCTCAATTTCGATTAATCCCATCGACAGCTGAAGAAACACCGAATGTACAGATGAACTTTATTAGGGCATTAAACTTTAAAGTATATTATCGGCCAAAATCTCTTGAAGGTATAAAAATAAAAGATGCAGAAAAAAAATTATCAATGTTGGTTGATGGTAATAAAATAATCGCTAGAAATGATTCACCCATTTATCTTGCTTTTAACACAATAAAGATAAATGGAAAAGAAATCGAACTGCAAGAGTTGTCGAAAAATGTTCCTCCTTTTGGCACACAAGAATATTTATTTTCAAATGAAAAAAATATTACATCTATTCATTGGCAAGTATTAGATGAGTTTATGTTTCCATTAGATGAAAAAATGAAAACAGTAAATTAATAGTTTTATAAAAGTGTATTTTTATAAAGATAAATATTAAGAGTGTAAAAATGAATAAATCAATGACAATGTTTAGATATAGTTTTTTTACATCACTTATTTTGTTCTCATTTCATTCTTTTGCAGAAGATTATTTTGATCCCGCATTACTTGATGGACAATTAGGTACATCTGCAAATGAAATTGATTTAAGCCAGTTTTCACAAAAGGATGCTTTACCTGAAGGTAAAATATCTTTATTAGTTTATGTCAATGGTAATAATACGGGTGAGATAATTATTGATTTAATAAAGGGGCCTAATAACAAAGTAGTACCTGAAATTACGCGAGAGTTATTAGATGAATTAGGTGTTAATACTAAAGTAATACCTGATTTGAACACATTAAAAAATGATCAAGTAATTTATGATATTACTGAATATATACCTGATGCATCAATAAAAGTAAATTTATCAGAACTAAAATTAATTACTAGTTTTCCTCAAATTGTGATGTCTAATGAGGCTGTTGGTTATATTGACCCCGCCTCTTTTGATAGTGGTGTTACGGCTATGTTTATTAATTATATGCTGAGCGGGGGACACTCTTCTAACGACAGTCATTTCGATAAAATTAATAATAATGGAAAACAAAAAAATGATAACTTCTTTGCTCAATTAAGAGCGGGGTTTAATCTTTATGATTGGCGTTTACGCTCGACAATGACACAGACATATACTCGAAATTCAAATAATACAGAGACTCAAAGTAATAATAGTAATAAATTTTCTAATACATATCTTTCTCGTAATCTTTACTCTTTACGTTCGGAATTTATTATTGGTGAAACTACAACAGGAAATGATGTCTTTGATAGCATTCCAATGAAAGGAATACGTTTAGTTTCTAATGAACAAATGTTGCCGGCCAGCCAGCAAGGTTTTGCTCCTGATGTGAGTGGTATTGCTCAATCTAATGCTCAAATTACTATCCGACAAAATGGGAATGTCATTTATCAAACTTATGTTGCCCCTGGTGCATTTAAAATAACCGATCTTTATGCTAGTGGTTCGGGAGGGAACTTAGATGTCACAGTGAAAGAAGAAGATGGTTCAGAAAGGACATTTACAATTGCTTTTTCATCATTACCCGTAATGTTAAGGCCAGGTGGTTGGAAATATGAAATTAGTACTGGGCGATTTGATGGTGGCACAACGGTTGGTTCTAAAAAAGCAGATTTTCTGCTTGCCAGTGGTATTTATGGTTTACCTCATGATGTCACTCTTTATGGTGGGTTATTAGGTGCGAAAGATTATTACGCTATTTCTTCTGGGATAGGAATTTCATTAGGTAATTGGGGTGCTCTGTCTACAGATATTACACATGCTCATGCTGACTTTAATACAATAGGCTCCCAAAATGGGCAATCTTATCGATTCCGTTATTCTAAGAATATGACTACTACAGGAACCTCTGTTGACTTAACGGCATTACGTTTTTCAACTAAAGATTATTACGATTTTAATCAATTTAATACTGAAGATTATCGGTTAAAAGACGGTACTTCACCGTGGTTAGGTGAACGAGAAAAAAGTCGTTTTACAACGTCATTATCACAATCATTAGGTCAGTACGGTAGTATTTATTTATCTGGTAGCCGTTATAATTATTGGGAACAAGATAAGAATGTTACTCAACTTACCACGGGTTATAACGGAAATATTCGTGGTATTAATTTTGGCGTTAACTACAGTATTGATAGAATAAAATCAGATGATAGTTGGCCTGAAAATAGGCAAATTAGTTTTAATGTGAGCGTTCCATTTAGTGTGTTTAGTAATTCGCCTGCGCTCAACAATTTTAATAGCACTTACATGATAAACCATGATAATAATGGAAGAACTAACCAGCAAGTTGGATTATCTGGTAGTGCATTTGATAACTCCTTATCTTATGGTATTTCTCAATCTTGGGCTAACCAAGGTCAATCTAATAATGGCTCAGCATATGCTAATTATTCAGGTAACTATGGCACATCCTCTCTAAATTATAATTATTCAAGTGACTATTATAATGTTAATGGCAGCATGAACGGTGGTTTACTTTTACATTCAGGTGGTTTATTGCTGGGTAGAAGTATGGGCAATAGTATGGCTATTGTTGAAGCACCTGGAGCAAAAGGAACTGAATTAAGTTCAGGAAATGGTGCGATTAATGGACAGGGATATGCGTTATCACCATATCTTACAGAATATCGCCAAAACACAATTGCATTAAATGTAAATACATTGCCTGATAATACGACTCTACAATCCACATCTCAAAATGTCGTTCCGACAAAAGGCGCTATTGTTAAGGTTGCCTTTAAAACAAAGATTGGCTTCCAAGCTATTTTAAATCTTTCTCAAAATAAAAGTGTTGTCCCATTTGGCGCTATTGCGACGTTAATTGATGCTGATAATCCTAATGATTTGAATACAGGTATTGTTGGTGAAAATGGCCAGCTTTATATGAGTGGGCTTCCTGATAATGGTAAGCTGTTAGTGAAATGGGGTAATAAAAACCAGCAAAGCTGCAACGTTTCATATAGTGGCTTAAGTAATATTGAAGTCAATAGCAAGCAACCAATAAGAATTTTATCTCTTTCTTGCCAATAAAAAATAATCCTTATTTTATAGGTGGATGCATAACAATGAAAATGCGTAATTTAATGATGGCATCACTAACTTCAGTATTAATGACTTCGTCATTTAATGTTTTAGCTGGAACAGATAGGGGTGCTATGACATTAAGCTTAACTGGGGTGATTGATATGAATATTAGCCCCACTCAAGTTCAATATATAAATGGTACATTGACTGGGACTAGTAGTTTTCCTGGGAGTCCTGTTTATGATATTAGCAGTAACTCTTCTTGGGATACTAAGTATGCGATTATTTCTTTAAGTCAGTCAAAAACGAGATGTGATGCCACATTTGTTTCTAAAATTCCTGGGCAAACTAATAAATACGGTCTAAAACTAACGCATTCCAATAATACAAATACGGCAGTTTATGTAACACCACAATTTAACTTCAATGTCAGTTTATCTAATTTTAGTTCTAATTATCAAAGTGCTTATTCGGGGCAATTTTTTCAGGTGAATAGTAGTCTTGTTGATAAAGAATCATCTAGCATTAATGTATGTTTTGTGCCACATAATTATGCAACGACAACAGTTCCTGGTGGTGGCTCAAAAGTTGTTAGTGTCACAACACCAAGTTCATTTCCTGTTTATATTGATGCTAATTTAACGCCAGGTAAGTTAACGTATAAAGGCACTCCGTTTTATGTAGGTAGTTTTGGTCGGAGTGCTAGTGGGGACTTTTTTGCACAAGTTAACGTAATTGCAGATGTAACAGTAAAACGTTCTTGTGCTGTTACTGGTGTATCTAATCAACAAATTAATGAAAATATGACATTTACGAATGAAGTTATTAGAGATTCTGTATTTACATTATCCTGTGGTGGATTAGGCAACCCTGTAAATATGTCAGCGGTGATTAAAGAGGGAAGTTTAGATCCCAGTAATGTAAATAAATTAGTCTTAGCTCCTATTAATGGTACTGTATCTAACAAAAAACCTTGGGTGATAGGATTGCCTTATAAGCAAACTTCAACACCGAATTTAAAATGTGCTGATGAAAATAATAACAATCTATTAAAGTTCAATAATACCGATCTCGAACTAAGTGGAACCAATATGGGGAATAATCAACCTGATATATTTGGTATTAAATGGGCTCTTTGCAAACCAGATGGCACAAAAGCGGGTGAATATCGCGGAAAAGTGGATGTAAATATTTTTGTTCGCGGATAAAGATGATGGTTTAAAAAAAGGAAAAGTGGATCTTAGGATCCACTTTTTTTATGAAAGATATTTTTATTTCTATTTATTTCATTTATGATTTTATTTTATCTTAAATAAATATTTCAATAGTAAATTATTTTAACTCAAGTTTTTTAAACTAAATTTAGTCTTCTACCTAAATTGCTTTATTCGTTCTCCGCATAACGGATAATCAACTATCCGGCTTGGTGAATAAGAGGATAATTTTAAACTCTCATAATATGTAGCAACTTATCATTGCGGATCAGTTATAGGTAGTTAGAGTTAAGAATTCCTCAATAAGAGCCTCATTCCTATAAACTATCCGCGTTGAATACTTCACTTTATTATGAGGGAGTGTTAAAAAATCCTAATCAGAAAGAGATAGATACTTTCATATCAATGCTATTATCTTGCTGATTTTTTGCTGTTAATCCACTATATCCGATTGATAATTTTGATATTTCATTGATTTGGATTGTTGTTCCTGCTTTAACCACAAGAGCATCCCGTGCCGTATCAACGCTATTAGCAGTAAATGTTGGTTGGGTATTAGTGAAACGTAAATTGATACCTCGTTCCATATCGTGGTATTGGTGTAACCAACCTAGTTCGCCATACAGAGAAACATTAGATTTATTGTTAAGTTTCCACTGGTTATTTAAACGTAACCCTGTAGTAGATGTGGTTGAATTTAAACTTTGTGAATGGGCTTGTAAGGCTGCACGGCCTCCTTGCTCGTTAATGGTAGCGTTTTTTGTTTTGGCGTATTCTAAATTAACAAACGGCTCTAATTGTGTGTCCGAAAGAGTTATTGGATAAGCCACTTCGATAAATATCTGGTTGGTGTTCCCATTGTAATTAGCCGTATTTTTATCTGATTGCGCGACGTAATTGAGCGTTTTTGAGGTATGGACACGATGAAACGTATTCGATACACCTGCACGTAGCGTGATACGGTTAAAATCATAACCACTATAGAGTGATAAGTGGTAGTTTTCGCTATTTGCGTGACTGTTATAACCTGAAAGAGAGGTTTTGGTGACCCCCGCTGCTACACCAAGTAGCATTTTATCGTTGTTAAAACGCTGATCCGCACCTAATAGTACACCATAGGCAGAAGCATCATAGCTATTCGCATTACCATCACTTGAGCTATCTTCCCAATTATAAAGGACTTTAGCCCAGACATTGCCTTTATTGTCTGTACTTTCTTTTTCGCTATTAAGTATTTCTGCGTTTTTAACCTGAGAGAGGAGTGTTTCTTTTATTTGCCGGCTACCGTTAAGTTGATTAGATAAAACATCGGCATGAATTTGACCAGTTAATTCATTAAAGGCATTGCGGACATCATTTTTTAGATCCATTCCGACAATGCTTTCATAGACAGGATGCCCAGAAGGTAATGCATCTATTGCATTGGCAATAGATATTTGGTTTTTTGTTTTTGCCAAGCTTGAAAAAGCAGTATTATTTCTTCCGATATTTAATATTACTGCATTCTGATCGTAATATAGTGTTGTTCCTAAAAAAAGATAGTTTGGATTAACATCAGCGAATTTACCATTAATACCTTTATCCGCCATTAAAATAGTATATTTCGTGTTATATAGACTCTGAACATTGTCTTTTGTGAGGAGGTTTTTATTCTTTTCAAGAGATACATTAACTGTACCTCCATTAAGTATCACTGTGCCGAGGCTCGTTATTTTATCGCTATCACCTTGTGAATTGACTTCAACCAGATAGTGGCTATCAGAATTAAAGAGCACAGTATCATCTATATTAATCGTACCAATTGAATAGCCTGGTGCTACGATACCTCCTGAATTCACTTCTAGTTTCTTAATTTTCCCTTTACCAGTAAGTACACCCTTGTCATTGATATTGACCTGAGAATTTATGCTCCCATTATTTAATAGTAACGTTCCTTTATTAATATCCAGTAAAGAATTTAATTTTCCTTCAAGTAACAATGTACCACCATTGATGGAAGAATTTTTTGAATAGTGATTTTCGCCTATAAGTAGTAAATTTCCCTGATTAACCTCGACGCCTGCAAAATGGTTATTGCCAGATAAGATCAATGTGCCATCGCCTTGTTTGATTAATTTACCAGGCCCACTAATATCATTTTTCCATTCATCAAGTTTACCAAACTCAGCGAAGTCAAATTTATTATTTGTTTGATTAACAATAAAATGATTATAGAAATATGAAGGCCCATTATAGGCTTTAGGAAGATTAATTAATCCCCAGCTAGAATCTGGATCATTTTCGTTTGAAGCCCAGCCAGCCAAAGAATTACTAGGGTAGGCTGTGCTCGCTAAAATAGATTGTCTCTGCTCTTTGGTTAAATATGCAAAACGTAAACGTAGTAAATTGTTGGCTGAACTGGGTATTTTATTGGGGAAAATTATCGGTAAAATTTCAGGATCTTTTATTCCATAATAACCTGCTTCATCGTTAGTTATTTTTTTCGGTGTGGTTAAACAATTTAGGCTTTTACACTGATTAGCGACATTCTGGCGGACTTCTTTGGCAAGTTTAACAAAAGTTCGAGTAGTGTCATCATCTGCAAGCATCTGTGATAACAGGTAATAATTTCCTATTCTCGAAGCGATGGTATCTGTTGCAAAGTGTGCCCCTACGATAACTCGACTTTCACCATATTCTATTGCTCGGGCAAACATTTCACTGCCCTTTTCAGGGAATAATATGGATAAAACCGTAGCTTGCTTATATCCGTTCCATGTATGTCCACTTGGGTAAGATGAACCTGTTATATTGGTATAATTGTTAAGATAATTACCTCCCTTATCAATAACTTGATAAGGTCTGCCACGTAAAAAAAGTTCTTTTAAGATAAAATCTATCGAGCGTGCTCTTTTTTTGTTTGGATCATAAGCATATGTACCTGTGTTATGTAATATGTTCAGATCTTGGTAAGCTTGAATATCGCTAAAATTGATCGACTTGGCGTTATCGCCAAATAAAATATTGGCATAGGTATTAAAAACATAAGAATGGCTCTGTGACTTATCAGCTTCGGCCAGTTCTCTCCGTTCACCAGTGATAGCTTGATAATTATTGCTTATTATTCTATCTAGTTCGGCTGTTTTTGACTCATTTTCAGGGGGAATTGTGATGACACCATTTTTGATCTCTTCCAGCCAATTATTGCGTTGGTCTATAATACGTTGTTTGGTTGCTAAAATATCTGTTTCAGACCATGATGAATTTGAAAAAAGTAAAAAAAAGAAGCTTAACGAGGTAGGTATTACAATGTTTTTCATAAAATAAGCCATAGTCTCCAAAAAGTTTGGAGCTAATTTATATTATTTATGTTTATTTTTTATGACAGGGTATTATATTAAGAGATATATTTAAAGTTGGTTTTAATTTATTCATTAATAATGTTTTGATTATTTTCTACTACAATATACGATTATTTTAATGCGATATGATAAATGTGAGGATGAAACATTGGCATGCTCTATATATTTAAAATAAAAATTAGAACATGCCAATCATTTAATTTATACCTAACTTAATAAATGAAGGTTATCTAAGATTTTATCCATTTTTTTTATAATACTTCATTTATCATTTTATTCATTTATTTTAGAATGAATATAACGAACTTTTAGATTCTTTTAATTTTTTTGCTAATTCAGAAGATTCATATCGCTCTGTTACTATTTCGATGTAAGAGGCATTTTCTGTTGATTCGGCTACTTCAAGTGCCTTATTTAACTCATCTATCGTTGTAACTTTCACACAATGCCAATCTTTGGCACCGAAAGCTTTAGGTAATTGATGATAATTCCATTGAGCAAGATCGTTATAATAGGCTTCAGGATAATCACATAATAATCGTTCAATTAAATAACCATCGTTATTTAAAACAAGAATAATCGGTTTTAATCTAAAACGAACAAATTGACTTATTTCTTGTACGGTTAATTGATGTGAGCCTTCACCTGTAATTAAAATAACTCGTTTATCCGGCGCGGCAAGTGCAGCACCAAATGATGCGGGTGTTGCCCAACCAATAGAACCCCATAATGTTTGGTTATGGAACTGAGCACCTTCTGGTAATAGAGCAAAGCCTAATCCCATTGATGATGTGCCTGTTTCAGCAATAATAATATCGTTAGGTCTAAAGAATTTCTCTAATCGAGGATAGAGATATTGCGCTGTAACTTTACCGTTATCAGATAAAATTGCTTCTCCTAATCCCTTGACTTTAATCTGATGATAAGTTTTATTCGGTAATCGCTTTGTTAGTTCAGAGAGAATATCTTCCATATAAACAGAAGAATAGATAACGGAATCAATTTCAACATATTTTGGCATGATGTTGATAAATTGTTCTGGTTTAATATTGGTAGTGAAACTCCCTGCATTAAAGTCGGTCATCATTGCTCCGATCCCTAACACATATTCACTATTTTCGACAAATTCTCTGACATCTGGCGTCATTAATTGTCCATCATACATCCCAACATATTGAGTATTAGATTCATTTAATATGCTTTTATCCATAAACATAGTGGCATAAGGTAAACCTGTTTTATCAATAAAAGCTTGGACATTATCTGATAACCCTAAACGTGTGGATAAAATACCGGGTAATACGCAGATATTATTGCTTTGTGTAAGCTTATCAATAATCAGTGATACCACTTTTTCTAGTATTTCTTTATCACTTATTGGTTTTTTCTGTGTGGTAACAGAGGTGTTTTCTATCACTGGCATCACTGCATAATCAGATGGTAAACCAATATAAACAGGACGACGTTCTTTTAATGCTGTCGCAATTAAACGTTCCATTTCAGCGATGCAATTTTCTGGCGTTAATATTGCATGAGCACAAGCAAGACGCTGAGCTAATTGATAAAAAATATCAAAATCACCATTACCTAAGGTATGGTGAACAAGGCGTTTACTTTTTTGCACACCACTTGCTGGCATCCCAACTAAATGAAAAATAGGCAGATTTTCTGCATAAGAGCCAGCAATAGCATTAATCGCACTTAATTCTCCAACTCCAAATGTGGTTGATAACGCAGCCATACCTTTAATTCGAGCATAACCATCAGCAGCATAAGCAGCATTTAATTCGTTACAGTTACCAATCCAACGTATATGGTTGCTATTACAAATCGTGTCTTCTATAGGAAAAGCGTAATCACCGGCAACACCAAAAACATCACTTATACCTAAGTCATATAATCGGTTTAGCATATATTCAACAACAGTCTTATTCATATTATCTCCAGAATATCCAAATAATAATCTGTAAAAATAGTATTATTCATTTATATTATGCTTAATGTTTTACCGCGGATATAAATCAATATGAAATGGTTTATTATTATTGATGGTATAACTAAATGTAATAAGGTAAATATTACTAATGGATATTCGTACATTACGTTATTTTGTTGAAGTCATTCAATTAAATGGTTTTAGCCGAGCTGCTGATGCTCTATTTATTACTCAGCCTGCAATTAGTCGTAGCATTAAAAAATTAGAAAATGAATTAGGTGTTATTTTATTGGTAAGAGAAGTTGATGGCGTAAGATTAACTGATGATGGCGCGATACTTTTTGAACATGCAAAAAAGATACTCGCACAATTTAATAGTATGAATAAAGCCCTTCAGGACAAGTCAGGAGCATTAACAGGAACATTAAATGTTGGATTACCTCCGGTAATAGCTTCGACGTATTTTGCCGATATTATTATGGCATTTAGTTCTCTACACCCTCAGGTTGAACTGAAAATATTTGAATTGGGAACTAAACAAATGGCAGAAGCGATGGTTGAGGGAAAAGTAGAAACAGCGGCCGTGGTATTACCTTTTAATAATGACATATTTGAATTAACGCCTTTTTCAAAAGAAAGTCTGATGCTATTAGTGTCTCCATCACATCCTTTAGCCATCAAAAAAGAAGTGCATTTTAAAGAGTTAATAAGTGAGCCTTTTATTTTTTTCTCTGAAGATTTTCGCATTAATGATTTAGTTTATAGCGCCTGCGGTATTTATAATACAAAGCCTATTATTGCAGGACGTAGTAACCATTTAGATTTAATTATAGCGATGGTAAAAGCGGGTGTAGGTGTAACACTATTGCCTGGGAGTATGTGTAATAAAAATCCCATTGATGACTTAATCGTGCTTCCTGTTGTTGAACCGACATTGTCATATCAATTAGCATTAGCAAATAATAAAAGTAGTTATAAAAGTCGAAGTTGCCAAGCATGGGATCGGTTAGCAAGAGAAAAGCTAATAATAGAATAAAATAGTAAATTAAGGTTTATCTATATTCTATTTAAGAAATAAATATCAAAAATATTTTTTAATAGCAAAAATAACTGAACATAAAAATGTCATTTTTTTCGGAAATGTGGATAGCAGTATAAAAGCAGTTATATAAATGATAAGTTTATATTTTGCACGTAGTCTTATGAGTAATAATAAAAACGAGCAAAATACAAATTAATCAGACAAGACAGGAATAGGATAGGGAACATGAATGAAAGTAATAGCTCTGTAAATCAACATTTTATTCGTAAACTTGAAAGTATTGTTGGTAAAAAACAGGTATTAACACAAGCACATAAAACAGAACGTTATCGTAAAGGCTTTCGTTCGGGACAAGGCAAGGCATTAGCGGTTGTATTTCCTGCCAATTTATTAGAACAATGGCGTGTTTTTAAAACCTGCGTTGAAGCTGATAAAATTATTATTATGCAAGCAGCGAATACGGGATTAACAGAAGGTTCGACGCCTAATGGTGATGATTATGATAGAGATATCGTGATTATTAGTACATTACGCCAAGATAAAATACAAGTTCTTTCAGAACATAATCAAGTTATAGCCTTTCCTGGTAGTACGCTGTGGCATTTAGAAAAAGTATTAAAACCATTAGGGCGTGAACCTCATTCTGTTATTGGCTCGTCTTGTATTGGTGCTTCTGTTATTGGTGGGATCTGTAATAACTCCGGCGGAGCTTTAGTTCGTCGAGGGCCTGCTTACACTGAATTATCGCTTTATGCACGAGTTAATGAAAAAGGTGAAGCTGAATTAGTTAACCACTTAGGTATTGATTTAGGTGAAACCCCAGAAGAGATTCTAACGAATTTAGATAATCGTCATTACCACGAGAAACAAATACAAGTGACAGAAAAATTAGCGTCTGATCATGAATATCATGAACGTGTTCGTGATGTTGATGCCAATACGCCTTCTCGATTTAATAATGATGAACGTCGTTTATATGAAGCTGCGGGGAGTGCAGGTAAATTATCTGTGTTTGCGGTACGATTAGATACATTCCCTGCGGATCATCGCACCCAAGTCTTTTATATTGGCACTAATAATCCTGATGAACTTGAAGATATTCGTCGCCATATTTTAAGTCATTTTAAAAAGCTTCCTGTTGCAGGAGAGTATATGCATAGAAGCTACTATAAAATGGCTGAAGTATATGGAAAAGATACATTTTTAGTGATTGATAAATTGGGCACAGATAAAATGCCAACTTTATTTGCCGTGAAAGGGCGAGTAGATGCGGTATTAAATAAAGTGCCTTTTTTGCCTAAAAACATGGCGGATAGAATCATGCAGTTTATGAGCAAATTATGGCCAGCTCATTTACCTGAGCGTATGACAGATTTCCGCGATAAATATGAACATCATTTAATGTTAAGAATGGCTGATGACGGTATTGAAGAGGCATCTAGCTATTTAAAAGAATATTTTAAACAAGCTTCGGGTGATTATTTTGAATGTACTGAAGAGGAAGGTAATAAAGCATTCTTACACCGTTTTGCTGCCGCTGGTGCTGCTGTTCGTTATCATGCTGTTCATGTGAATGACGTTGAAGATGTCTTGCCATTAGATATTGCATTGCGTCGTAATGACAAAGATTGGTTTGAAAAATTACCACCAGAAATAGAAAGTAAATTACTTTATAAACTCTATTGTGGTCATTTTATGTGTCACGTTATGCATCAGGACTACATTATTAAAAAAGGTGTTGATGCGAAGGCGCTAAAAGCAGAAATGTTAGCGTTATTAGATAAACGTGGAGCAGAGTATCCCGCAGAGCATAATGTAGGCCATCTGTATTATGCAAAGCCACAATTAAAAGCGTTCTATAAACATAACGATCCGACCAATAGTATGAATCCAGGCATAGGTAAAACCTCGAAATTAAAATATTGGGGAGAAGAGTGCGGATGTGGGCAGGCTCACGCTGAGGTTAAAACTGAACGTATTGAAATCAAAAAATAATTGTTTTATATCGTGTTTATTAAGTTAAAAAGAGAGGCAGGATAAAACCTGCCTTTTGTCTTATTGTCTAACTCGCAATATCTTGAGCATATAAATAAAGCTCTTGTAGTTGTTTTAGCTTCTCTTCGTTATCGCTATATTCTTCTGCTAAAAGCTGGATCGTATTGATATATTCAGTCAGTTTTTCTGGCGTTAACATCTCTTTTCTATGAGCTAACCAACGTTGTTGCTCATCATCGTTGAGAGTGGAAGGATAATTTCTCGCACGATAGCGGAAAAATAGCGGTTCCATTCTTGCATCTTCAAACGTTAAATCTAAAGCGGGTAAATTTTGGGGCGGTGTTGAGCGGATAATGTCCATTGCACTACGGTCGTTATCACTAAAAAAGCCATTATAAATTTGAGAGTCAACATCATCAGAAACAACAAAAGGGGATTGTTGAGCGAAGAGTTCCACGACTTTATTGCGTATTTCAGGATGTGAAAATAAAATGGCTTGGTTATTTAAACAAGCATCAACATCTAAGCCTATTCTATCTGCATCTTGTGGTCTTAATGTATTTTGTGGTGCCACAATAGGGCATTTATTAATATGCAGTAATTTAATTGGAACAGGTGGTTCATCAACGGACAATTCACTGCGTGGCGTATATAAACGCTCACGTAATTGGTCTGATGTTAAGGTTAATAGCGGGGATATATCCGCAGATAAATCACACACAATAACCGCATTACGATTATCAGGGTGCCATGCCAATGGCGCCACAAGGCTTAAATTTGAGCGTGCTGCTCCAAACATACCTGAAACATGAACAATTGGCGTCATTGCAGGAATATCAATTAGTGCCTGTACTTTGCGTTTATCACGTAAATTAAAAAAATAATCAAACATACGCGGTTGTGCTTGTTTTAATTGTTTTGCCATCGCAATGGTGGCATAAACATCGGACATTGCATCATGCGCATTCTCATGAGAGATGCCATTGGCTTTGGTTAATAGCTCCAGACGAAAGCTTGGGAAACCGTCTTCATTTTCAGGCCAAACAATACCTTCTGGGCGTAGTGCATAACAGGCGCGTAAAACATCGAGCAAATCCCACCGAGAATTCCCTTTTTGCCAACTATAGGCATAAGGATCATAAAAATTACGATAAAAGATATTACGGGTTACTTCATCATCAAATCGAAGGTTGTTATATCCCATAATGCAACTATTAGGCTGACTAAACGCTTGATGAATTTGACGGGTAAATTCAGCTTCGATTAACCCGTTTTTTAACGCAATTTGTGGGGTTATTCCCGTTATCATCACTGCTTCAGGGTGAGGTAAATAATCGTCATTAGGTTTGCAATAAATCACGAGAGGATCTTCAATAATATTGAAATCCATGTCAGTTCTTATACCTGCGAACTGAGCAGGGCGATCTAGCGCTGGGTGTGTACCAAAAGTTTCATAATCATGAATATAAAATGTGGGCATTTTCGCTGAATTAGACAAGGTTTCCTACCGTAAATTTATTTGCTTATTGAGTTAAATTTTAAGTGAGATTTAAAAGTATTAACCCTTGCACTATTTAGTTGCGTTGGGTTTAAACATTATATATCTCTGTTTCGAGAGTGATGTGCCCCAAGCATAAAATTGCTAGCAATGCTCAATCGAGACATGGTAAACCATAATATAATAAACGTGAAATGTCATATTAAAGAGGATTCATGTCGAGCTTAATAATGAGCCTTTATATTTTTTCGCTCTCGCCAAAGAATTGCATACCAAATAAGGAGATTGATAGCAGTCTTCTAGACGATTTTTTCAATCCGCTATATGGATTTCAAGTTTGTAATAGAGGGGAGAGTAAAAATAAAATGAGACACTTTTACTCTTTCTACTGCATGATGTTATAGGATAAAAGATATGACTTAAAAGTTTTAAAATGACTGGCAGATAGACTGAAAGTATAAGGGATAATCACTCTTTTCAGTAATAATTGTAAACTTTGCTTGTTTATTGACACGATTAAGCGATAATCTTAAAGAGAGCTATTTATCTTAAATATCAATTGTAAAGGTGTAGGAAATGGATAACGCAAACAAGCCGTCTTTCCAAAACGTACTGGAGTTTGTGCGTATGTATCGTCGTAAAAACAAAATCCGTCGTGAGATCACTGACAATGAGAAAAAGATCCGTGATAACCAAAAACGTGTTCTTTTATTAGACAACTTAAGTGAATATATTAAACCAGGTATGTCTATCGAAGATGTACTGGGTATTATCGCAAATATGCGTAGCGACTATGATGATCGTGTTGATGATTATATTATTAAAAATGCAGATCTATCTAAAGAACGCCGTGAACTTTCTAAACAGTTAAAAGCGATGGGTGAAATTAAAAATCTTCCAGATCTAAAAGACTGATTGTTTTACTAAGCAAAATTCAGCCTCTGAATAGAAAATTCAGAGGTTTTTTTTATCTTATTTTTAGCACAATACGTTTTACTATTTTGATTCATTTAGTTAAAAAAAGAACCCACTAAAAGTGAGTTCTCAATTTAATAGTATTATCAAGATATTCTTAATAATGCCTTATTATCAATCTTGACTTTCCGTTTTCGTCATCACTGATGAAGCTTGGTTGGTAGAACAATGTCCACCAGCACCAGTCCGGCCTTTCTTATCAAAAGCAGGACGAGCTTCCCATGCTTTGATTTCAACCGCGACAGTGGCTTCATCAGATGCTGGTGCTTTCGTCATCGGTGCGCTTGCGTGTAGTTGGCGTACCACTGGTTCTTGACGAATAATAACGGTTGTCGGTTTGCTTTCTTTTACTGTTTCCGCTTTTGCTACAGGCGCTGAACTTACTTCTGACTGGCTTTCAGTCATAGCATCAACGATAGGCTCAGCAACAGTTTCAACATCACTTTCTTTGTGTTGTTCAACCGTTTTTTCGGTTTCAACAGGAGTGACAACTGGCTCTGGAGTAGACGTTTCACGCACTTCGCGTTCTATTGATGCTGGTGCAATAACCTCTTGTGCTACTTCTTCAGCCACCTCTGTACTTGTTTCCGCTTGTTGTGAAGCTTCATGCATATAAGCCTCAGTTGTGTTTAATACCGCAGAAATATTTTCTTTACGAGTGACATGTTCTTCGGTATTCACATCATTGATAACGTTGTCGACAACACTTTCTTCAACTTGATTTTCAATGATGTTATTTGCTACTGTTGGCGCTGATTGTGGCTCTATTGCAATAATTTCAGCAACAGCATCCGTGGTTGATTCACTACTAACAGTCACCGTGTAGGTTGATTCTGTAGTATCAGCTTGTTCAACTTTTGTAACAAGGGTTTCTGAAACTGCAGGAGCGATAGCGACCATTTGAGGATCAGCATGAGTAATGATGTTCTTTTCAACAAAACTCTCATTGTTGTTTTCAACATTATTCTCAATAATTGGAGCATCACTTACTGGTGTTACGGGGTAACTAATACATACTTTACCAGAAGCGAGTTCAGGTGATGCAACAGCCATGGCTAGAGGCATTGGTGACACGGTTAATGTACGTTCATCACGATAACGACGGCGACGTTGGCCACTGACACGTAAATGGCGAGGTGAACGGCGAGAACGACGAGGCATGACATTATCTTGCCCGTTGTTATCTTCAGTTTTATTGTCCTCTTGTGCTTTAGGTGCTGTATCTGGTAGAGCTTTTGCCGGTTGTGCCTCATTTGTTTCAACTTTTGCTATTGCAATAGCTTTAGGCGTTGTTTTTTCTGTAGGCGCAATTTTAGCTGGTGCGATAGCAACAGGCGGTTCTGAAATAGCCTTTTCTGTTGTTGCAACTGTTGCAACTGGTGCAATGGCTAACGGTGTATCGCTATCAGTAACACGTACAGATTGCGTTAATTGACGACGATTACGACGTTGCATAACAGGGCGACGAGGTTCTTCTTTCTTCTCATCAGCATTGTCTTTTTCAGTTGTATTTTTTTCACTAAGTGCAACTTGTGCTTTCGCAGCTTCCTGTTGTTGCTGACGTTTTTCTTCTTGGCGACGACGTTGTTCTGCGCGTTGTTCACGGCGTTGTTGGCGGCGCGCTTCACGTTCTGCAATCTCTTGTTCACTACTGACTTCAGTTGCTGGAGTCGGTTGTGGTTTTTGATTACGATTCTTACGATTCTCTTCGCTATTCGCGTTATCGCGATTACGATCGTTATCACGGTCGCGACGATTGTTGTTACGTCGATTGTTGTTATTACGACGTTCACGACGGTTATCTGTATTTTCTTTTTTGGTTTCCTGTGGTTTTTCTTGAGTTACCGCAGGTTCTGGTTCGTTACCAAATAAGTTAGAGAAGAATTTTGCAATAGAAGCAAAGAAACCTGTACCTTGAACTTGGGCTTGCTCTGATTTAACAGGCTTAGTTTGAGGCTGAGGAACTTTTTTACTTTTCGTTGTTTCAGTTGTGTTTTCTTCTTGTAATCCAAAGGCTGAAATAGCAGGTTGTTCAGGTGCTTTACGTTCTGTAGCAACATCGTCTTCAGTTTCATTTAACTGATTTTCGTGGAATTGCGCTAAGTTGTAGCTTAGAGACGTAATTTCTTCGCCCTTACGCACACGAATAACAGAGAAGTGAGGAGTTTGCATTTGGTCATTAGGGACAATAACCACTTTAACGTTAGATTGACGTAGTTCAATATCTGTTACTGCTTTACGTTTTTCGTTAAGCAAATAAGAGGCGATTTGAACAGGAACAATTGCATGAACTTCATGGGTATTTTCTTTCAGTGCTTCTTCTTCAATTAGACGTAACACAGAAAGTGACAGTGATTCGTTATCACGAATAGTGCCTGTGCCTAAGCAACGAGGACAAACATGATGGCTTGATTCACCCAATGAAGGACTTAAACGTTGACGAGACATCTCTAATAAGCCAAAGCGAGAGATGCGCCCAATTTGAATACGGGCACGATCTTGGCGTACGGCCTCACGCATTCTATTTTCAACTTCACGTTGGTGGCGTACTGGCGTCATGTCAATAAAGTCGATAACAATTAAACCACCGAGGTCGCGTAAACGTAATTGGCGTGCAATTTCGTCAGCTGCTTCTAAGTTAGTATTGAATGCTGTTTCTTCGATGTCACCACCACGAGTTGAGCGCGAGGAGTTAATGTCAATCGCCGTTAATGCTTCTGTAGTATCTATAACTAATGCACCACCAGAAGGTAAGCGAACTTCACGTTGAAACGCAGACTCGATTTGTGATTCAATTTGATAATGGCTAAATAATGGAACTGCGCCAGTGTAATGGCGAATTTTGCTAGCAAAATCACCACGTCCAATCGCTTCAATATGGCTACGCGCCATTTCAACGACTTTTGCGTTATCAATTAATATCTCACCAATATCAGGACGTAAATAGTCACGGAATGCGCGAACGATTACGTTGCTTTCTTGATGAATTAAAAAAGGTGCAGGGCGATTCTCTGCTGCTTTTTTAATGGCATCCCAGTGCCTTAGGCGATAGCTTAAATCTTGTTGTAGTGCTTCAGCAGATTTACCGACCCCTGCAGTACGTACAATTAGACCCATGCCATCTGGGATCTCAAGACTTGATAAGGCTTCTTTAAGTTCTGTACGGTCTTCACCTTCGATACGTCGAGAAATACCACCTGCACGAGGATTATTTGGCATTAACACCAAATAGCTCCCTGCAAGGCTGATAAAAGTGGTTAATGCTGCACCCTTATTACCACGCTCTTCTTTATCAACTTGAACAATAACTTCCTGGCCTTCTTTCAAGACATCTTTGATGTTAGGACGACCATGGGAGTGATAATTACTAGGAAAATATTCGCGGGCTATTTCTTTAATAGGAAGGAAACCGTGGCGTTCCGCACCATAATCAACAAAAGCGGCTTCTAAGCTGGGTTCAATTCGAGTGATTTTACCTTTATAGATATTCGCTTTTTTCTGTTCATGACCGGGGCTTTCGATATCCAGATCGTACAAGCGTTGCCCATCAACAAGGGCAACACGCAACTCTTCCTGCTGAGTTGCGTTAATTAACATTCTTTTCATATTGTGACTTACTCGTTATTTTCACGTTTTATAATGTGCCACCAACATACGTAATTACACTATTGATAACCGATGACCTCGTGTCTTTTACAAATGCGTCAACCTCACGGTTGTCGATTGTATAGAGGTGCAATATCTCGGTGAGTCTGATTTTCAGTTCAAAAATTCAGCACTCTTTAATTGAACACAATGTTTCAACTCAATAAGCGATGTATTTGTGGCATACTAAATTGTTTGATTTTCGACTATGTCTTACGCCATTGCTGCATTTTGAAAATCAAACAAACAAAATTTTCATAAATATACCTGATAAACATAATCAGGAGAGTCTGCATTATTCCATTGGTGTTAGGGTTATAGCAAGATGACTTTTCTGCTTTGGTGACTTTTTCTGTATAAATATGAGAGATTAGCTAATGTTTCGTCTTTTTCCCATTATTCAGGTTAAAATAGACGACAGAATTGATGTTATTTTGTGCACCATAAAGTTGTTTGTTATTTTTATTTTTAAGAGAGCCAAAGAATCGCCACTATGAAATCATTTAATCAAGTTCAGTTCGTCACCATTGATGGCGATGAAGCAGGCCAGCGTATCGATAATTTTTTACTGGCACGCTTAAAAGGTGTACCAAAAAGTATGATTTACCGAATTATCCGTAAAGGGGAAGTTCGGGTTAATAAAGGGCGAATTAAACCTGAGTACAAATTAAATGCAGGTGACAGTATTCGTATTCCACCTGTGAGAGTAGCAGAAAAAGAAGAAATTGCCGTATCGCCAAAGTTAGACAAAGTTTCCGCATTAGCCAATTGTATTTTATATGAAGATGATCATTTGATGCTGATTAATAAACCATCTGGTACGGCTGTGCATGGTGGTAGCGGTTTAAGTTTTGGTGTCATTGAAGGTTTACGTGCATTACGCCCAGAAGCCCGTTTTTTAGAGCTTGTGCATCGCCTTGATAGAGATACCTCTGGCGTATTGTTAATTGCGAAAAAACGATCAGCTCTGCGTGCTTTACATGAGCAGTTACGTTTAAAGCAGATGCAAAAAGATTATTTAGCTTTAGTTCGTGGTCAGTGGCAATCGCATACTAAAGTGGTGCAAGCGCCATTATTGAAAAATATTCTTCAAAGTGGTGAGCGTGTAGTAAAAGTGAGCAATGAAGGCAAACCTTCAGAGACGCGTTTTAAAGTGGAAGAGCGTTTCGGATTTGCCACTTTGGTGAAAGCAAGCCCAGTAACAGGAAGAACACACCAAATCCGTGTACATACATTACATGCAGGTCATCCTATTGCTTTTGATGATCGTTATGGTGATCGTGATTTCGATGCACAATTGGTAGGAACAAAACTCAATCGTTTATTTTTACACGCGAGTTCTTTGACATTCACACACCCTTCAACGGGTGAACAGATGCGGATTGAGGCACCCATGGATACCTCATTACGCCATTGTTTACAGGTATTGCGTAGTCAAAAATCTTAAATTCTTATTTCGGCAAAAAATTCGAATTCCCAATACGTCCAGTTAATTGGACGCATTGGGGCTTAAAACCATATGGAGCGGTTAATAAGAATACAATTAACCCTCTATTTTTGTCATACATTGCTCAACGATGTTATCAATATTCCACTCTTTAGGCAGTGATTTTGAACCATTTTTGCGCATTTCCATATCAACACGAATAAATTCAGTAATGCCATAATTTTTGATAATGCTGTCGTAGGTGCATCCACACACTTCTGTAATTTGAGGAATAAGTGCATCATCAGTAATGCCGGATCCTAATATGCAACTGCTGACAAAGTTCTTTTTGAATGAAGATGTGCTGTCATCTTTTTTATTCGAAATTACACTGTCTTGGACAATATTGTTGGCATTAGTTGTTTGAGCGGTTTCTGTGTCTTTTTCATCAGAACAACCCGCTAATGCTGTTGCCATCACTAACGCTATCAAGACGGATGTTAGTTTATTCATAATACGTTTTATCGCTACATAAGATTAAAAATAAGATGATCGGGTTTATTTTTGATCATCAGAGAAAAATAATGGGTTTATTCTTTGCGAGAGTAACATTTTATTCAATCGGATAAGTGGCAAACCAATTAAAGAATTTGGATCATCGCCTGCTAGTTTATCAAATAGAGTAATACCCAGCCCTTCAGATTTAAAACTTCCAGCACAATTGAAAGGCATTTCTTTATTTAAATAACTGATAATTTCATCATCGGTTAAATGACGAAAGTAAACTTGAAATAATTCACAATGCGTTTGGTGTTCTAAATTTAGGCTATTATATACAGTTAATCCAGTATAAAACGACACACATTGTCCTGATGCTTGTTTTAATTGTGCGAAAGCATTATCAAAATTATAGGGTTTACCTGTGATTTTTTTATTTAATACACAAACTTGATCGGCGCCAATAATAATGTGATGTGGAAATTTTGCTTGTAAAGCGCTGGCTTTTTCATAGGATAAGCGAGTGACAAGATCCTGAGCACACTCAGTGGGTATTGGGGTTTCGTCAATATCGGGAGATGCCTGTATAAAGGGCATTCCAAGCTTTTTTAGCAACTGAGCTCGAAAGGGTGAAGTAGACGCAAGAACGAGTGGCAACATATTTTTTTTAAAATCCGTAGCAAAATGATGCCTGACATTCTAAACTATGCGCCGCTGATAAAGCGAATTTTGGTGGAAAGGTGTAGATAACCCGCCTTTTTCTTTGACTATATTCCATTACAAAGATAATATGCGCGCCTTATGCAAAAGGTAAAATTACCCCTGACCATTGATGCGTTGCGAGCAGCTCAAAAGAATTTAGACTATGACGGTCATTATTCTCCAGAGCAAGTAAGCCGCTTAGCTGAATCGGTGGTCAGTGTGGACAGTAATATTGATGTGGCTTTATCATTTGATATTGACCATCAACGCCTTGCCGTGATTAAAGGACATTCCGATGTGGATGTGACTTTAGAATGTCAACGTTGTGGTGGCCATTTTCCTTATCATGTTCACGCAACATATTGTTTTAGCCCTGTTGTCAGTGATGAACGGGCCGAGGCATTACCGGAAGAATATGAACCAGTCGATGTAAACGAATTTGGTGAAATAGATTTGCTGGCAATGATTGAAGATGAAATAATCCTCAACTTGCCGGTGGTTCCGGTACATGATTTTGAACACTGTGAAGTGTCCGACGCGGATATGGTGTTTGGTGAACTCCCTGAGGAATTATCAGAGAAGCCGAATCCATTTGCCGTATTAGCCAGTTTAAAGAAAAGTACTAAGGAGTAAGGTCAATGGCCGTACAACAAAACAAACCAACTCGTTCTAAACGCGGTATGCGTCGTTCTCATGACGCGCTGACAGTAACTCAAGTTTCAGTTGACAAAACTTCTGGTGAAACTCACCTGCGTCACCATGTAACTGCTGACGGTTACTACCGTGGTCGCAAGGTTATCAACAAGTAATTAGCTTTATAGCTCGTTGATACCTTGACAAATCTAACCATAGCGTTAGATGCGATGGGCGGGGACTTCGGTCCTCGCATCACAGTGCCTGCTTGTTTGCGGGCGCTGGCATCTAATCCTCATTTAAAAATATTGCTGGTAGGTCAACCAGACGCTATCTCTCCTTTGCTTGCAGATCAAAATGCTGAGCTAATTTCCCGTTTACACGTTATACCCGCTGAACATATTGTCGCCAATGATGCTAAACCTTCACAAGCTATTAGAGCAAGTAAAGGTACATCAATGCGAGTGGCGCTTGATCTCGTGAAAACAGGTGAAGCACAAGCCTGTGTAAGCGCTGGTAATACTGGCGTATTAATGGGATTAGCAAAACTGCGACTGAATGCTATTGATGGAATTGAACGTCCTGCACTGGTTTCGGTATTACCTAACCAGAAAAAAGGTAAGACTGTCGTTCTTGATTTAGGCGCGAACGTTAACTGTGATAGCCAAATGTTGGTACAGTTTGCGGTGATGGGCGCAGTTATGGCAGAAGAAATTGCAGGAATTAGTTCACCTAAAGTGGCACTTTTAAATATTGGTGAAGAAGAGAGTAAAGGGTTAGATAATATCCGCGAAGCCGCTACGGTATTAAAGTCGACACCTAATATCAATTATATTGGTTATGTTGAAGGTAATGAATTACTGACAGGCAAAACGGATGTATTGGTGTGTGACGGCTTCGCAGGTAATGTCTCCCTTAAAACGATGGAAGGGGTTATTCGGGTTTTCCTTTCATTGATTAAATCTTCTACTACTGAAAATAAAAAAACGTCGTGGTGGATAAAAATATTGAAGAAATGGTTACAAAAACGGCTAATTAAGCGTTTTGGACACATGAACCCCGACCAGTATAACGGTGCTTCTCTGTTAGGATTACGCGGTATCGTCATTAAGAGCCATGGTGGCGCAAATGAAAGCGCGTTTACAGCAGCAATAGAACAGGCTGTTCATGCCGTTGAGCGAAAAATCCCAGAACGGATCGCTTCTCGACTGACAACAGTATTACCCAAGAGCGATTGATAGAATGTATACAAAAATCTTAGGTACTGGTAGTTACTTGCCTGTACAAGTGCGAACTAATGCCGATTTAGAAACAATGGTTGAAACGTCTGACGAGTGGATTGTTACCCGGACAGGTATTCATGAACGTCGGATTGCAACAGAAGAAGAAACTGTTGCGTTGATGGGAGCAAGTGCGGCTGAAAAAGCATTAGAAATGTCTGGTATTGATAAGCAAGACATTGGGTTGATTGTTGTTGCCACAACATCAGGCTCACATGCATTCCCAAGCGCAGCATGTCAGATTCAAAATGCGTTAGGTATCAATGATTGCATCGCTTTTGACGTTGCTGCAGCATGTTCTGGCTTTGTTTATGCATTAAGTATTGCAGATCAGTTTATTAAAGCTGGTTCTGTTAAGCATGCTCTTGTGATCGGTGCTGATAGATTATCCCATGCGTTAGATCCTAACGATCGTGGCACCATTATTTTATTTGGTGATGCGGCGGGTGCAGCAGTTGTGGGTGCGTCAGAAGACGAAGGTATTATTTCTACACATTTACACTCTGATGGGCGTTTCGGTGATTTATTAGCATTACCTTATCAGCGTAAAGAAAATGAAGATTTACCTGCTTACGTTACAATGGCAGGAAATGAAGTATTTAAAGTCGCAGTTCGTGAACTTGCCCACATTGTGGATGAGACACTCGAAGCTAACAATATTGATAAATCTGAACTGGACTGGCTTGTGCCTCATCAGGCAAATTTAAGAATTATTTCAGCGACAGCGAAAAAGCTGGATATGACAATGGATAAAGTAGTGGTGACATTAGATCGCCACGGCAATACGTCAGCAGCATCAGTCCCAACAGCATTAGATGAAGCTGTAAGAGACAATCGCATTCAACGTGGTCAGTTAATCTTGCTGGAAGCGTTTGGTGGTGGTTTTACTTGGGGTTCTGCACTTATCCGTTTTTAATATTATCAGGAAAATAAACATGACTGATTTTGCAATGGTTTTCCCTGGACAGGGATCGCAAACTGTTGGAATGCTTGCAGAACTTGCCGAGCAATATCCAATAGTGACTGAAACATTTGCTCAAGCATCTGATGTATTGGGCTACTCTCTTTGGGATTTAGTTCAAAATGGCCCTGAAGATGAGTTAAACAAAACATGGAAAACACAACCCGCATTATTAGCCGCCTCGGTTGCTGTTTGGCGTGTATGGCAAGAAAAACAAGGCAAAATGCCACAAATGATGGCAGGTCACAGTCTTGGTGAGTATTCTGCTTTAGTGTGTGCGGGTGTTATTGATTTCACCGCAGCAATTAAACTAGTAGAATTACGCGGTCAACTGATGCAAGAAGCTGTACCAGCAGGTACAGGCGCAATGTATGCGATTATCGGTTTAGATAATGACGCTATTGCAAAGGCATGTGAAGAAGCAGCCCAAGGGCAAGTTGTTTCGCCTGTAAACTTTAATTCACCAGGTCAAGTGGTTATCGCTGGTAATAAAGAGGCAGTAGAACGTGCTGGTGTTTTATGTAAGGAAGCTGGCGCTAAGCGCGCGTTGCCATTAGCGGTAAGCGTGCCTTCACATTGTGCTTTAATGAAACCAGCAGCTGATAAGCTAGCGATTGCATTACAAGAAATTGAATTTAAACAACCTGAAATACAGGTCGTTAATAATGTTGATGTGAAAGCACAAACTGATGTTAATGCTATCCGTGATGCGTTAGTTCGCCAGCTTTATAATCCAGTTCGCTGGACTGAAACGGTTGAACTTATTGCTGAAAAAGGTATCACACAGCTATTAGAAATCGGCCCAGGAAAAGTATTAACTGGTTTAACAAAACGTATTTCTAAAGAAATGAACGCTGCAGCAGTTAATGATATTGCGTCATTAAATGCTGCATTAGGAAATGACTGAGGGATCTCATGGGATTTGACGGAAAAATAGCGCTAGTTACTGGTGCAAGCCGTGGCATTGGCCGTGCGATTGCAGAAGATTTAGTTGCGCGCGGTGCGACCGTAATTGGTACAGCAACGAGTGAAAACGGTGCGCAAGCTATCAGCGAATATTTAAGCGGTAAAGGTAAGGGTTTTGTGTTAAATGTCACAGAAAACGACTCTATCGAAAAATTTTTAGCTGAAGTGCGTGCTGAATTTGGCGAAATTGATATTTTGGTCAATAATGCAGGTATTACTCGTGATAACCTGTTGATGCGCATGAAAGATGATGAGTGGCAAGATATCATCAACACAAATCTTTCATCAGTCTTCCGTCTGTCTAAAGCAGTTATGCGTGCTATGATGAAAAAACGTTATGGCCGTATAATTACCATTGGTTCTGTTGTTGGAACTATGGGTAATGCAGGACAGGCAAACTACGCGGCGGCAAAAGCGGGTGTGATTGGTTTTAGTAAATCATTAGCACGCGAAGTTGCTTCCCGGGGCATTACGGTAAATGTTGTTGCACCTGGTTTTATCGAAACTGATATGACAAGAGCATTAACAGATGACCAAAGAGCAGGTATTTTATCTCAAGTTCCTGCTAACCGTTTAGGTGATGCCAAAGAGATTGCCAGTGCTGTAGCCTTCTTAGCTTCTGATGAAGCAAGCTATATCACGGGTGAAACATTGCATGTCAATGGTGGCATGTACATGATCTAATTATGGGGACGTCTTTATATTTGCTTTTTGCGTACAATATAATGCAAAATATAGCGAATAAAGTAGTCCACACAGTCGGGATTGGTTAGATCTTTTCCTGTATTTATAAACTAAGAAAATCATCGCGCAAGCGAGTTTTGATAGGAAATTTAATAGTATGAGCACTATCGACGAACGCGTTAAGAAAATCATTGTTGAACAACTGGGTGTTAAAGAGGAAGAAGTTGTAAATTCAGCTTCATTTGTTGATGACTTAGGCGCTGATTCTCTTGACACAGTTGAGCTGGTAATGGCTCTGGAAGAAGAATTCGATATCGAAATCCCAGACGAAGAAGCAGAAAAAATTACTACAGTTCAAGCTGCTATTGATTACGTTGAAAACGCAGGTAAATAAGCTTGCTAATCTAGGCGGTCACTCGACCGCCTATATTTTTAATCCTAAACTTTTTCCCTCCTTGGAGGATAAGCGTGTCTAAGCGTCGTGTAGTTGTGACCGGACTAGGCATGTTATCTCCTGTCGGTAATAACGCAGAAGCTTCTTGGGAAGCAGTGTGTGCCGGACAGAGTGGTATCGGCCTTATCAAAGATTTTGACACCAGTCATCATGCGACTAAATTCGCAGGATTGGTAAAAGATTTCAATCATGAAGATTATAATCTTTCGCGTAAAGAGGCGCGTAAGATGGATCTTTTCATTCAATATGGTATTGCAGCCGGTGTGCAAGCCATTGCGGATTCAGGTCTTGAAGTAACAGAAGCCAATGCAAGTCGTATCGGAGCTGCTATTGGTTCTGGTATTGGTGGCTTAGGCCTTATCGAAGAAAATCATACATCCATGATGAATGGTGGTCCTCGTAAAATTAGCCCATTTTTTGTACCTTCAACCATCATTAACATGGTTGCAGGACATTTAAGCATTATGTATGGCCTTCGTGGCCCTACAATCTCTATCGCCACAGCGTGTACTTCAGGTGTTCATAATATAGGACATGCTGCACGTATTATCGCTTATGGTGATGCTGATGCAATGCTGGCGGGCGGTGCCGAAAAAGCAACCACACCATTAGGGTTAGGTGGCTTTGGTGCTGTTCGTGCATTATCAACACGTAATGATAATCCTCAAGCGGCTAGTCGTCCATGGGATAAAGATCGTGATGGTTTTGTATTAGGTGATGGTGCTGGTGTTCTGGTTCTTGAAGAATATGAACATGCTAAAAACCGTGGCGCTAAAATTTATGCTGAAGTGGTTGGTTTTGGGATGAGTAGCGATGCTTATCACATGACTTCACCAGCAGAAAATGGCGAAGGCGGTGCGCTGGCGATGACAAATGCACTGAAAGATGCGGGTATTGCCTCATCAGAAGTGGGTTATATCAACGCACATGGTACATCAACGAATGCAGGCGATGTTGCTGAAGCACAAGCGGTAGAAAACGTATTTGGTAAAGGCACAGATGTATTAGTTAGCTCAACAAAATCTATGACAGGTCATTTATTAGGCGCTGCTGGAGCTATTGAGTCTATCTTTACTATTCTTTCTCTACGTGACCAAATCGTACCTCCAACTATTAACCTCGATAATCAAGACGAAAATTGTCATCTTGATTTTGTTCCACATAAAGCACGTAAAGTTGAGAACATGGAATATGCTCTGTGTAACTCATTCGGCTTTGGTGGTACTAATGGTTCAATTCTCTTTAAGCGCGTTTAAACCGTTTTTTGCAGAAAGTTGAAAAATACTTAAAGGCCCAGGATTATTCTGGGTCTTTTATTTTGTCCTTTTACTGCCAGTTGCTTTATCATGTGCAGGTTGATATCAATAACATAGATGTAGGGTGTGTTAGATGCATTGGGTAAATGGACAACAGCAACAAAATGTAGATGCCAGTGACCGAGCGATACAGTTTGGGGATGGTTGCTTTACTACTCTTGCGATTGAACAGGGTAAACCTTTTTTATTACCCGAACACCTTAACCGTTTAAAAGAAGGCTGTGAGGCTCTTTTTCTTCCTCATCCCAATTGGCCCGATTTAGAAAATCACATAATAAATATTGCCTCAGATACCCAGGCGAAAGGTGTTATTAAAATTATCATCAGTCGCGGTTATGGGGGGCGTGGTTATTCTTCAAATGGATTTATGACACCGACGGTTATAACATCACTGTCATCCTATCCCTCACATTATTCTCATCAGCAAAGTGAAGGTATATCACTTAGCATCAGTCCTGTTACTTTAGGAAAAAATCCTCTATTGGCGGGAATTAAACACTTAAATCGTTTAGAGCAGGTTCTTATTAAGCATCATTTAGAAAAAACAGAATTTGATGATGTTTTGGTGTGTGATAATGAGGGATATTTAGTTGAAGCAAATGCAGCAAATCTTTTTTGGCGCAAAGGAAATACACTTTTCACACCGGATCTGAGGGATTCCGGCGTAAAGGGCATAATGCGTCAATCAATTATTCAATTAGCTAAAAAACTGAATTGGAAAATTGATATCGTAAAAGAGAAACCGGAAACCCTTTATCAAGCAGATGAAGTTTGGTTAACAAATAGCTTAATGCCGATACTTCCTGTTTCACGTATCACTTTTTCGGATGATAAGTGCTATCAGTATTCAACTAGAGAGTATTATCATGTTGTTTTACAACACTGTTTGTCACTTAAATAGAACTTGATGAGTTATAAATGAAGATAAAAAAAATAGTATGGATAGTTTTTTTTGCCTTACTAATTAGTATCGGTGCAATTGCGTTGTATATGATGCAACATCTTCGTGCTTTAGAAGAAAATGTTGTTGTAAAGCAAGATGAAATGCTACTCACAGTGCCAGCAGGAACAGGGCGCGTTGCCATGGAACAACTGCTTATAAAAAATAATCTACTCAACAAAGGCGATTATTTTCAAGTTTTACTAAAAATAAAACCAGAGCTTAGTCAATTTAAAGCAGGTACATATCGTTTAACAAAAGGTATGTCTTTGCGTGATGTTTTGTTGCTGATCAACAGTGGTAAAGAAGCCCAATTTACCATCCGTTTTATTGAAGGGAGTCGTTTAAAAGATTGGCAGTCTATTTTTGAGCAAGCCCCCCAACTTACGACTATTGCACATACAATGGATAGCGATAAATTACGTGAAGAGATAGGGATAAAACCCGAGATGGCTAACCTAGAAGGTTGGTTTGCACCAGATACATACCATTACACAGCGGGTACGACAGATGTCGCAATTTTAAAACGCGCCTATCAACAAATGGAAAAAACATTAGAAGAAGAGTGGATTAAACGAGATAGAGGTCTACCGTATAAATCAGCTTATGAAATGCTTATCATGGCATCAATTATTGAAAAAGAGACGGGGATTGAGGCTGAAAGAACAAAGGTCGCGTCTGTATTTATTAATCGATTAAAAGCCAATATGCGATTACAGACCGATCCTACTGTAATTTATGGTTTAGGTGATAAATATCGAGGTACGATTTATCGTAGTGATTTAAATGGTTATACCCCTTATAACACGTATCAAATTGATGGATTGCCACCAACACCAATTGCGATGCCAGGGGTCGCCTCAATCAGAGCCGCTGCACATCCAGCGGATACGCGTTATCTCTATTTTGTTGCAGATGGAACGGGTGGTCATAAATTTTCAACCACACTCAATGAACATAATAAAGCCGTCGCACAATATCGACGCTTACAACAAAGATAATTATGAACAACAGTAAATTTATTGTAATTGAAGGATTAGAAGGCGCGGGAAAAACCAGTGCAATTCAAACCGTTGTTAATACATTAAAAGAAAAAAATATCACCAACTTAGTCTTTACCCGTGAACCAGGAGGCACGCCTCTTGCTGAAAAACTACGTGAACTTATTAAGCAAGGAATCGAAGGCGAAAAAGTGACAGATAAAGCAGAACTGTTAATGCTATACGCAGCGCGTGTTCAGCTTGTTGAAAATGTGATAAAACCAGCATTAGCAGAAGGTAAATGGGTGATTGGCGATCGACATGATCTCTCTTCCCAAGCCTATCAAGGTGGTGGACGTGGTTTAGATAAAGATCTCATGCTATCACTTCGCAATACGGTTCTTGCCGACTTTCGTCCTGATTTAACGTTATATCTTGATTTAGATCCCGCCATTGGACTTGCAAGGGCGCGAGCTAGGGGGGAGTTAGATCGGATTGAAAAAGAGTCAATGGACTTCTTTTATCGCACTCGTGAACGGTATCAAGCATTGGCTCAAGGTGACGATTCTATTATTACAATAGATGCATCTCAAACTATCGAGAAAGTTCAAGCCGATATCCGCCAAACACTGACTACATGGCTAGCTCAGCAGGAAAATAAAGCATTATGAATTGGTATCCTTGGCTAAATCAGGCATATCGGCAACTTATTAGCATGTATCAAGAAGAGCGTGGCCATCATGCTCTGCTTTTACATGCGATCGAAGGCATGGGAGCAGACGCGCTTTCTTATGGATTAAGTCGTTGGTTAATGTGTCAGAATAAACAGGGATTAAAAAGCTGTAATGAGTGCCACAGTTGTCGCTTGATGCTTGCCGAAACACACCCGGATTGGCACCTTTTACAAAGTGAAAAGGGTAAGACATCTATTGGTGTGGAAGCCGTTAGAAAAGTGACAGAAAAACTAGAGCAGCATGCTCAACAAAGTGGTGCAAGAGTTGTGTGGATCAAAGAGGTTGAAGCGTTAACTGAAGCGGCTGCAAATGCATTATTAAAAACGTTGGAAGAACCGCCTAAAAATACGTATTTTTTACTTAATTGTCAGCAACCTGAAGTTTTATTAGCCACATTGCGTAGCCGCTGTTTTTATTACCATTTAGTGGCTCCTGATCATCAACATGCATCATATTGGATACAACAACAGCTGCCGAATGTACCTTATGCTAATAGTGTAACTGCGTTAAATTTATCGCAGAATGCACCAATAGCAGCACTCTCATTACTGAAAGAAGAATGGCAAGAAAGAGAGACTTTTTGCCAAGTGTTATATTCGAGTTTGCAACAACGTGATTTATTTGGATTTCTTCCACAACTAAATCAAGATAATGCAGAGCGTCGCTTGTATTGGTTGTTATCGCTTTTACTTGATGCTTTAAAGTATCAAACGAATGCACAAGGCTATTGTATTAACCAAGATCAACAACCTTTAATTATGGCGTTATCACAATGGTCTTCAAATATCTTGTTAACCATTATTGATGGATGGAAACAATGTCGTTATCAGTTAATGACCATTCCAGCCTTAAATAAAGAATTATTATTGGCAGAACAACTGCTAGATTGGGAAAATCAGTTAGTCACACAACATTAATAGCTACATAAAATTAATTGTGATTTAGCTGTAATAGAAACACCTATAAGTTATATCAGATAAATGAGAGTAAGTTATGTTTTTAGTTGATTCACACTGCCATCTCGACAGCTTAGATTATGAAAAACTACACAAAAATATTGATGATGTTGTCGAAAAAGCACAGCAGCGTGATGTTCAATATATGTTAGCTGTAGCAACAACGTTACCGGGGTTCAAAAAGATGCGTGAACTTATTGGCAAACGTGACAATATTGCATTCTCTTGTGGTATTCATCCCTTGAATTTAGATGAAGGTCATGATGTTGAAGAGCTCGCGCGCTTAGCGGTTGCGCCTGATGTAGTTGCTTTAGGCGAAACGGGGTTAGATTACTATTACCAACAAGAAAATGCAGCATTGCAACGTGATATTTTTCGTGAACATATTCGCATTGGCCGACAAGTCAACAAACCTGTAATCGTGCATACACGCAGTGCTCGTGAAGATACGTTATCGATTTTAAAAGAAGAAAAAGTGCAAGAGTGTGGCGGTGTGTTGCATTGTTTTACTGAAGATAAAGAAACCGCAACTGCATTACTTGATCTTGGAATGTACATCTCTTTTTCAGGCATTGTGACATTTAGGAATGCGGAACAAATTAGGGAGGCTGCACGTATTGTCCCTCTTGATAGAATTTTAGTTGAAACAGATTCCCCTTATTTAGCACCAGTTCCTCATCGCGGAAAAGAAAATCAACCTGCTTATGTCCGTGATGTTGCAGAATATATGGCTGTATTAAAAGGGGTGAGTGTTGAAGAGTTAGCGCTACAAACAACGCGCAATTTTGCTAAGCTCTTTCATATTCAAAACTTACCTGCTTAATTGATTAATCAGGGATTAAAACAAATAATTAAGGTGATGGAAATGGCAGAAGAAACAATTTTCAGTAAAATTATTCGTGGTGAAATTCCCGCTAACATCGTTTTTCAAGATGAGACTGTCACTGCATTTCGTGATATTTCGCCTCAAGCACCCACACATATTTTGATTATTCCTAATAAACTTATTCCTACAGTAAATGATGTTACAGTTGAAGATGAACAAGTGTTAGGACACCTATTTGTTGTTGCCGCTAAAATTGCTCAACAAGAAGGTATTGCAGAAGATGGTTATCGCCTAGTGATGAATTGTAATAAACATGGTGGGCAAGAAGTTTTCCATATTCACATGCATTTATTGGGTGGCAGACCATTAGGGCCATTATTAAGCCAATAATCGACATGATACTAAAAGCGAAATAACAGGAAGTAATACATGATAAGACAAGGTAAGGCTATTTACTCGTTACTTATCGTTATGTGTATGACGACATTGCTCTCTGGGTGTTTATCATCTCATTCAGATAATAAACTCTATTTTAATCGTCAACAGGCCATTATTATGGAACCTTCTGTCTTAGTTGTGGGGATTGTTGCGGGACAACCAACCCTTGAACACCATGCTAACGGTACAAGAGCGACTGTTATGCTGTCGAATACACAATCGTATCCTGTTTCAATTCGCTATCGCTTTTACTGGTATAACGAACAAGGACTTGAAGTATCTCCTGCTGGACATGTAAATGATGTGACTATTCTTGGTGATGGAGATACTGAAATTAGCGCCGATGTTCCAGATAAAACCATTAGTTATGTCAGAGTTTATCTCTTTACTTAGGATAAGGTAACGCGAGTATGAAAAGACTTTTATTTGTGGCGATCTCTGTGTTTTTATTAGCAGGTTGTCCGTCTATGTTGCCACAACAACCGCCTGTACCAGTAGAGCCGGTTACACCGACTGAGCCTGTTGAGCCACCTAAACCAATAGAACCACCGATTGAAGTGGTGCCGACACCACCAAAGATCACCCGTATTAATTGGAGCGCGGTGGTAACACCTTTAATTAGAGAAATGGCAGTCACTGATGACTTAGAAGCGGGTAAGTTAATCGTTATTGATAATGTCAAAAATAACTCTGGCGGAAACATCCAAGCGGTAAATGCAACCAATACAATTATAGAATCTGTTAATAGTATTAGTGCGTTACAAACTGTGCCTTATACGCAAATGATGTCAGCTCGAAAAGCGCTTGGTTTATCAGGAGAAGACCGTTTAGGTCTTCGTAGTGCCGCAATTGGATTAGCTCGTCATTTAAAAGCAGATTATATTTTATTCTCAACAGTTGATGGCAAAAAAGATAACCGCGTTATTAGCATGCAGTTAATGTCGGTTTCTTCTGGCGAAATTCTTTGGAATGGACGCAATAAGATTGAGTGATCGGTATGACTTAAGTTTGCTTAATGCCTTGCAAAGGCTTTTTCCTGCAACGGCATTAAGTCAATGGAGAATAACAGCATTAACGGGGTTGGGAGGTGGCTCTTTTCGTGTTCAATATGCTGATATTGATTTGATTGCTCGCTACTATGGGGATGAAAGAAAAGGACTTTATGTACACGGAAAAAAAGAGTATGCCATTCTAAAACAGCTTTCAGACTCTGATTTATCACCTAAAGTTGCAACATGCTATGGAGAATGGTTTTTTCTTCATTGGTTACCCGGCGAACACCTTTCTCATCAATCTCTTTTTAGTACTTATTTGAAGCCATTAGCGGAAAAAGTAGCAACGTTACATCAACAAACTCCGTTAGGCTTTCCTCTTGACTTAAATCATGAGTTATTCCTTTATTGGCAAAGAGTCGATAGAAAACGGTTATCTGCTAAATGGCTACGTTTACAACAATATTTTTTACGCCAACCTCGATGTAATCTCATAAAATACGCGCCAGCTCACATGGATTTGCATGTTGAGAATATTCTTCTTAGTGATTCAGGTATAAAATTTATTGATTGGGAATATGCTGCAGATATTGATACAGCTGATTCATTAATGACGTTCTTTGCCACAAATCAACTGAATGAAACGCAACAAATGGCATTTTTGGATTATTATTGTTCGTATCATTGTCATTATACAGAGCAGAAAGAGGCTGACTCTTATTCTGTCAGAGAATTAAGAGCACGTATTCTTTCAAGGGAATCATTCATTTTTTATATGATGCTAATGTGGTATGAAGTCCGTTGGCAACAAACAAAAGATGGATCATTTTTAATGATGTCTGAACCTTTACGTCGCTATTTTAGTCTGACGAATTAAAGACATTATCTTGTCACAATTACAAAGAGAGGAATGTTATGGGTCCAGTAATGCTTGATGTTGAAGGATATGAACTCGATAGTGAAGAGCGTGAAATTTTAAAGCATCCTCTTGTCGGTGGATTAATCCTTTTTACCCGCAACTTCCACGATGCAGAACAATTAAATGAATTAGTTCGCCAAATTCGTGATGCATCTCATGAACGTCTGGTGATTGCCGTTGACCAAGAAGGTGGGCGAGTACAACGTTTCCGAGATGGTTTTACACGGATACCTGCAGCACAATCCTATGCAGCATTAAATGAAAGCTATCAAGCGAGTCATTTAGCACAAGAAGCGGGATGGTTAATGGCATCCGAAATGATTGCTATGGATATTGATATTAGTTTTGCGCCTGTCCTCGATTTAGGCCATAACTGCATTGCGATAGGGGAGCGCTCTTTCCATGATTCTCCTGAAATTGCCATGACAATGGCAGAAAGTTTCATTAAAGGCATGCGTTCTGCAGGCATGAAATCAACAGGTAAACATTTCCCGGGGCATGGTGCTGTAAGAGCTGACTCTCACAAAGAAACTCCGCGTGACGATCGCTCTTTAAATGATATTCGCCAACGTGATATGTCAATTTTTAAAGATTTTATTCAGCGTCAATTGTTAGATGCAATTATGCCAGCTCATGTTATCTATTCTCAAGTTGATGAACGTCCAGCGAGTGGCTCATCCTACTGGTTGAAATCAATTTTACGTGAACAACTCGGCTTCCAAGGTGTTATTTTCTCTGATGATTTATCTATGGAAGGTGCTGCTATAATGGGAAGTTACGCAGAAAGAGCACAGCGCTCCCTTGATGCGGGTTGTGATATGCTTTTAGTGTGTAATAACAGAAAAGGGGCAGTGAGTGTGTTAGATAACCTGTCCTCAGTCAAAGCAGAACGCATTTCCACATTGTACCATCACCGAGGTCGTTACACATTGAGTGAGCTACAAACCTCTGATCGTTGGAAAAAAGCGAATCAGTTGCTGACCCAATTACAGGAGCAATGGCAGGAGCGCGCATGATTATATATTTACATGGTTTTGATTCCACAAGTCCTGGAAATCATGAGAAGGTTTTACAGCTACAGTTTATTGATCCTGATGTTCGTTTTCTCAGTTACAGCACCTTGCATCCTCGTCATGATATGCAACATTTGCTGAAAGAAACGGATAAAGTGATTAAATCCACTAAAGAGCCCGTATTAATTTGCGGTGTTGGATTAGGGGGATATTGGGCAGAACGTATTGGTTTCTTATGTAATATTCGTCAGGTAATGATTAACCCTAATCTTTTTCCTTACGAAAACATGACAGATAAAATCGATAGACCTGAAGAATATTTAGATATCGCAACGAAATGTATTAAAGATTTTCGTTCTAAGAACAAAGACAATGCATTAGTGATATTATCCCGCAATGATGAGATTTTAGATAACCAGCGCTCTGCTGATGAATTATCACCTTATTACACTGTGATTTGGGATGAAGTCCAGACGCATAAATTTAAAAGTCTTTCTGAGCATCTGTTTAAAATTAAAGCGTTTAATAGCAAAATTTAAGACTAAAATTGTTTCCAAAAATGGGTGGGTTTTCCATCCATTTTTATTGTCTCCCGCATAATATTTTTATCTCTTCTTGTCCCTTTTGGCTTTAGTGCAATTGGTTTAAGATGACCTGTTCATTATCTGCTCATCACATTCTGTTTTCATCGCTTTAACTTCACTTTTTATCCTTAATAGTTTGTATTTATTTAAAAAATTTAGTCTTAATGTTTTTTTTAGTTGTTTATTAATCAGAAAAAGGCGCATTGCTCTCGATTTTTTCAAAAAAGAGATATGAATATTCAACTATTTTTGATATAAATCAACTTCGGTATGACCATCTTTCCAATTAACTTGTTTGAAAACAAAAATAGCAGCCGAAACGATTTAACTGTCGTTATATAAGTAGATTTCACTAAGGCTATTTAAATAACAACAGTAAATATCTTTATGGAGTGACGTTAAATGTCATTAACAAAAATTATTATTGTCGGTGGTGGCGCGGGTGGCTTAGAACTTGCGACTAAATTAGGCAATAAATTAGGTCGCAGCAAAAAAGCCGAAATCACCTTAGTTGATCGTAATAATAGCCATCTATGGAAACCATTATTACATGAAGTGGCTACAGGCTCTTTAGATGATGGCGTTGATGCGTTAAGTTATTTAGCACACGGCTATAACCATCATTTCAATTTTCAATTAGGTTCACTCACCGGACTTGATCGCGAACAAAAAAATATTACATTAGCGGCTATCTATGATGAAGACCAAGAATTACTCGTCCCCGAACGTACGCTTGATTATGATATTTTAGTTATGGCATTAGGCAGTAAATCGAATGATTTTGGTACACCAGGCATTAAAGAAAACTGTATTTTCTTAGATAGCCCACAACAAGCACATCGTTTTCATAATGAAATGCTGAATTTATTCTTAAAATATTCAGCTGACGCCAATGCACAAGCCGAAGATCGTAAAGTGAATATCGCTATTGTTGGTGGGGGAGCTACAGGGGTTGAACTTTCTGCTGAATTACATAATGCAGTACGCCAGCTAAATAGTTATGGATTAAAAAAATTAGCGCCATCAGCGTTAAATATTACTTTAGTTGAAGCGGGAGAGCGTATTCTTCCTGCATTACCTGTGCGTATTTCGAGCGCAGCACATCATGAGTTAACAAAATTAGGTGTACGAGTTATGACCAAAACAATGGTCACAAGTGCAGATGAAGGCGGATTAAACACAAAAGAAGGTGAGCATATTGATGCTGACTTAATGGTGTGGGCGGCTGGTATTAAAGCACCTGATTTTATGAAAGATATTGCAGGCCTAGAAACTAATCGCATTAATCAATTAGTTGTAAAACCAACCTTACAAACGACCGTCGATGAGTCTATTTTTGCTATCGGTGATTGCGCATCTTGCCCTAGAAAAGAAGGTGGTTTTGTTCCACCAAGGGCACAATCAGCACATCAAATGGCAAGCCGTTGTTACAGCAATATTTTAGCAATGTTAAAAGAAAAACCATTAAAAGATTATGTATTTACCGATCACGGTTCATTAGTTTCTCTATCGAAATTCAGTACGGTAGGGAGTTTAATGGGAAATTTGATGAAAGGTGACATGATGATCGAAGGACGGATCGCTCGTATTGTTTACATCTCTTTATATCGGATGCATCAAATTGCGTTACATGGTTACATCAAAACAGGGCTTATGATGTTGGTTGGTTCTATCAATCGAGTGATTAGACCCAAGCTAAAACTTCATTGATTTATCTTTTGCTTTTCTGATAAGACAAAAGTTATCTTTTTAAACCCTCGTATTATATGAGGGTTTTTTATCTATTTTTTCTTTTAAATTAAATAATTAAATTAGAATATCTAAATAAGATAAATAATCTTAGCATAAATGACTAGATGATTTATCTGTTTATATCAAAAATAACGAATAACACTAAAGCTCAATAAGACAATGGTAAATATAATTTTATCATTAAGGTTAATGAGTAATATTAAAGATAAGATCTATTTTTGATTATTATGCTAAATTATTTAAGACTTTTCTTAAATAAAAAATGATGTTTAATTCATTAATTTATCAAATAAAGTGTTATGGTATTTCTCTGATTTGCATTTAAAACACAATAAGTGAAAAGCATTAGTATAAGCTTAACATGTTATTTTTATTAAAATTTAATTCAATGAAATATTTTCATAAATCTTAAAAATAGATTTTTAAATATGAATTATCACTTATTTTTAAGCAACAATTGTTAACCTCGTGTTATCATAATGATGTATTATAAATAGTATAACGGTTTAAATTTTTTCACGAAAATAAATTAAGAACTCTCTTAATATAATAGATAATGCTTAAAAATATGATGAGGATTTATTTAATTAAGTAATTAAAACAGAAATAAGTGGTGTATTTAACATGTCATAAATACGTAGTTTACTTATTATGTTAATCAGCATGGATGTTGAATTAAGCTGTCAGATAGAGAATTCATTTATTGAATAATAAATAAATTAGCCAGTTATCGTAAAATAGTGGCTTTTTATTGAGCATCTGTAGCAATTAAGGACAAAACAAATAAAAAGGGGTAAAAGTGAGTGTTGATGTCAGAAAGTACACACTGATAGGACTAGTCGTTGTATTAGCTATTCTTTCATTTATTGTATGGAGGTGGGTATTTCCCCAGCCTCAATTCGCTCATGTCGTTTCCGCTACACCGATTAAATCAACGGTTTTTGTGACAGAAGAGTATTGTCATCGAATCGGTTTACCAACGCCTTTTACTCCAGAAAAATTGTCACGATTTCATCCGGCAGAGCAAGAATGTCGCGTGTTTTATATGATTGAAGCACTTAATAACAGTAATATTGCAAATTTTCCTTATCCTCAATTCAAAGAATGTATTCCGATTTATCGACAAGAGCGCAGAATTGTGGGCTATGATGTGCTTTACACTATTGATGGAACACCAGGTAAAGTGCGCACTACCTTTAAGCCTGGCGAAGTTATTGCTTTAGATGCTGATGGCAGGCTGATTTTGGCACAAGAACCTTATTGTTCAATGAATGAAAAAGTTCCTTGCCGTACAAACTAATACTAATAATATAAAAAGGCGTAAATGAAGAGGCTTTATTCCTTCATAACGCCTTTTTATTGACTTAAATAGCGGTGAATTCGACTGCTATTTTATCTTATGATCATCAAATGCACTTAACATATCATCAATGAAAGTGAGTCGTTTTTCACGTTCAGCTAAATTAGTAATAAACTTCAATTTAGATGGGCCGTCTAAGCGAAAAACAGCGGGTTGTTCTTGGAGTAAGCTAATTAAATAGCTCGGATCAACCTTGTTCTTCTCACCGAATTCAATAAACCCGCCTTTATCATGCGCTTCAATACGTGTAATACCTAAGCTCATTGCATTTAAACGAATAGCGGCATTACGCAATAAATAACGACCAGCATCAGGCAATTTACCAAATCTATCAATCAATTCTGCTCTTAAATCATTAAGTTCATTTAAATCAACCGCACTTGCAATTCGTTTATAGAATGAGAGTCTGACATTTACATCTGGAATGTAATCATCTGGTAATAAAACTGGCATTCTTAATTCAATTTCAGTTTGCTGATTGGTGAGATCTTCAAGTGATGGCTCTCTGCCTTCTTTTAGTGCTTCTATGGCGCTTTCTAGCAATTCCATATAAAGAGAGAAGCCTACCGTATTCATTTGGCCACTTTGTTCTTCACCGAGTAACTCGCCCGCACCCCGAATTTCCAAATCGTGAGTAGCCAACGCAAAACCAGCACCTAGATCTTCCAGTGAAGCAATCGCCTCTAAACGTTTATGAGCATCTTTTGTCATGGCTTTAGGATGTGGCGTTAACAAATAAGCATAAGCTTGGTGATGAGAACGACCTACACGACCACGTAACTGATGTAATTGCGCTAAACCAAAGTGATCGGCTCGCTCAATAATAATGGTATTTGCACTTGGTATATCAATACCTGTTTCGATGATGGTAGTGCAAAGTAACACATTAAAACGCTGATGATGGAAATCATTCATCACTCGCTCAAGTTCACGTTCACGCATTTGCCCATGCCCAATCCCAATACGAGCCTCAGGAACGAGTGTAGCCAGTCTCTCACGCGCTTTTTCGATATTTTCAACATCGTTATACAAGTAATAAACTTGTCCACCACGTAATGTTTCACGCAAGATAGCTTCGCGTACCACTAAATCATCATATTCCCGTACAAAGGTTTTTACGGATAAACGGCGTGCGGGTGGTGTTGCGATAATAGAAAGATCACGCATACCACTCATGGCCATATTTAATGTACGAGGAATTGGGGTTGCTGTTAGTGTCAAAATATCTACATTAGCACGCATAGCTTTAATCCGTTCTTTGTGACGAACACCAAAGCGATGCTCTTCATCAACAATGAGTAGCCCTAAATCTTTCCAGTGAATACTCGGTTGTAATAATTTGTGTGTACCAATGACAATATCAATAGTACCTTCAGCCAGTTTCTCTGTGATTTGTTGCTGTTCTTTTGCGCTACGAAAACGCGAAATCATCTCAATATTAACGGGCCAATTGGCGAAACGATCGCGAAAATTATCGAAATGTTGCTGAGCTAATAGAGTGGTTGGTACTAAAATCGCAACTTGTTTATTATTGTTAACCGCAAGGAATGCTGCGCGCATTGCCACTTCTGTTTTACCAAAACCCACATCACCACAGACTAATCTATCCATTGAAATGGCCTGGCACATATCACTTAATACGGCGTTGATTGCTATTTCTTGATCGGGAGTAGTTTCAAAAGGGAAACTTTGTCGGAACGCGTGATACTGCTCTTTATCCATTTTAAAGGCAAAGCCTGTTTTTATTTCGCGTTGCGCATAAACATCTAACAGCTCTGCCGCAACATCACGGACTTTTTCAGCCGCTTTTTGACGCGCTCTTACCCACGCATCCCCCCCTAATTTGTGTAAAGGGGCATTTTCATCAGCACCACCAGAATAACGACTGATTAAATGTAATGATGAAACAGGAACATAAAGTTTGTCGTTACCTGCGTAACCTAACATTAGGTATTCTGCTTTTACGCCACCTGCTTCTAAGGTTGTCATACCTTGATAGCGTCCAACACCGTGTTGAAGATGCACAACAGGCTGACCAATACTTAATTCGGCAAGGTTACGAATTAAGGTATCGGTATTAATTGCTCTGCGATTGTCTTGACGGCGACGATTAATACGTTCACCCAACATATCGCTTTCACAGATCAAGGCTAATTGGCGATGGCTATCAATAAAGCCGTGTTCAGCTGCGCCAATAATAAAATAAGCCCCTTTTTCTTGGGCATCTGATAACTCAACGATCTGTTTTGGGGCTATTTTTATACGTGATAATAGTTCTTGTACTGTTTCGCGTCGACCTTCACTCTCAACAGAGAAAATAATACTACCTGAAAATTGCTCTTGGAATCGACGCAGATTATCTAAAGGAGATTTACTTTGCGCGTTAATCGATAAATCAGGAAGTGGTTGATAACCTAAATTAGTTTGTCCTGCTTTTTCTGGCAACGTGTCTGTTTTAAGTTGAATTCGTGGCCACTGTTTGAGCGCTTGATTAAACTTATCAACATTGAGCCAAATATCATCAGGAGGGAGCAAAGGCCGCATTGGATCAACGCGACGACTTTCAAAACGTTGGTTGATGTCTTGCCAGAATTTATCAGCGAAATCTTGTAGATCTTGCGTCACTATTAGGGTGTTTTGGGGAAAATAAGCAAATAAGTTAGATAAAGGCTGTTCAAAAAATAGTGATTGCCAATATTCAATCCCAGTTGGCAGTATGTGTTTACTGACTTGTTGATAAATATGTTCAGGATCACGTCTTACATCGAAGCGCTCACGCCACTGACTACGAAAGAGCTCAATTGCATTGGCATCAGTTGGGAATTCATGTGCAGGCAATAAATTGATTTGCTCCACTTCTATTAATGTTCTTTGAGTATCGACATCAAAAGTACGCAGGCTATCAATTTCATCATCGAAAAAATCAATACGATAAGGGAATTCACTTCCCATAGGAAATAAATCAAGCAATGCACCACGTGTTGCATATTCTCCATGCTCTAATACTTGCTCTACATGGCGATATCCTGCTTCATCGAGTGTTTTACGCAAATTATCACGAGAAAGTATCTCTCCTTTTTGCATTACCAACGCATGACTTGCGAGATAATCCGTAGGGCAGACTTTCTGCATTAACGTATTGACGGGTAAGATTAAAATTCCCTTGAGAAGTGATGGAATACGGTATAGCGTAGAAAGGCGGTTTGAGATAATTTCTTGGTGAGGTGAAAAACTGTCATAAGGCAGAGTTTCCCAATCCGATAATGTCTCTACTGGATAATCACAAAACTGACGGATTTCATCTTGTAAACGTAATGCATTTTGCATGTCACGAGTAACAAGAACGACTAATCCAGAATGACGTTTGATGATCTCTGCACATTCTAGAGCACAAGCGGCACCAGTCAGTTGACCGAGCTGGCGAGTATCCCCTTGTTTTATAGGAAGTTGATAACGATATTCTGAGGACATAAGCGTGTAATGTGAACTCTTTGTTGTAGTTAACTCCCAACACATCTTCAGCGTACTCGCTAAAGCTTAAACTGGCGGGCAGGTTAAGATAAAAGAAAAACCACAGTTTGGGAATAGAGTGGTTCCATTCAGTAAGACTACCCTTTATTATCCCTGAACACTTCGCATTAGCAACAGGAACAGCACAGATTTCATGTACAATTCTGTCTCATTTTATATAGGGCTCCGTTATATGCGGGGTCGCGCGGTCGATAAGTTCGGTCGCTTCGTCTCATGGCTATCTGCTTTAGGGATCATGTTAGGTGTCGCAGCGCTTATCACTGTGACTTCTGTTATGAATGGCTTTGAACGTTCATTGCAAGAAAGTATTCTTGCTTATCTTCCACAAGCCATAGTGACATCACCTAACGGGCAACTACCCCGACAATCAAATATAGCCGAAAATTTACTGACGCGAGAAGGTATCATAAACGTTGTTCCTTTAGTAGAAAGTGATGTTGTTTTGCAAAGTAAAGACAATATCAGTGTTGGCGTTATGTTAGGGATTGAGAAAGCACAAGATGAGCCATTAACAAAATATATTCGTTATGGTGATTTCTCTATGCTTAAATCGGGTGAATATGGTGTGATCTTAGGAAGTGGCTTAGCTAAACAATTGAAAGCAAAAGAAGGGGATAAAATTCGCCTGATTGTGCCAAGTGTAAGCCAACTAACCCCGATGGGAAGATTACCCAGTCAACGATTATTTACTGTTAAAGGTATTTTCCAAAGTGGTGGAGATGCTGACGCCTCTCAAATTTTAGTTAATCAACAAGATGCGGCACGTTTAATGCGTTATCAACCAGGAAATATTACTGGGTGGCGTCTTTTCTTTTCTGATCCTCTCAATATTGAAAAATACAGTACTCAGCCTTTAGCTAAAAATTTAAGTTGGAAAGATTGGCGTGAACGTAAAGGTGAATTTTTCCAGGCAGTTAAAATGGAAAAAAATATGATGGGATTATTATTAAGCTTAATTATTGCTGTAGCTGCTTTTAATATTATTACCTCACTTTCTTTATTAGTTATGGAAAAACAAGGGGAAGTGGCTATTTTGCAAACCATGGGGTTAAAACGTTCTCAGATTATGTCCATTTTTATGTTGCAAGGTGCTGGGGCTGGCATACTAGGTGCTGTTGCGGGGGGGCTTCTAGGGGCATTGCTCTCAAGCCAGTTAAATACCATTATGCCAGCGGTAGGACTTATTCCACAAGGCGTCGAATTACCTGCCACGCTTGATTGGGGACGGGTATTTATGATTGGCTTTGCCGCTATTGTGATTTCCCTTTTATCCACTTTATACCCGTCTTGGCGGGCCGCGACTATTCAGCCAGCAGAGGCGCTACGTTATGAGTAATTCTTCTATTAATAAACAGCCAATGGCATCAGAAAAAAACATGCAAATTGACAAGAATTGTTTATTGGATTGTCACGCCCTGTGTAAACAATACCAAGATGGTACAATTTCAACGCAAGTACTGAAATCGGTTTCATTTAAAATGGAAAAAGGTGATTTTTTAGCTATCGTGGGTAGCTCCGGTTCAGGTAAAAGTACCTTATTGCATCTATTGGGTGGTTTAGATTCACCTACATCGGGCGAAGTCTTCTTTGAGGGGCTGTCGCTCAATACATTATCTTCCTCAGAAAAAGCCGACTTGCGTAATACACAACTGGGTTTTATTTATCAATTTCACCACTTATTACCTGATTTCACTGCCCTTGAAAATGTGGCAATGCCATTAATGATTGGTGGGATTAACGTGGCAAAAGCGAAAGAGAAAGCGATGTCTTTACTTGAAGCCGTCGGTTTAAAAGCGCGCGCTCATCATCGTCCTTCAGAGCTTTCAGGTGGTGAAAGACAACGTGTTGCGATTGCAAGAGCATTAGTTAATGATCCGGCATTGGTACTTGCAGACGAGCCAACAGGCAACCTTGATCAGAAAAATGCCGAAGGGATTTTCGAGCTATTGATTAAGTTAAATAAAGAAAAGCAAACCGCTTTTCTGGTAGTGACGCATGATTTATCACTGGCGGCTCGTTTTCAGCGTCAACTAGAAATGAAAGATGGTCAATTACAGCCACAAAACGCGATTTCAGGAGTGAAATAATGGCGCAATTGCCACTTGCATTAGTGACCGCTTTACGTTTTTCAAGAGGGCGAAAACGTGCGGGAATGGTTTCGTTAATCTCGGTTATTTCAACATTGGGTATTATGCTTGGTGTTGCCGTTTTAATTATCGGTTTAAGTGCTATGAATGGATTTGAACGCGAATTAAAAAACCGTATTTTATCTGTCGTCCCTCATGGTCAAATTTATTCTGTTGAACAGCCATTTGTACAATGGCAATCGGCATTACCTCGGATTGAAAGCACTCCAGGTGTTGTTGCCGCTGCACCGTATATCTTATTAACGGGATTATTAGAGAAAGGAACTGAACTAAAAGCAGTGAGTGTTATGGGAGTATCCCCTGAAAAACAAAGTGATATCAGCTTATTGCCTCGTTATGTACAAAATAATGCATGGCAAGATTTTCGTGCAGGCAAGCAACAAATTATTGTTGGGCAAGGTGTTGCAGACGCATTAAAAATAAAACAGGGTGATTGGTTAACGGTATTAATCCCGAATAATGATGATCCTACTAAGCTATTACAGCCTAAACGTATCCGTTTACAAGTGAGTGGCATATTTAAACTGAGTGGTATGCTTGATCACCAATTAGCGTTAGTGCCTTTAGCTGATGCTCAGCAATATATGGATTATGGACAAGGCATTACAGGGATTGAAGTGAAAACAGTTGATCCATTTTTGGCTAATGAAATCATCCATAATGCGGGTTTAAACAGCAAAGAGTATGTTTATGCGAAAAGTTGGATAAGTGACTATGGCTATATGTATAGTGATATTCAAATGATCCGCAGCATTATGTATTTATCCATGATTTTAGTGATTGGTGTGGCTTGTTTTAATATTGTTTCAACGTTAATTATGGCAGTAAGAGATAAAAGCAGTGATATTGCTATTTTACGTACACTAGGTGCACGAGATAGCCATATTCGTAATATCTTTTTATGGTACGGCTTATTATCAGGCATGATTGGTTGTATTGCCGGTGTTATTTTTGGTGTAGCAGTGGCTTACAATTTGACACCTTTAGTCTCTGTTATTGAATCATTAACAGGGCATAGTGTACTTTCAGGTGATGTTTATTTTGTCGATTTTCTCCCTTCAGAAGTGCATTTGATGGATGTTTTTTCTGTATTTATCACTACTGTGATCTTAAGTCTGATAGCAAGTTGGTATCCAGCTCGTCGAGCCACTAAACTAGATCCTGCAAGAATTTTAAGTGGACAATAAGTTTATTGACATACAAAGAAGAAAAAACACTTAAAATAGTGAAGTTAGAAACGCGATATTTAAACTTGAAAACCAAGGATTGTAATGATGAAACTTAAACTTCGTCATCGTCGGCTTAGGAAGTTTCGTAAGATTAAAAGTTTACGTAGACAACATTCACGTTGTCGTTATTTTCATCTCACCCATAAAACGGAACATGAAATGAATTTACCCAAAGTTGTCGTATTAACAGGGGCTGGCATTTCAGCTGAATCAGGAATTAAAACATTTCGTTCAGAAGATGGATTGTGGGAAGAACATCGCGTTGAAGATGTTGCAACACCTGAAGGTTATCAACGCAATCCGCAATTGGTTCAGCAGTTTTATAATGAACGCCGGCGCCAATTGCAACAACCTACAATTCAACCGAATGAAGCACATTATGCATTAGCGAAACTTGAGCAACGCTTAGGTAAAGATCACTTTCTTCTTGTAACACAAAATATTGATAATTTACATGAAAAAGCGGGTAGTCAGCATATTTTGCATATGCATGGTGAATTGTTAAAAGTTCGTTGCCCACAATCCCGCCAAGTTTTTGAATGGAAAGGTGATTTAGACATCACAGATCACTGTCATTGTTGCCAGTTTCCATCGCCACTACGTCCGCATATCGTCTGGTTTGGTGAAATGCCTATTGGTATGGATGATATTTATCGTGCTTTGGCTGAGGCTGATATTTTTATCTCTATTGGGACTTCAGGTAATGTCTATCCTGCTGCCGGTTTTGTTCATGAAGCAAAACTGACGGGAGCGCATACTGTTGAGTTAAATCTTGAACCTAGTTTAGTTGAAAGCCAGTTTGAAGAGAAACATTATGGACCAGCAAGTCAGGTTGTTGATGAATATGTTCATAAATTGTTTGAATTAATTAATGATCCTAAAGCTGATTTGACGCAATAATTATTTTATAGAGTTCCCTATTATTGTTCTTAGAGAGATCTTAGGGGGCAAAATGGATAAATTATTAGAACGTTTTTTTGAATACATTAATTTTGATACTCAATCAAAACCATCTTCAAAAATGTCGCCAAGCAGTGATGGCCAGCTAAAACTGGCTAAGGCATTGGCACAAGAATTAAAAAAACTGGGTTTTTCTGACGTAACACTCAGTGACAAAGGATGTGTAATGGCAAGTTTGCCATCCAATGTCTCTTGGCCAGTGCCTGTTATTGGTTTTATTTCGCATCTTGATACAGCTCCTGATTTTTCGGGCAAGCATGTAAAACCACAAATTCTTGAAGATTATCGTGGTGGTGATATTGCATTGGGTATTGGTGATGAAGTGTTGTCACCCGTTATGTTTCCAATACTGCATTCCATGATTGGTAAAACATTAATTACGACAGACGGTAAAACCTTATTAGGTGCTGATGATAAAGCGGGTATCGCTGAAATTATTACCGCCATGGTACGTTTAAAAGAAACGAACCGACCTCATGGTGATATTCGTATTGCGTTTACACCAGATGAAGAAATTGGTCGTGGCGCACATTATGTTGATTTAAAAGAATTTGGTGCAAGTTGGGCTTATACTGTTGATGGTGGTGGTGTCGGTGAATTAGAGTATGAAAACTTTAATGCCGCATCGGTGAATATTAAAATTGTTGGTAACAATGTTCATCCTGGTAGTGCAAAAGGGGTAATGGTAAATGCATTAGGATTAGCGTCTCGTATTCACCAAGAATTACCTGTCGATGAAACACCAGAAAATACTGACGGCTATGAAGGTTTTTACCATCTACAAAGTATTAAAGGTACGGTAGAAAGAGCGGAAATGCATTATATTATCCGTGATTTTAACCGTAATTTATTTGAAAAACGCAAACAGAATATGATTGCGATTGCTGAAAAAGTAGGTAAAGGCTTACACCCGGATTGCTATATTGAGCTGACTATTGATGATAGTTATTACAATATGCATGACAAAGTTGTTCAATTCCCACATGTTATTGAAATAGCAAAACAAGCGATGATTGATTGTGATATTGAACCTAATATTAAGCCTATTCGCGGTGGTACAGATGGCGCGCAGCTTTCTTATCGTGGACTTCCTTGCCCTAATATTTTTACCGGTGGTTATAATTTTCACGGTAAGCATGAATTTATCTCTTTAGAAGGAATGGAAGCCGCAGTGAGTGTGATCATGCGCATTGCGGAAATAACAGCGGAAAGAGAAAAGGCAAAAGTGATTAGCTAATGACTGATAGATTTTGTTATATAAGATAAAAATAATAGCCGAAATATCGGCTATTATTTTTTAGTTATATTTCTTAATTATATTGTTAACTGAGATGATTTATTTACGCTCTTTATAATCTTGCTCAACAGAAGATTTCCAATCTTCATTTAACTCTTTACCTTCAATCTTAGACTGAACGGCTTTATTAACCGATTCGTAGGCATTTCCATAACCTTTAGCATCTTGAATATATTGAGTTGAGTTAGACGATTTAATACCAATACTTTCCGCTGCACTTATCGCATCAAAATTAGCGCCTAAAAAGATAAACTCCCAACCTTTCTCTTTTTCTGCTGAAGTAATTAATGATTTTACTTTTTCTAGCGAATATTCACGGCTACTATTTTCTTCACCATCAGTTATGATCACCATCATGACATTTTTATAAGGTGAATTTGGTTTATTTTCTTCCGTGATCGCATTTCCAACTGCATCTAACAATGCAGTATTGCCTGATGCAAAATAATCATTAGTAGTTAAATCTTCTATCTTATTAATATCAATTCGGTTATGTAGTTTTTTAGCCTTACTATCAAATAAAATCGTGGTTATATAAACTTTCTCAGGGCGATTTTTATTTTCAGCTAAAATGGTATTAAATCCACCAATAGTATCTTTTTCATATCCTTGCATTGAACCACTTTTATCTAACACAAAAATGATATCCGTTTGTGCTGGTGGTACTTTCACATTGGCTATTTCTGCTGTTTCTGCAAATACCATGGACGGTAAAATAAACGCAGCAATTAAAACAATAAATTTTTTCATAGACGACTCCATTGTAGAAAAAAGAAGTAAAGTGGTGAAAACCTAGCCTTACCTTAAAGGAAATTAATAAGATAAAATAGGAGAACTGACTGAAAAATAGACGGAGTGTTAATATATGAACGCACTTAATTAAAAATAGAATGATTTTATAATAATGGGCTTACATATTATTTAATATTAAAATTTCAATATAGGCTTAAAATTAATAACTCCTTGATAAATTAACTTTATTAAATTTATCTTATAATCACAATGAAATTTATAAATATAATATAAGGATATTGAATGGAAACCATAGCAGGAAAATTATTAAAACCGGTAACAGAAGCTCAACTAAATTCTCATAAAAAGGAAATGATTAAAAAATCTGAGCAACAATCATTTATTATTATTTTTAGCTATTTTCTAATAACTTTTTTAATTTTATTTTCTCTTTATGTGACAAATAGCAAACATACATTATTACTTTTTTTCTTACAAAGTACATTTTTTGTTGTTATTCCTTTTTTCTTCCGTAATACAAGAGTTCTTTTAAAAGAAGCAATAAATTATTTTATTCGCTAAGTTTGAAAATAAGAGATATTTTAAAATATATAATAATAAAAAAGCCCTGCCATTAACATGGTAGGGCTTTATAACTTATCATTGAAGATTAGTGATAATTAATCTTCAAAATACCAATAACCTTGATTAACTAAGTGTGTTAATAAACGTACAAATTTTGGATCAGACAGCGCCTCACCTAAGTGTTGTTTATCAATATAATCATATTGGCAAAGCGCATCAGCTGCTTCAATATGAGCAGTATCTATTAATTCGCCATTTACAAAACAGCTATCGCCAACACGCAGTGCGCGAATACCATTTAAACGATGAAGTTGTTCACCTTGTTGCAGTAAATCATGAATTTCTGCGCTTTCATATAAAGGCTCAGGAACAGCGAGATCGAGTTCATGGCGAGATTGAGAAATAAATTCACCAAACCAATGGCGGAATACTTCGGGTTGAGCAAGTAAATCTTCCATCATTTCATGAAGTTTATTTAACTCTTGATGTTGTACTAATGCTGGATTTTCACGCTCGGTTAAATCAGGATCACTATAACGATAGCTACCTAAATCGTTAGCTAACACATAGTCAGCGAAGCCACTGAAAAGTTCACGGGCATTAGGAGCCCTGAAACCAACAGAGTAGTTAAGTGATTCTTCAATCGCATAGCCTTCATGTGGGAATCCAGGTGGGATATAAAGAATATCACCGGGTTCTAATTCTTCATCAATAATTGCGTCAAAAGGATCCACTTGAAGTAAGTCAGGGTGAGGGCAGTGTTGTCTCATCGGGATTTTTTCACCCACACGCCAACGACGACGACCTTGTCCTTGAATAATAAAGACATCATATTGATCGAGATGTGGGCCTACACCACCACCAGGAACAGAATAAGAGATCATTAAATCATCAATGCGCCAATCGGGTAATACACGAAATGGCTTCATTAATGCCGCACTAGGGAAATGCCAGTGATCGACAGCTTGTACAAGCAAAGACCAGTCTTTATCACCAAGTCCCTCGAAGTGCTCAAAAGGCCCATGTTTGACTCCCCATTGTCCGTCTTGACAGCTAACAAGACGGCTATCCACTTCATCTTCCATTGCAAGACCAGCAAGTTCGTCAGGAGATAAAGGATCAACAAAACGTGAGAAGCCGTTTTTAATTAATAAAGGGCGTTTTTGCCAATGGCTTTCGAGAAATGATTGCCAATCTAAATTAAGTTTATAGTCCATTGTGTATATCCTGAATTCGGGAAGCCTGAAGTCATAATATAATGAATTCTAACTTCCTGCTAAACATTCCTTTGAGCAATGTGAGTAATAACGATTAACACAAGAATAAGTGGACAGTTATCATACATAAAGATGATGTGGGGTAGTGATTTATTCAGGATAGTTTATTCACGTTCTGTTGTGAGTTGTTGTTCTGCGAACGTGACTGTAATACGGGCTCCTCCTAAAGGGCTGTCAGTCATTGTAATATCACCACGATATTGCTCAATAATATCAATCGCAATGGATAATCCTAAACCTTGTCCTGGGCGTAAAGTATCTGCTCTTGTTCCTCGTTGGAAGATGACTTCTCTTTTTTCAGGGCTGACGCCGGGGCCATCATCATCAACAATAATTATTACACTATTTTCATTATTACTTACATTGATTTCAACAAATTCTAGACAGTATTTACAGGCGTTATCAAGAATATTACCCATTACTTCCATAAAATCATTTTTTTCACCTAACCACATAATTTCAGGTGAAACATTGAGTGTTAAATCAACACCTTTTGATTGGTAAACTTTACTTAATGCACTACAAAGATTATCTAATAATCCTGACAGTGAATGGAGTTTTCGTGTGGTAATGTCGTGATCACCATGAATCGATGCTCGGTGCAGATAATAACCAACTTGTTGTGAAATTCGTTCTATTTGATCAAGCATGATAGGTTCAGCTTGCTCTATCGTCATTTGCTTACCTGATCGCAAAGAGCGTAATGTTGATTGCAACACGGCAAGTGGTGTTTTTAAGCTGTGGGTAAGATCAGATAAACTTGTGCGATATTTACTGTAACGGCTTCGTTCATTACGCAATAACACATTTAAATTTCGGACTAAACCTTTTAATTCTGTTGGTGGGTTTTCATCTAAATCATTACGTGTCCCTTTTTCTAATGCGCTGATTTGTTCAATTACTTGCTTTATAGGTCGTAAGCTCCAATGGGCAGCTAACCAAATTAAAGGCACAACTAAGAATAAATTAGCGAGAATAATATATAAAAACCAGTCCCAAACCTGACTGACTTTTTGCATACGTTGGGGGATAGGATCGATAACAGCGATTGCCATATAAGGCATATTATCTGCTGCAGGATAATGGTTAATCACCACGGAGTGAGTTAAAAATTCATTGCTTGAATATTCTTCAAGACGTTTAAGATAAACACGATATTGAGGCAACTGTTGTAACATTAAACGGGTTGTTTTGACATCAACCAAAATCTCAAATAAACCTTCTTCATGGCGCCATTTATGCTTAATACTATTTGGAATCGCTTTGGGTAAATCGGAAGGCGTCCATAAGACGTTGCCTTTATCATCAAAAATGATGACCAGCGACGTATTGTTATTATTCAGGTTTGTTGGAAATTCAATATTCAGCTTGCCCTTATTCCACTGCGCTAAACTGTAATACAGATTACTTTGACTGCGCATTAACATAAAAGTGGTTTTATCAACGCTCACGATAGAACCGACTATGGCTACCAACCCATAAGAGAGTGTAAGTGCCAAAATAATGGCACTGGTCGCTAGTAAAAATCGTGTTCGTAATGAAAAAGGGGAACGCTGTTTTTTTTGCATATTAAGGTTTCATATCAAAACGGTAGCCTTGTCCGCGTACTGTTACAACAACATCATCAGGGTATTTTTCTAAGATTTTTTTACGTAATCGCCCCATTAATACATCAATAGTGTGGCTTTCTTTTAATTCGGCATCAGGATATAACTGGCGCATTAATGCATCTTTGCTAACGACTTTATTTTGATTGCGCATTAATGTTTCTAAGATCGTATATTCAAATGCTGTTAATTTAATTTGCTCGCCTGAAATCATGAACTCTTTACGTGACAAATCCAACTCGAAAGGCTCAATAGAGAGAGTTTGTGATGCAATTCCCATGTTTCTTCGCATTAATGCCTGAATACGAGCAACAATTTCCTCAAAATGAAAAGGTTTTGTCACATAATCATCAGCACCTGCATTTAATGCGGAGACTTTTTCTTGCCAACTTTCACGTGCAGTTAACACCATGATGGGCAACGTGACATTATTTTCTCGCCATCTGCGAATAAGGCTAATACCATCTTCATCGGGTAATCCTAAATCCACAATGGCAACATCTGGTGTACCTTCTGTTATAAAACTATCAGCTTCTTTGGCATCTTCTGCTGCATCAACTTGATGACCGGCATCACGAAACTGCACGGATAAGTGATGACGAAGTAAAATATTATCTTCAATAATTAAGATCCGCATAATTCCTCCTTGAGTACAATCGGCCAAGATACACCGTTGTAAAATAAATATAGGAAATGATAGTTAGTTAATCAGATAAAAATATTAGGTTATCATAGACAATCTATTGCTTAAAAAATACTGTAGCTAGCAATGTGTTTAAGTTGCAGATAGTTTTCTTCGTTTTTTGTTATAAAAAAAGGCAGAAATTATCTGCCTTTGAGAGGGAGGGAGATAAATTAGTTTAATTTATCAACAAACTGAGTTGCAAAACCAATATAACTTTCAGGTTTCATCGATTTTAAGCGAGTTTTTTCATCTTCAGGTAGTTCTAAACCATCAATAAAAATAGCCATATCTTGCTCTGTGATACGTTTGCCACGAGTCAATTCTTTTAGTTTTTCATACGGTTTTTCAATGCCATAGCGACGCATTACAGTTTGAATTGGCTCAGCTAACACTTCCCAGTTACAGTCTAATTCTTCGCGAAGATGTTTTTCATTTACTTCAAGCTTATTGAGACCTTTAATGGTCGATTGATAAGCAATTAATGCATAACCAATACCTACACCTAAATTACGTAGAACGGTTGAATCTGTTAAATCACGTTGCCAACGAGAAAGCGGTAACTTACTCGAAAGATGTCCCATAACGGCATTGGCTAATCCTAAGTTTCCTTCCGAGTTTTCAAAGTCAATAGGATTCACTTTATGTGGCATCGTTGATGAACCAATTTCACCGGCAATGGTTTTTTGTTTAAAGTGATTTAGTGCGACATAACCCCAAATATCACGGTCGAAATCGATCAAAATTGTATTGAAGCGGCTAATGCAATCAAAAAGTTCCGCAATATAATCATGCGGTTCGATTTGTGTTGTGTATGGATTCCATGTAATACCTAATGAAGTCACAAATTCTTCACTAAACTGGTGCCAGTTTACTTCAGGGTAGGCGGCTAAGTGTGCGTTATAGTTACCGACAGCACCATTGATTTTACCTAAGATCTCAACTTGTGTAAGTTGGCGATATTGACGTTCCATACGATAAGCAACGTTAGCAAACTCTTTACCCATTGTTGAGGGGGTTGCAGGTTGACCGTGAGTACGAGAAAGAAGAGGTAAATCACGGTATTCTTGTGCCATTTTACTAACAGTATCAATAAGTTCACGCCATGTTGGTAGCAAAATCTCTTGGCGAGCTGTTTCTAGCATAATGGCATGAGACAGATTATTAATATCTTCTGAAGTACAAGCAAAGTGAATAAACTCAGAAACCTGATGTAATGCAGGGATGGTCGCCACTTTTTCTTTTAAGAAATATTCTACAGCTTTTACATCGTGGTTAGTGGTGCGTTCGATGGTTTTAATACGTGCTGCATCTTCTTCATTGAAGTTAGCAACTATCGCATCAAGGTAATCGTTTGCGTTTTTTTCAAAGGCAGGAACTTCTTTAATGTCGGCGCAAGATGCCAGCTTTTGTAGCCAGCGAACTTCTACCTGTACACGGAATTTCAGAAGACCGAATTCACTAAAAATAGAACGTAACGACGAAGTTTTACTACCGTAACGACCGTCAATCGGTGAAATCGCTGTCAGCGAAGATAATTCCATTGTTGGCAACTCCCAGGTTGAATTTAAAGTATTAACATTGAGCGAGAAAATCATCAGCTTGTCGGATAATTGTCTTTTGATGTAATAAAAAATCAAAGCGACGACCACCCACTTGACGCCAGAGCACGGCACTACGAATACCCGTTAATAATAACGCTCTAACTTTAGCTTGAATAATTGGGTTTTTTAACAGTTCGATAGAGCCATGAACTTGAATGCGAGGGCCTACAGGACTAACCGCATCAACATAAACGCCAGCGAGTGCATTAAATACACCTTCGGACATAGGTTCAAAATAGCTTTTTTGACGCTCTAATTGAGAAATTTTTTGTGATAAACGTGAACTATAATCATCATTTCGTCCGATTAAGCGTTCTAAGTTGATTAAACCTTGTTGATAAGTCATCAACTCTAGCGTTAATTTTTCTCTTCTTACTGCCTGATGAATAGCTTTCAGTGTTTGAAAGCCTAATTTTAAATGGCTAATTTGATTACCATAAACATCAAGTGTTGATGTGGGATTGAGATTAAAAATACTGTTAACCATCACTTCAACATCATTTTCGTTCGCACTACCTTGGTAAGCAATTTGTTGAACGAGACGACTTGCTTGGCAGATGCCTGCCAATGCAAGTGTTATATCACGAAAATCTTTAGCCACATCTACTCCTGAATACGTGTTTCAATGATCCCGCCACCTAAACAGACTTCGTCTTGATAAAAGACGGCTGATTGTCCCGGCGTTACAGCAGCAACGGGATAATCAAAGCGGACTTCAATTTTATCTTCACTTAATGGCGTTACTGTACACGCAATATCAGGTTGGCGATATCGTGTTTTAACAGTACAGCGAAACGCCCCAGTCATTGGCTCTCTTGATACCCAATGTAATTGTTGAGCAATTAAGCCGACAGACATTAATCTTGGGTGTTCATGACCTTGTGCCACAACAAGAATGTTGTTTTCAACATCTTTATCAACAACATACCAAGGATCATCGCCACCGTCTTTTGTTCCACCGATACCTAAACCTTTACGTTGACCTAATGTGTGATACATCAATCCTTGGTGTTCACCAATAGTTTCACCATCAACTGTGATGATAGGGCCAGGTTTAGCCGGGAGGTAACGTGATAAGAAATCGGTAAATTTACGCTCACCAATAAAACAAATACCCGTTGAGTCTTTTTTCTTCGCTGTTGCTAATTCAAGTTTTTCAGCGATTTTTCTAACTTCAGGCTTTTCCATCTCACCAACAGGGAAAAGACTTTGTGCGATTTGCTCGTGACTTAATGTGTATAAGAAATAGCTCTGGTCTTTGTTATTATCGACGCCACGAAGTAATTGGCTTTTGCCATTGATATCACGACGGCGAACATAGTGGCCTGTTGCGATATAATCAGCACCTAAATCTTCTGCCGCATATTCTAAAAATGCTTTAAATTTTATTTCTTTATTGCACAGAATATCGGGGTTTGGAGTGCGGCCTGCTTTATATTCAGATAAAAAATGTTCAAAAACATTATCCCAATATTCAGCAGCAAAATTGATGGTGTAAAGCTCGATACCAAGCTTATCGCACACGGCTTGTGCATCAGCAAGATCCGCTGATGCTGAGCAATATTCTGTATCGTCGTCTTCTTCCCAGTTCTTCATAAACAGACCAACGACCTGATATCCCTGTTCCTTAAGAAGATAGGCTGAGACGGATGAATCTACGCCACCGGACATTCCCACGATGACTTTTTTTTGGCTGTTATCTGACATGACTGGATCTCACTGCGGAAAAATAAGCGCCATACTTTACCATATCACTGACACAGGTGCATCAAGTGTTGCTCTGTTTTTGATGCTTTGTTTTCCCATTTTCTGTTATTTAATTAAAGGGTGCACCAAAGCCACTTAAAATAGAAAGAGGGTAGAGTTCACCTTGTTGATAACATAACAGGCTTTCTCTCACTAAAGGTGAACGTAATTGCTGGCTTTGAATAATGTCATCTGCGCTAACCCAATGACAACAATTGATATCGCTATCATTAGGGTGAGTTTCAACTTGTTCTTGAGCCTCAATTAAAAAGAGGAACCGTAAAAAAGGCGTTTTATCAGGGGCAATCCATTGATGTAATTTAAGGAAATATTGAACAGGAAGTGTTAATCCTGTTTCTTCCCATAACTCACGTTGAACAGCTTGAATAAGTGTTTCATCAGCTTCAAGGTGGCCAGCAGGTTGATTCCATGTTGCTTTGCCATTAACGGTTTCTTCAACAACCAGAAATTTATTTTTTGCATGAACAATACATGCGACAGTCACATGAGGTTTAAACAAAATCAATCTCCTTCCATTCACCAGGTAATAGATTATCCAGCGTAATATTTCCCATACTAAAGCGGATCAAGCGTAATGTAGGGTAACCAATATGAGCCGTCATTCGTCTCACTTGACGATTTTTACCTTCAAATAAGGTGATTTTTAGCCAAGTTGTCGGAATAGTTTGGCGTTCTCTAATCGGTGGATTTCTCTCCCATAGCCATTCGGGTTGTTCAACTATTTCGACTTGTGCAGGTAGTGTTTTGCCATCTTTAAGGTCTAATCCTTCTCGAAATTGTTGTAATGCTGTTGTACAAGGAACGCCTTCTACCTGAGCATAGTAGATTTTTCCTGTTTTTTTACCCGGTTGCGTTAATTTTGCTTGTAACTTCCCATCATTTGTTAAGACTAAAAGCCCTTCGCTATCTCTATCTAGACGCCCTGCAGCATAAATATCACGAATAGGAATAAAATCTTTTAGTGTTTTTCTACCACTTTCATCAGTAAATTGGACTAGCACATCAAAGGGTTTATTAAAGATAACCACTTTACGCTCACCTCTTAGGCGTGCTGGTTTTCTTTGTGTTGAAGGGGCATGATGTTTTCTTGTTTTAATCGAGCTTTTAAATTGATTTGTCATAGCTAATTTTTGTAAAAAATGGGAGATTGATTATACCTTAAAAGAGAAGCGATTGGCGTTAGCTGAATAATCAAGTAGTATTGACAGGTCTCTTACAAAAAATTAACAAAGCGTGCGCTTACATGAAAGGAGAGGTAAATGGAAAGCAAAGTAGTTGTTCCGGCTAATGGCGCTAAAATTACACTAGATGCTAAAGGTAAGCTTGTTGTTCCCAATAATCCGGTTATCCCTTATATTGAAGGGGACGGTATCGGTATCGATGTCACGCCAGCAATGTTAAAAGTTGTTGATGCAGCCGTTGAGAAAGCTTATGGCAAAGAACGTAAGATTGAATGGATGGAAGTCTACACCGGTGAAAAATCTACGCAGGTGTATGGTAAAGATGTTTGGTTACCAGAAGAAACCTTAGATCTTATCCGTGAATATCGTGTTTCTATTAAAGGTCCTCTGACTACCCCAGTTGGCGGTGGTATCCGTTCATTAAACGTTGCATTACGCCAACAACTTGACCTCTATATTTGCCTACGCCCAGTACGTTACTACAAAGGTACTCCAAGCCCAGTTAAACACCCTGAACTGACTGATATGGTTATCTTCCGTGAAAACTCAGAAGATATTTATGCGGGTATTGAGTGGAAAGCTGGCTCAGCAGAAGCAGATAAAGTCATTAAATTCTTGCAAAATGAAATGGGTGTTACCAAAATCCGCTTCCCTCAAGATTGTGGTATTGGTATCAAACCTTGTTCAGAAGAAGGGACTAAGCGCTTAGTTCGTGCAGCGATTGAATACGCGATTGATAATGACCGAGATTCAGTCACGCTGGTACACAAAGGTAATATTATGAAATTTACCGAAGGTGCCTTTAAAGACTGGGGTTATGAATTAGCACGCGAAGAGTTTGGTGGTGAATTATTAGATGGTGGCCCTTGGGTTAAAATCAAAAATCCAAAATCAGGTAAAGAGATCATCGTTAAAGACGTTATCGCTGACGCATTCTTGCAACAGATTCTGTTACGTCCAGCAGAGTATGATGTAATCGCATGTATGAACCTTAATGGTGACTATATTTCCGATGCATTAGCGGCTCAAGTTGGAGGTATCGGTATTGCACCTGGCGCAAATATTGGTGATGAGTGTGCTTTATTCGAAGCAACACACGGTACAGCACCTAAGTATGCAGGACAAGATAAAGTTAACCCTGGCTCAATTATTCTTTCCGCGGAAATGATGTTACGCCACATGGGTTGGACAGAAGCTGCTGACTTAATCATTAAAGGTATGGAAGGCGCGATTGCCGCTAAGACCGTAACTTATGATTTCGAACGTCAGTTAGAAGGCGCTAAACTACTGAAATGTAGCGAGTTTGGTGACGCGATTATCAAACACATGTAATTGTTGATTTGATAAATAGTTAACGGGAGCTTATTAGTTCCCGTTTATTTTTTGTACTATAAAATTCTTCCCCAAAATATCCCCAAAACTCTTCCCCAAAACTGTTCAATTAAACAGCAATAATTTGCCATTCTTTTCCTCTATCGTCGTGGTATTTATCAGTCATATTTTGTGTTTTATGCCCTAATAATTTTTGTGTATTAATTCCTTGTTCTCGATAAAGTCGCTCAGATAAAGATCGCTGTTCATGGAAAGTAGGTGCCGTACCTTTTTCCCAAGTTAACCCACATTTATCTCGCGCCTTTTTAAATGTTGTGGTTAATGTATTTGGTGTGACTTGCTCGCCTCGTTTTGCTTGTGCGGTGGTATGCCGATAATGCACGAGATATTTACTTACAACCGCGTCACGACATTGAGCAACAACATCCCTTAAGGAGAGGTTGATAGCCTCACATTTTAGCGAAAGAGGGATGGCTAACTTACTCCCCGTTTTCTCTTGCTGTATGTGTAACATGTCATCCCAAATATCAGAGAATTTCATTTTACAGATATCACCGATCCGCTGACCTGTGGTTAAAGCCAATAACATGCCACATTGCAGGTAAGGAGGGTGGTTTTTAGCTTGCTGGTAAATAGTGCGCCATTCGTCCAATGTCATGCGTTCTCTTTTCACTCTATTCCGTGGTTGTTTAGTTGCTTTCGCGGGATTGTAACCAGGCGGAACATAGCCAGCATGTTGAGCTTCCTTAAATACATCAATAAGCACCATGCGAACGACCTGAGCCATTCTTGAATGTCCTAATACTTTGATGGAATCTATTATTTCAGCGATGTCTAAAGCGGTTATCTCTTTTAATATTTTCGTACCACAATACTGACGGAATAAATTAATAGGTTTCATTTTTTGTCGATAAGAATTAATTTTTAATTCACCGATATCTAATCTTTCTTTTTGAATATCTAAATATTTATCCATCCATATATCGACAGATATTTCAGACTTGCTTGTCTTAATTTTTGATAACCGTTCATTAATACTTAATAACTGTCGAGTATGTTGTTCAGCAATAATTGTATTGGCCTGAATGGCAGTTTCTCTCGCTTCTTGCTCGTCGGTGCCTAAGCTATGAAATTTACCGGTGATGGGATGTTTATATTGCCAATAAATTTTGCCGTTACGTTTATCTAGCTTTCGATATAGATTAGGGATGATAATTTTATGGGTTCGTGGTCGGGCAGCCATCGGTAATTATCCTCTTAAGTCGTTCCGTTGATTTAGTAGGAATTTGAGGGAGAGACAGATAGCCCACATAACGAGCTTCTCTATCGACCATCCACTTGCGGCCAACTTTCATTGCAGGTGGTGCAATAAGGTTATTCTTTGCGTATTTTTGTAATACCGTCATGCAAGGAGAGGCATCTCCAAATTCCAACCTTGCCCACGCTTCAAGAGTCACCATTCTTGACATATTTTCTCTCCATACTGCCGTATACAGTTTAAATAGACGTTAATTATGCTGGTGGTATTTATTTAAACTTTTTAGAACTGTTTATTTAGCTCCTTTTACTTAATTCATTAAATCTACGTAAAAATAAAACTTTGGCTTGTAGTGAAGTTAATGGATTAACAATAAAATCACTTGTAGGAATACCTTCAAGCATTAGCCAATTGCTACCCACATCAATATCTAAATCTCGTTTTTCAGTTGCTAACATCATTAAGTCGGCTAAATGCACAGCGTCCGACATAACGGGTGGCAAGTTATATTTTTGACGAATAACAGTATCAATTCTTTTTTCTATCTCCTTATATTCAGGTAATAGCTTTTTAAGCGGTGATGGCAGATCTTTTACATAGGCCTCACTGGCATCATGAAGTAAGGCTTCTAAAGCATATTCAGGAGCAACTAAATAGCTGACATATACTGAGTGTTGAGCAACAGAATAGAAATTATCAATTTGTCCATTAAAGCGACATTCATTAGCTAAACCTATCGCGATGTCTTGAATATCTATATCCTCGATCCGTACATCGAGGTAATAGAAGTGCTTATTTGTTGCAGTTGCAATATAAGACATTATTCTCTCCACATAATTTAAGTAATAAAGATCCCTCTCGAATTAATCGAGATTAAATTTCCCTGATGTTGGTTAATGGTAAATAAAGACTTATTTTTTATGTTTCAATTATTGAACTTGATTATTGTTTACCTCAAGTTGTGGCGGTTTCTGCTGTTTCCCAACAGACAGAAACTATTTCTCTTCACATGAAAATTTTTATTAAGTGTTTTCACACACATAATTGAATTAGATATTAATCATAATGTAACTCATCCTACACCGCACACTTAAAATGTAGGATAACCAACATTGGTGTGTCAAGTGTTTTTGTAGGAAAACTTACATTGGTATGTGATGGTAATAAAAAATCCTCCGAAGAGGATCCTTTTATCAATGAGATAGGAAATTATGGTAAATGAGCTATTTTGGCATCCACAACAACACCCACAATTTTACAATTTCCATTGATTGGTATTAAGCGGTATTGAGGGTTTAATGGTTTTAAGTAATGGTTGCCTGCATCTACAATGTACTGCTTAAATGTAACTTCATTTTCAGATTCTAATTTAGCGACAACTAGCTTGCCACTAACAACCTCTACTGCGGGATCTACTAATATAATCATCCCTTCAGGAATACTTAGTCCAGAAGGAGAGGTCATAGAATCTCCTTTTACTTCTAGCCAAAATGATTCTTCGGAACAATGCACAGTTGTCTCATACCATGTATCGATTGATTTTCTATGATATGGCTCTACGGCCTCAGACCAATTCCCAGCGCTTACCCAGCTAATTAAAGGGTATTCACCACTAGATCTATTAAATTTTAAAAACGAAACATTAGAAATAGGATCTTCTTTTCCATCAACAAGCCAAATAGGGCTTGTTTCAAGAGCACTCGCTAATGCTTGAAGATTAGCGCCATTGGGTTGATAGTCACCTTTTTCCCAACCAGTAACAGTCACACGATTGACTCCAGCTTTTTTGGCTAGAGCCTGCTGTGTCATTTTCAGCTCAAGGCGTCTTTGTTTAATTCGTTCGCTCATTTCTTTCATGTAGGAAAGCCTACCACATTCCAAATGTAAGAATCTTGACATTTAAATGTAAGATATCCTACATTGTATGCGTGTGAATTATTCACTTACCAAAGGATTACAAATGAAGAAAAAAGATGTAATCACGTTTTTTGGTGGTACGTGTAAAACAGCAAAAGCCCTCGGTATTAAACATCCTTCGGTGTGTGGTTGGGGATATATCATTCCTAAAGTAAGGGCGTATGAAATAGAAAAAATCACCAAGGGAAAACTTAAATATAACCCTGAACTTTATAGAAAAAATACCAAAACAGCATAAGGCAATTAACTACCAATAAAAGATAGAGCAGGTAGATATGAGTAAACATTCAATTAAAGAAGTTATTAAAGAAATGTGCAAAGCACTGCCGGGTGGACGTTCTGCTATGGCAGGGGCTTTAGGCATGTCACTCGATACGTTTAATAACAAGTTATATGAAAAAAATGGCTGTCGTTTCTTTGATATTGATGAACAAGAAGCGATGGAAGACATTTCGGGCACTAAGTTGCTGGTGGAATATCACCTAGAACGTCATGGCATGAGTGCATTACCAAAAATAGAAGCAGAAAAGATAGACCAAGTAGAGCTATTTGATATGCGAATGACATTGGCGGCTATGCAAGGATCACTCGCCGTTTTAATTCAAGAAAGTCTTGTTGATGGTGTTTTAACGGATGAAGAAATAGGGCGTATTTATCGAAAAGCAGGAAAAGTTTTTGCATATGCAATTGGGTTCTTGGATTCACTGAAAGTGTTATACGGTGAAAAACAGGAAGCGACTAAGAAAGGGTGAAGCCAAAGGTATACGGCCTCTGGCTTCGGTTGCCAATTTCAATGATGTGAAGAGAAATAAGCATGAGTAGATTAGCGCATCTAATACCTAAAAAGCAATTTCGCTGTTTACCCTTAACTAAAGAGGGAACATTTCGCTATGTAGAAAGCATACCGAGTGACAATCGATCACACAACTACCGAAAAAATATCGATTTGGTAGATAAGAGGACACTGAAAAAGTCATGGGCTGATTTCTATTTCTTGAGTGGAGGAAAATGCAATGCGAAATGAAGATCCTAATCGTCTGGATCGCTATTACAGAAATCCTCGAGGGCTCCTTGTTCATGTCATTCGTTATGATCGAGAAAAACAGCGCGTTATTTTTATGATTGATGGTTGTGAATACGAACAATGCGAGCCAGTTCAAAGATTTAAAGAGAGATATACCCGAGTTAAGTGAGGCCTTTTATGAGTGTTAAATTATCTAGTTATGTTTGGGATGGTTGCGCCCATGCAGGTTTAAAACTCACATCAGTCGCTATCATGGCAAGATTAGCTGATTTTTCTAATGATGAAGGTATTTGTTGGCCTTCTGTTGTGACGATTGCTCGTCAAATTGGTGCGGGTGAAAGCACGGTGCGCACAGCAATAAAACAGTTGGAAAAAGAAGGGTGGTTAACCAGTGAAAAGCGTAGAAAAGGCAATCGTAACGCAAGCAATATTTATCAGCTGAATGTAGAAAAACTATACCAATCAGCCAAGAAAGCGCTTTCTCAACCAACAAAATCTGACGCATCAGGATCTGACCCATCAAAATTTGTCGCATCAAATTCTGTTCCCTCAGAATCGAGCAAAAACAGGGATTTTGACCCGTCAGCTCCTGAGGGCGATCCATCAGTAACTTCAAAATATGATCCATCAATAAATTATTCTTCGTCGCAGAATTCTGGCGAATCCAGCGACCAGCCCAAAAATGATTTTTTAACTCGTTATCCTGAAGCTGTGATTTACAGCGCCAATTTTCAAAAATGGGGCTCCGCTGACGATTTGAAGTGCGCTAAATGGCTATTCAGTCGTAAATGCGAAGTGTTTCAAGAGATGGGATTAAAAACGCCTAAAGAGCCAAATTTCACTGATTGGGCTAATGATATTCGCTTAATGACAACGATTGATGGGCATACTCACAAAGAAATTTGTCAGTTCTATAAACGAATTACGCAAGATAATTTTTGGAAAAAGAATGTTCAGTGTCCTCGTACACTCAGGGCTCAATGGGATGATTTAACCTTACGTTTGGCGGGTAAGAAAAAAATCACAATCGATTCCGTAGAGCGTGATGAAACATTTCGGCTTATCTGGGGTACAGGTTGGAAACCTAAAAATAAAATCCAAGAATTAGCCGCTATTCAGGCAAAGAAAAATGGTCTAGGCCGAATGAATGAGGTTGCAGGTTTAGCTGCGTGGCGAGGTATTTGGCAACAAGTCGCGGAACAAGTTGCTCAGGAAGTTTTGCTATAAACGAGAGTGGAGAAAAATAACATGAATGGACTAATTGTTATTGATGGTGTTCAAATTCGTCGAGATACCGCAGGGCGTTATTGTTTAAATGATCTTCATCGAGTCTCAGGTGGTGAAAAACGGCATCAACCGTCGAATTGGAGTGTTTTGACTCAAACTAAAGAGTTGGTTGATGAAATTTCAACCGCTCCTGAGATCACAGGAGCGGTTCCCATTGTGACCATTGTTGGAGGGCTTAACCAAGGAACATATGTTTGCAAAGAATTAGTGTATGCCTATGCAATGTGGATAAGCCCGTCATTTCATTTAAAAGTGATCCGTACTTTTGATGCATTGATAACACAGCAACACGGCGAAAAGTTAGCCGATAAAGTTCAAGCTGGAGTCATATTGCTTGAATCGATGGCTAAAAGCCTGAATTTCTCAAACTCTTCAAAATTAGGGGCGTATCAAAAATTACAAGCCATGGCAGGCTTACCCGAATTAGCCCCTGTGTATGCGATTGATGCGCCAAGCGGATCAATGGATGGTTCAAGTCGTCCAACAGTAGCTTTATCAACACTGATTAGAAAACATCAATTACCTATTTCAGCGCAACAAGCTTATAAGCGGTTGGCAGATCTCGGCATTGTTGAACGTTTATCTCGTCCAAGTACGAAAACTGCTAATAAAATAAAAGAGTTCTGGTCTGTGACTGCTCGAGGTTGTCAGTTTGGGAAGAACATGACCAGCCCTAATAATCCTCGTGAAACTCAACCCCATTTCTTTGAAAGTAAAACGGATGAATTGATCCGTATGGTGATGCTGAATAAACAGGTGAGTGCATGAAATTATTATTAACACCCTATATTCAGCCCGATCTTGGTGTTGTTTTATTGAAGCCTGAAGCGGAGTTGCTTGCGCAACTTAAACAACATTCTCGTGTGATTATTAGTGATGTACCAAAGAGTTTAAATAAATGGCCTTCTGGTGCATTAACAGGGAACGAACAGCCATTATTGAATAACAAGGACATTATTGGCTTTTTAAATAATGAAAAAGTGATCCAAGCTATGGGTGGGCTGTCATCGATGAATATGTGGATAGGCAGAAATATTCATTGTTGCCAGATTAACGATGAGCATGACAGTTATCATCATCATGAATTAACAACCACATGGCATAAAGACGGTGTGATACGGACTTGTTGGTATCATGATAATCATATTCGTAATTCATCGGCGGGGTGGGTTGCTGAATTAGCATATAAAAATCGTATTGCTTGGATGATAGACACTATTCGCAGTCGTTTGAGATTAGATGATAGCCATTCGCTGACGATACCTGACTTTTTTGCTTTTGCCGTAATGCATAAACTGGTTGATGAACTACCTGATGCTATATTACGTCGTATTCTAAATTGGTCTGATAAACCTAAAGAGCGCAGGGTGCATGGCGGTTTTCCTGAAGCTGATATTGTTCCCAATGAAGTAACAGCGCTATCAGCAATGAATGCGCGTTTAGATGCCATAAAACCCGTTATTAATGTGACTGTCGATCCTGAACCTCCAGCCTCATTTCTTCTTAAACCTAAAATGCGTCGTTGGGAGAATTCTCAATGGATTCAATGGATAAAAACACAGCCTTGTTGTGTTTGCGGACAACAAGCTGATGATCCACATCATATCATCGGCCATGGTATGGGAGGCATGGGAACGAAAGCTCATGACTTATTCACTATTCCATTATGTCGGCAACATCATGATGAGTTGCATCGTGATCCCAAATTGTGGGAAGCCACTTACGGCAATCAAATCGAATTGTTATTTTCTTTTTTAAACCGTTCATTAGGAATGGGAGCATTGGTTTAACGTGTATACGGCACGGGGAGTCTAAGTATGAGAGATATGCAGGAAGTTTTATCACGTTGGGGTGCGTGGTCAGCTAATGAGGGAAATAGTATCGATTACTCATCAATTGCCGCAGGTTTTAAAGGATTAATTCCAAGCTCAAGACGAAGCCGAGAGCAATGTTCAGATGATGATGGCTTAAAAATAAATAAAGCGGTATTACATTTAAAGGTAAATAATAGTTACTTGTTTCAGTTGGTTATTATGTACTATGTGAAGAATTATCCTTTACGCTCAATGGCTTCAAAACTCGGTATTTCTCATAATGAAGTAGCTAAGCGATTGCAGACAGCGGAAGGATTTATTGAAGGGTGTTTATCGGTTGATAACGTAAAATTAGACATGGATAAAATAATTAGAAAACACCACATTTATAGTCTTGCGTAATTACAAAGCACAATATATTGTGTTTAAAATATGTTTTACATATCATGTATTCAAGTAAAAAAATAATTGATAATTGGTAGGTGAATTATGTTCCACTTACACTGGTTACGATAAAATCGTTGGGTGAGAGGTAAACTAAATTAAAGGTATATCTATGTCCAAAGATTGTTTTTATTGTGCAGAGAGAGTATAAAAAATGTCTTCACCAGAACGCACCATAGTAGCCAATTATCAAGTTATTGCCATAACTCAGTGAAAGAACATGACGTAGAAATTGGATGCAATTTTATAATGATCTGTTTTTTGCTAAATAAATTTTCAATCACATAAATACTTTTTATTTACCTTGTTTTATCAAGTTAATTTACTTTAATCCTGTGACCTGCTTATCATTATGTTTATACCATTTCCCTTATGAACTGAATATTGATCTAGTATTGTTGCTATATAAGAAAATTATTCTAAAGGAACAGGTCTGTATGGCTAGAAATAAAAAGCTTGAATGTGGTGCATTAAATATAACTATTCATCCTCATTCTCCACAAAAATATGTTGAGCTATTTAAAGATACTTTTAGATTACATAAAACTGTGAATTTGGGGGGAGATATTTACGCTTTATTAAAATTTTTCTCAAAAACAATTGGTAGCACATCTGATGTAGATCCGTATGAAGGTGAGATTTTAAAATATATGGATATCAATAAAGATAGTGATTGGTACAGTATTACTACCAATGAATTAGCAACAGAAGAAGAAAAAGATAGTATATTTATACCTGAAAATCTTAAGCCAAATGTTTCAAAGTTTTCATTCGTTTTTCTTCCTAAAGCACACTTATTAGTGTATGAGGCTCGTTATAATAATAAAAATCTTTCTCACTTACAAATAGAGAAGTTTTTTAATTTATTATTTTCCAATGAAAAAATTGTTAAGAAATATGGGGTCGTTAATGTTACAAGCCTTACAGAACCTAATGAAGTTGAACGTATGTTATCTTTAAAAGGAATAAAAAAAATAACTTTGGTTACTCGTAGACCTAACCCTGATGATTTAGCAAATGCTGAGCAAGAGTTTAAGGAAAGGCTTAAAAAAATCAATGTGATAGAAGAAGAAAAAATTTTAAAGTCAGATAGTAATCATGATATTGCTCCCGATCAAAAATTAAAAATGGAAGCTTTAATTGCATCTCGTAATGGTAAAGTAACTATTAAAAGACAAGATTATGAAGGTTTTTCAGAAGAATTATCTAGTTCTGATAAGCCATTAAAAAGATATGAGATTTATGATCCAGATGACACGTTACCTATGGATGTTCTTTTAAGGAAAGCAAAATCAATTTATAATGATTTTAGGCAATGGCTAACTAAATGATAGATATTATAAAAAAATATTGGTCAGTCTATGGTGGCTTTACTGCGCTATTTAAAAGTAGTTACTTTTACGTAGCGTTTCTTGTTGCTTGCATATTATATCCCGCTTGGTCTAAATCAGGGTGGTGGGGAGATGTTTTATCATTACTTCCTAATCTACTTGGTTTTTCCCTTGGGGGATTAGCAATCTTACTTGCTGTAGGTGATGATGGTTTTAAGAAACTTATAGCTGGAGGTAGTGAAGGTAGTAAACCATCACCATATATGGAAGCATGTACAGCATTTGTTCATTTTATATTTTTGCAAATATTAGCAATTCTTATTGCATTGTTGGCTAAAACATATGGAGTAATTCTTCCTAAAATATTTTGCAAGGAAGCGTTACTTTTATTGAGTTTTTTCGGTTATTTCATATTTATTTATTCAATTTTTTGTACTTTAGCCGCTGTTTTTGCGGTATTCAGAGTAGCAGATTGGTTTGATAGCTATATAACTGAATTTAATTCAATGAATAAAAAGAAAGGTGAAGTTAAAGATGAAAGTAAAGATGAAAGACACCATTAATATTAAGTTTAATAATGACATCATATAATGATAAAACTGATTGATATTTTACCTAACTGTCAATGCTATAAGTATAATAAGGATATTTATAAAATCTTTCCGGGTAATATTGTCTTCGAAAAAAATGTGTTGAATCCTATATTTAATGTTATTAATCCTATTAATGGTATTAATCTAATTTATAAATTCTATGGTGAAAAGTCGTTTAAAGAAAGAAGAAGAGACATTCAATCTATTACATTAAAATTTTCTCAATTTTACTGGTATATAAAGGATAACTTTAAAGACGAAAATAGGGTTCTTTATGATATTACGACAGATAATGATGGTTGCTTACTAATTAAATATGTGGATAAAAGAAAATTTATTGGAGTAAATACTGAGATTCTTTCTAAAATAAAACAAGATATTCTCATCCAAAACTTTTTAGTCAAAGACCATGAAGTAAGAGAGCTATCAAAGTCTTATGAACAATGTAAAAAAGAAAAAAACAACTTAAATGGAAAAATTTTTATTTTAGAGAGAAAAATAAAAAATAATTTTTCGTATGATTGATAGTTTTTAATTTTATACCATCCATAATTTTGATACTTATTTAATGATTATAACGATATATTCTTAAGTATGAAAATATGATATTTAATTTTTCATCAACTGGAGACTTAGTTAATTTATAGGGTTTTTATGATTTAAAAACATTCGTGAGCAGACTTACCGCTAAAAAATAAAGTTTGCTATCTGAATTTTTCTATGGCTTAATAGCGTCACTGGTTTGGAAGTACAGACCTATTTATGTTAGTAAGTTTAAAGTTGTTCCCGTTTAGCGTTATCCTCGATACCTCTTCATTGTGAATTCCTTCTAATTAATTCCCATAAGTAAAAATACAAAACAAACCGCATATGCCTTATGGCAAATTAAATCAATTAAAGGAAATTCTATGTCTAATACAATGACTGGTACAGTAAAATGGTTCGATGAAGGTAAAGGTTTTGGTTTTATTACTCCAGCTGATGGCAGCAAAGATGTCTTCGTACATTTCTCTGCAATCCAAAGTGATAGCTTCAAAACATTAGCGGAAGGCCAACAAGTTTCATTCACCATGGAAAATGGTATGAAAGGCCCAGCAGCAGGCAACGTGGTGGCTCTCTAAAGGCGCTATTACTATTCGCCTCTATTTTAAATGCCCTTGTTGTAGTGGTTCACAATATAGAACATCACAATTTGATGTCACAGTGAACAATCCACACGGCGCAAAATGTATCTTTTGCAAAAGTGTGATGACAGCTCAAATGAGTTAAGCATTAAATAGTTGAATATATAAAACCTCGCTTCGGCGGGGTTTTTTGCTATCTGCAATCTCATATTGGTTGGTTAAAGATAAAAAAATGAGTTTTTAGGGCTTGAAAAATTTTTGTTCGTTCATATTTATATTTTGGGCAAATAAGATACCGCCCATAATTCACTAAATACTGAAGGAGGAGTTATATGCCTAACATTAAACCTTTTTCATTATTCCCAGCATTATCTGACAACCTACTGTCAAACCGCTTTGATCAGATAGATCGCCTGTTTAGTCAGTTAACAGGTAGTAAGCCTATTGCATCACCAATTCAGACCTATAACCTGAAACAGATTGATGATAACCATTATGAACTGACAGTGAGTGTGCCTGGATATCAAGAAGATGACTTATCGGTTTCATTAAAAGGAAGTCGTTTATTGATTGAAGGGAAAAAAGAAGAAAAATCAGAAGAAGACAATGATAAATGGATCCA